>CALEIY010000255.1 GCA_937898665.1 Candidatus Bathyarchaeota archaeon | reverse complement strand
CTCCATGATTTATTACCTCTTGGTTTACAGATAGGTAATCTTAATATCTCTATGAGGGGTTACCATTACGGCTGAGATAGGGATGGGGCGTTATGCAACCATCTCCGTGAAGATCCCAGCGGAGTTGAAGGAGGAGCTTAGACGTAGGGGGATTAAGGTGGCCGATGTGGTTAGAGAAGCCTTGAGGAGAGCTGTCGCCGAGGCGAGGATGAGGGAGCTGGAGGGGGAGCTGGAGGAGATCGCCCCACTTTTGGAGAGGATGCCACTAGACTTTGTGGTTAGAAGCATCAGGGAGGATCGTGAGAGACGATGATCTTCGACGCCAGCTCCATCTATCTCCTAATCAAGCTGAGGAGGCTTACACCCCTCGCCGACGAGATCACCATAGACCTAGCCATATACGAGCTGGGAAACGCCCTATGGAAAGGTGTTAGGAGAGGGCTGCTTACGAGGGAGGGGGCATTAAAATCGATGGGGATCATCGAGGAGATATTCCATAACATGAGGGTGATAAGATTCGAGGAGCTCGACATGAGGGGAGTCCTAAAGCTGGCCGCCGAGACAGGGCTAACCTTCTACGACGCCTCATACCTACACCTAGCCCTAGAGCTGGGGGAGGAGATCATCACCGAGGATGAGAGACTGAAGGCGAAAGCCATAGAGAAGGGAGCCACAGCTCACTCAGCGATGGAGATTAAAGGCCTTGGAGCCGGGTGAGGGATTCGAACCCCCGTATAGCTGCTCTGCAGGCAGCCGCCTCGCCACTCAGCCAACCCGGCCCGATATAGATCGCTTCAAAAGATGAGATTTTAATCTTGCTCTGGATTCCACGCTTCCCTCCAAAGGGAAAACGGAGAAGATGATGGATAGAGGGAGGGGGTCTATCCTAGGATAGTCCTAAAAGGCCTCCCACCTTTGATAACCTTATAGAATCCGCCAATTCCCACTGGATTTCACATCCCTGTTCACGTCTACACAGCCCTTTATGGGGCCGGCCGGATTTGAACCGGCGACCACGTGGGCCCAAGCCACGTATCCTCCCTAGCTGGACCACGGCCCCACTGTTCCAAGGGGTTTGTGGAGGGGTTCGGCTTATTAACCTTGTTGGCTTCCCCATCGTTTCTTGGCTCGTTCTAGGGCTTGGATTACCGGCATGGGGGCTCCGGCCAACAGCGTGAGGAGTGCTCCTCCCCCCGTGCTTATGTGGTCTATCTTCCCCTCTAGGCCGAGGAGGGAGGCCATGGCTCCTAGGTGTCCTCCTCCTATTAGGGTGTAGGCTGGGGATTCAGCCATCGTTCTTAGGAGCTCCTTTGTTCCTATGTGGAAGCCTCTTCGCTCGAACATTCCTAGGGGGCCCTCGGCGACGATGGTTCCAGCAGCCTTAACCTCCTCTATGTAGCGGACGATGGTGTTTAGGCCGATGTCGTAGATGTTTGTTTCATCCGTCAGCTTTCCCACTCCCACCTCTATCCGCTCACCGCCGACGTCGAGGGCGAGGTCTACCGGAAGCTCGATGCGGTCTCCATAGGCGTCTAGAAGCCTTGAGGCCTCATCGACGAGGCGGCGCCCCGAGTCGTCAAGCTGCTCCAGACGTTTTGGGAGGTATCCACTGGCCATGAGGAAGGGTTCCTGAACTAGGCCGCCGAGCAACACCTTATCTGCGATCCCCTCCCTCAGAACCCTCTCTATGACCGGAAGCCTATCCTCAACCTTTGCTCCGCCTAGGATGAAGATGCATGGCCTATCAGGATTCTCCAATACCCTTTCAAGGGCTTCAAGCTCCCGCTGCATCAATCTCCCAGCCACCATGGGGAGAAGCTCGCCGAAGCCTATGAGGCTGGGCTGGCTTCTATGCGCCGCGGCGAAGGCGTCGTTGACGACTAGGTCGAAGTGTGGTGCGAGGGTCTCAACCAGCCTCGTCTTCGCCGCCTCCTCCGGCGGCATATTCCTATTCTCCTCGTCTATCTTCCTCAGGTTGTCCAGCACCAGTATCTCACCCGTCTTTAGGGCCTCTATGGCCTCCAGGGCCTTTGGGCCTATGACGTCGTCTATGAACTTCACTGGGCCGTCATAGTACATCTGGATGACCCTTGCGTGGGCTTGGAGGGAGGTGAAATCGTATCGGCCAGGCCTGCTTTGATGGGAGCCTAGGACTACCCTTGCAGCCCTAAGCTCCTGGAGGGTTGGGGCGATGGCCTTGATCCTCGAATCGTCGAGGATCCTCTCGGTTGAGGGGTCTATCGGCGAGTTTACGTCAACCCTTAGGAAGATGGTTTTACCCTTCACATCCACGTCGTCGAGGGTTAAGAATTCGAAGGGCATCTTCCTCTAACCTTGATCGAGGCTTTGATAATTAAGGTTTGACGTCTATCTACGCCCCTCCAGCAGCTCCAGGGTTCTCTTCACGCCTATGAGATTCTTTAACCTCCTCTCCAGATCCTCGCCGCTGTAATTATCGATGAGATGCTTAACCGTCTCCCTCACGCCTGGGCTTAGGTCTCGGAGGAGCTCCTCTATGCGTCGCCTCATCAACTCGTCGTCTGGCTTCGATACGGCGCCCAAGGCTATTCAAGGAATCATCGAGGGCGGCGGCTAAAAATCGTTTGGCTAGTCACTCCAGGGTGACGGTTCCATATCGTCGATAGTATTCGATCCAGATGCGCCTCATCTCCTCGTCTAGGCTGTCCCTTATGAGCTGATAGATGGTCTTGATGTTCTGAATCGAGTAGACCTTCAATCCGAGCTCCTCCTCGATGTATTCGACGGCGCCCCTCTCATCTATGTGCTCGGCGTCCCCCATCTTCTCCTGTCTATCGACGGCGATGACTATGCCTACGACCTCATGCTCTCCGAGGAGCTTCAACTTCTCAAGGGTCTCTATCTTCGTCTTACCCGTCGTTATCGTGTCGTCGACGACGAGGATTCGTTCACCAGGCTTGAAGTAGGAGGCCCCAACGATCACCCTGTCAGCCTTCACGTCTCCATAGGGCTTCTCCTCCTTCCGATCATACATGTAGCGCTTATCCAAGCCGTAGAGCTCCTTTAGGCCCTCGCAGGTTAGGGCTGCTAGGCTGATGCCCTTATAGCTTGGGCCGAAGATGTAGTCGAAGTCGCTTATGGCACCCTCCTCTAGGAGTAGCGCTATATAGCTGGCGAAGGCCCATTTGAGCTTTGCGAGGGACTCCCCATCGGTGAGGGCGCCGAGGTTGATGAAGTAGGGGGATCGCCGCCCACTCTTCAGTGTGAAGAGCTCATCGGGGCTTGGGGCCAGCCTTAGGGCGCCCTTCTCTATGAGGAGGTCTAGGAAGACCCGCTCGATCTTGGCCTTTGAGACGAGGCCTCC
>CALEIY010000254.1 GCA_937898665.1 Candidatus Bathyarchaeota archaeon | reverse complement strand
ATATATCTGTAAACTATTAATAACTCTTAAAATTTAATAGGTTCACAGAATCAGAATATAGCGATGAACCTTAAGGCCTCATTTCTCACCCTCTCAGGCTCTGCATCCCTCAACCTCGCCCTCTACCTCATAGTCTCCCATCTGAGGAGGCAGGTGATGCTGCTGGGCATCGCCCTAAGCTCCCCAACCCTCGACGCCTCAGGCTTCATGAGGCTTGCCAACGGGCTTCAGAGCCTCGCAGTCTGGTCGCTGCTGCTCACCGTCCTCGCCTATCTCCTACTGAGATTCGGGGTCTCCCTCCTCCTATTAGGCTGCTCGGGGAGGCTTAGACTCTAAAACCCCGGGGTGAAAGGGGGAATTCATAGCCGCATTTTGGACATCTCATATAGCTGCAGGAGACGGAGGAGGGGCACCCCCGACAGGCGAAGGCTCTCCCATAGCTTATGTCGAAGGTGAAGCCGCATCTCGGGCAGGTTAGGAGCCTCCGAGCCAAGTCGAATAAGTTTTCGATGTAGGGGGATATACGCTTTTAGATTTCCCCGGCATGGGATACCGATATAAGTAGGAAATAGAGGTATTACCATAGGTGAGAAATTGAGTAGACTCGTCACGGTCTCAGCTAAGATACCTGAGAAGCTTCGTAGAAGGATGTATGAGCTGGGGATAGAGCCGAGTAAGGTGATTAGGAGAGCCCTGGAGGAGGAGGTGAGGCGTAGGGAGTGGGAGCTGCTTAAGGAGAGGGGTGAGGCCATGAGGCATATACTGAAGAAGCTCTCGGTGGAGAGGGCCGTCGAATCCATCAGGGGTGATAGGGAGGGGAGATGAGGGGGAGATATCTCTTCGACGCCAGCTCCATCATCGCATCGGCTATCAAGCGTAGATTCGACCCCCTCCTCGACAACTATACCCTCGAGCTGGCTGGGTATGAGATCAGCAACTACCTCTGGAGGGAGGCCCACCTAAGGGGATCAATCGACATCGAGGAGCTGAGGATGCTGGTGGAGCTCTTCAATGAGATCCTAAAGGGGATGAAGATCATCAGTGGGCGTCATCCATCCTATGAGATTGTGGATTTAGCTGGGAGACTCGGTCTAACCTACTATGATGCAGCCTACCTCTACAATGCTAAGAGGCTCGATCTAACCTTGGTGACGGAGGATGGGAAGCTGAGGAAGATCGGCGGAGGCTTCGTCAAAGCCATAAAGATAGATGAACTTCCTTAACCCTCATGTTTATAGGAAGGCCTTGTAGGGCGCCTCCCTCTCCAGCCAGGCCTTTGTATCCGGATGGAGCTCCCTCCAGCTCTTCACGTATTCCTTCACCCTCTCCACGAGGGCGATGGTCTGGTAGTAGCCCTGCTCCCTGATGAAGCCC
>CALEIY010000253.1 GCA_937898665.1 Candidatus Bathyarchaeota archaeon | reverse complement strand
GAGGCCATATCACCGGACAACTATCAAGCCCCAGAGGGAATAGACATCGAGGCCGAACGGGAGGGGGCGACGCTCCGGATATGGGTGAAGACGCAGAGGTTGAGAAGCCTACTGCCGACGCTCGACGACCTCCTCGCCTGCATCCAGGCCGCGGAGAGGGCTCTGGAAGCCCTATCGAGGGATGAGGGCTAGATCAGCCTCAATAGGGGGTCGGGATTCCTCAGCTCGGCCCTGAAGGCTTGAAGCCTCTCAAACTCCTCCCTCGTATAGCCGAGGATGTCGAAGGCCACATCCCTGGGTGCAAGCCTCCTCAGCATCGCATATCTCTCCCAGGGCTGCAGGCCTCTCAGCTCGTCTGAGACGACGATGAGGTCTATGTCGCTGTCCAGAAGCCAGTCGCCCCTGGCGAGGCTTCCCGTTAGGTAGACCTCCACATCCCTGAGTCTCTCCCTAACCCTGGATAGGAAGGCCTCAAGGGCCCTCCTATGCCTCTCCGATAATCCTCTCAACGGCCTCAACCACCACCTCGGCTATCCTCAGAGCCTCCTCAGCCTGAGTTCTCCCGAGAGACCTGGAGGGCTGTCTCAGGCCTGCATTCGGATATCTGGCTGTGACGTAGTAGGCTGAGAGAGTTGGGAGCTTATCCTCAACTTCGTCGGGTAGGGTTAGATGCCCCTCAAGGCTGCTGTAGAGCTCCGTCAGGTCGTGGATTCGCTCATAGACCCTTAGCCTCGCCAGTATGAGAGCCTTAAGGGCCTTCTCAGCGGCCTGTTGAGCCATGAAGCAGGCATGTGAATATCTCCCTAGACCTATGAGCTCCCCCGCTACTTCTATATCCTCCCTGGCCTCGTTGAGCCAGCTTAGGGCCTCCCCCCTGATTCTATGCTCCCCCAAATCCGCTCTGAGGCTATTAGGTTGAGTTTGGATATGAATCTTCGCTGGGCGAAAGGTATAAATGGGTTGTGGGCTTCTCTCCCAGAGGCTCTTAAGGGGATTAGGCTTTGAGCCGTGTGAGGGATAAGTGGCGTAGGAAGGAGTGGTATGAGGTCTACTTGCCAAGATACTTCGGGGAGGGTAAGGTGGGGGAGACTCCGGCGGATGACCCCCAGAAGGTTATAGGCCGAGTCATAGAGACGACGCTGGGCCAGATTACGGGGGACTACTCCCA
>CALEIY010000252.1 GCA_937898665.1 Candidatus Bathyarchaeota archaeon | reverse complement strand
AGTAGGGCGGCTCTCTGGATGTGGATGATGCGCCTCGCCTGCGTCGAATACCACTCCTCCGGATCCAGCTTCCAGCCTCTAACCGCGGTGAAGAATTCCCAGAGGAGGTCGAAGACGCCTGGCGGATATATGTTGAACATACAGTAGACCCCTGAGTCGTGGAGGATCGTCGTCAGCTCGCTCCTCATGTGATCAATCGGGTTATAGGCGATGGAGGTGTGATCTCCACCCTGAACCGAGCAGCAGTAGGAGTGGATCGCCGGATAATCCCTTCCGCTTCTAATGCCGTGGGCGCCTATCCCTATACCCTTAGAGACGACGGCGTATCTCAGCGCATCGACGCCCTTCATCTCGCTGATTTTAAGCGCCGCCCTGTAGGTTCCCTCAGCCAATACGTCGCCTATGCCCTTACGCTCGAGGATGAGGTGGAGGAGCTTTGCGAAGGCGTCGGCGTCCCCCCACTCAAGTTTGAAGCCTAAATCCTCCTCGGTTATGATGCCTCGCTGATATAGCTCAGCGGTGAAGCCGAGGAGGTTTCCGGTCTGGATTCCGCAGAAGCCGAGCTCATCGACGAGGGCGGAGAGGTAGGCGTTCGCCTCCGGATCGAAGATGCCGAGATTCGTCCCCAGATATGCCTGGAGCTCATAGTCTGGATTGTCCGTTATAGCCCCCTTATAGGGTCCGGTTCTGATGGTGGCGAGCTTCAGGCAGGAGGTGGGGCATCCGAAGTCGGCCCAGTAGCGCTTAACCCAGAGCCTCCGCTCGAATCTGTCCACGCCATATTCACGTCTGTCATGCCACTCCTCCTGCCAGTTCCTCACGGGCTCCGAGCTGAGGGAGTATCCCACCTCATAGCCGAGGTATCCAGTCCCCCATCTCCTAAGCATGTCGCTGGCGAAGCATAGCTGGCAGACCCTATCGATGAGCTCATAAACCCTCTCAGGATGAGCTGGCTCAGGAAGGGGGCCGGTCCCCTTGACGGCTATGGCTTTGAGATTCTTCGACCCCATAACTGCTCCATATCCTCCGTAGCCTCCTGCATGGCTGTATTTCCCGACGACTGCCGCAACCCTGATGAGCCTCTCACCCGCAGGCCCTATATGGATGACAGCCGGCTCCCGCCACTCCCTCCTCCTTGGATGTCTATGCTCAAGCTCCTCCCGAACCTCCCTGTTCAGCCTCTTCAGGAGCTCTATGGAGCCGAGGCCCCATAGGTGGCTGGCATCCCTGATGTCGCAGCCCTCATCGGTGATCAATAGATAGACCGGCCTCTCAGCTCGACCCGTGATGATGAGGCCGTCGTATCCGGCGCATCTCAACTCTACGCCGAATTCACCTCCCATCGTTGAGCCCGTGATCCCGTTGCTCTGTGGAGACTTACCTGAGATACAGACCCTCCCCCCGGGGAAGTATCCCGTCAGCGGGCCTGCGAAGACCGTCAGCATATTCTCCTCCCCGAGGGGGTCAACCTCCTCCCAATGGTCTCCGAGTCGATCCCAGAGAACCTTAGCTGCTAATCCCCTCCCGCCGATGTAGTCCCTCAGAACCTCCTCCGGGAACCTCACCTCCTTAACATCGCCGGAGGAGAGGTCAACCTCCAGGAATTTACCTGCGTAACCCCTCAACTATATCACCTCCCTACCCTTTTCGCCGAGGAGGAGGATGGCTAGCTCCCTCGTCACCTCCTCAGGCCTCTTGGCGTAGAGATCATAGGAGACGGAGGGATCTCTCCTCACAACGTATAGGCAGTTCCAACGCCCCTCCTGGCAGACCTTGACGCACTGGGGGTCGCCGTCGCAGAGGTCGCAGATTAGGGCGTAGTTCTCCGTCGGATGGATGTGTGGAACCCTCCCAGGGCAGGCATCGACGCAGGCTCCACAGCCCGTGCATCTCTCCCTATCGACGACCACCCTCTTCAGCTTCTCATCTATGGAGATTGCGTCGACGGGGCAGGCCTCAACGCAGGCGGGGTTGTCGCACTGGGCGCAGAGGTGGGGCACCTCCAGCCCTGGAACAAGCATGAAAACCCTAATCCTAGAGGCCTCAGGCCATATACGGCCCTCATGGTGTAGGCTGCAGGCGATCTCACAGCGTCTACAGCCGCTGCACTTGGCGTAGTCCCTCATTATCCAGATGGGTCCTTCCACGCTCAACCCTGATCGAATAAAGACCTCAATATTGAAGGGTATATAAAACCTAAGTGTTGGAATCCCCATTCA
>CALEIY010000251.1 GCA_937898665.1 Candidatus Bathyarchaeota archaeon | reverse complement strand
GAGGAGGTTTAAACTCAGCAGAATCATCACGAGGTTTAGGCTGTGGACGATGATGTAGAACCCTATATGGAAGCGCCCGACAACTCCGAGGATCGTGGATAAAACCGGCAGGAGGATCGTGGTGGAGGCTATACATCTCGCCGCGGATCTGAAGCCAAGCTTGGAGGGTAGCATGGGGACACCAGCTCTCCGATAGTCATCGGAGTATCTAATCGCAAGGCTCCAGATATGGGAGGGGGTCCAGAGGACTATGAGGGCGGCGAGGAGAAGGGGAACCGGATGGAGGGGTTGACCCGTGACGGCTGACCAGCAGACCATAGATGGAGCTCCCCCAGCAGGCGAACCCAAGACGATGTTCCAAACAGTTCTACGCTTTGTGAGGAGATTATATACGACAGCGCTGTCGAAGAGGCCGAAGAGTGCCCAGAGGAAGGCGTAGAAGCTGAGAATTAAGAGCGGAACCAAGCCGAGGATGGAGAGGACGACGCCATAATATAGGGCCTTAACCGGTGGGTCAATCCTCCCAGAGGGGATGGGGCGACGCCTCGTCCTCTCCATAACGGCGTCTATGTCTCGATCTATGTAGCAGGTTATGGCGTTAGCCCCTGAGACTAGGAGGATCAGGGCTAGAGTGGAGAGGATTAGGGAGAGACTGGAACCTAAGCCGAGGGGATTGGAGACTCCAAGGCCGATTCTAAGGGCTGTGAGGCCGCTGGCCAAACCAGAGAAGACGAGGAGAGCCATAACCCTCGGCTTACAAACCTCCACATAGGCCCTTAGGGATTCCATCTCAGTAGCACCATAAGAGAGATATTAAGATGATTATAACCCTCAATCAACTCTCCTCTGAGCCTCCAATAGGCGGCAGAAGGCGCATATCTCCCCGCTTGTGGGTTCACCGCAGATCCGGCACTCCCTTAAGGGCTGTGTCTCAGGCCGTTGAGTCGATAGGGTTTCAGCCAGGCGCATTATGCTCGTCATCATCCTCCTCCTAAAGCCTCTCTGCCTCCTAGAGATGTAATCGATGACTTCGAGCCACATCCTCTTGGATCGATCCACTCCGCATCCATAGGTGGAGTAGGGGCATAGATCCTCCTTGAGATGGGGGAGGCCCACCTCCTCGGCGAATCGACGGTTCTCCTCCCCTCCGACGAAGAACAAAGGCCTAATCCTGCCTAGCTGTTTCCCCCTCGTCGGAAGCTTCGGAACGAACTTGGAGCTCCATTCGAGGTTTCCGCCGAGGAGATTCTTGAAGAAGAAGACGATGAAGTCGTCGGCGTGGTGACCCGTCGCCAGCTTCGTCGCCCCCAATTCACGGGGCAGCCTATTCATCAGGTAGCGCTTCACGAGTCCACATGAGCTGCAGATGGGTCTGGGCAGCTTAGCGATCCGCTCCATATCTACGCCGTAATCTGAGGCGTGGAAGACCTTGAGGCTGAGGCCGAGGAACTCCGCCTGCTCCTCGACAACCTCCTCTACTCGCTGTGAGAAGGGGAAGCCGAGGTTTATGTGGAAGGGTTGAAGACGGCATTCAACCCCCCTCTCCTCCACGTATCGGGTCAGCGTATAGAGGGCTGAGCCGCTGTCCTTACCACCGCTCAGGGCGACGAAGATGCAGTCCCCAGGCTCAACTAAGCGGTAGCGCTCTATGGTGTGGTGAACCGTCTTAAGATATCTCTCCCTAAAGCCGGTCATCTGTAAGGGTTGGAGATGACTTTGAGATAAGGTTTCATCCCTAAGCCCATTCATAGCCAAAATTTCTTGGCTAATTTAGTTTCAGCATCTTTTCTAAAAGTCATCTTTGAATATTTCCATGTTGCCTAATACATCTTCAATCTTTTTGTTTTTCTTTAATCAGAATTATGAGAAGGGTGTTAAAAAATTGGATCCCTGCGCTACATATGAAGATGGAGAGGGGGGAATAAATGCTCCAGATTAGACCATATATCGGTGGACCTACCATTAAGCCGAGGTCTTCAAATGAGCCATATATTCCCATGGATAAGCCAGATAGTCTGCGTGGTGTGAACTCTGATAGCATAGCTAAGAGCAGGGGGCTTTGTATAGAGAACATTGAGACAGCTATCGACACTAAGAGGAGCTGAGAGGGGGTTTTAACAAGGGAGTAGCAGAGGAACATTATCGATGATAAGAAAAGAGTGGTAGAGATTATATGCTTCCTACCAACTCTATCGGAAAGTCTTCCAAATAGTGGCGTGGCAAAAAGCATAGTTGCATAATATGAGGAGAGTACTATCCCTACATTCATCGTGGACATGCCAATCCTCTCTGATGCATAGATGGGAAGAAAAGATCTCACCGAAGAGTTCACTATGAAGGTAAGGAAAGCTAGGAGGAGAAGAACTCGAATTTGGGGTATAGCTATTAGAGTTCTAAATCCTCCGACTAAACTCTGTGAGCTCCCCTTTTCAATATAGGGTCTTCGCCTTTCCTCCCCTCGAAGGTCGATCAATATATAGAGGGCTACAAAAATTGAGAGGAGGGATGAGAAATAGAAGGAACATTCATAGGAAAAGATCTGTGCGATATAGCTTCCCACTATGGGACCTATTATACGTCCTAAGATTACGGAGACGAACCAGAGACTCATTGAGAAACCTATAGATTTGCTCTTAGATTCATCTGATATGATCGACCTCGTGGTTGGACCCATACTGACGGCGAAGGCACCAAATAGGAATTGTAGAATAGGGAAGTATGGAACAAGAATCTTAAATGTGAAAAGGGGGAAGATTATACTCATGCAGAACATCGAGAACGACATTAAAATTCGTCTATTTATCCTATCCGAAAGAATACCCCATATCCATTCGAAGAGAACCATTCCCATGGCATTATACATAGATAACATTCCCCACTCCACAACACCTATTCCAATTGATCTTATATAGAGAGGCATAACTGGACCACCAGTTGAGGCAGCCCATGAAATACTCCAAATAATCAGGATGAAATAGATAAAGGCCAAACCTCTAACGTTTGAATTCGAGGATGCCATATCTCTCCACATAAGCTAACCATTCCTATACAAACCCTTCTTTCAGATAAAACGTGGCGTGATGATGGATCAGGTGAATTTGCACCTCTGACAGCATGCATCTCCACGTAATCCCCTCTTTGCACCGAAGAAAGAGGTCATCGACGCCCTAGGAATGAGCAAGCAGACCTTCTACAAGTACTTCCCAGACCTAGAACTAGACGGCATAGTTATGGTTTCGAGAAAGATCGGTAGGGCCAAGCTGTATAAGATCAATCTTGAACACCCATTGGTAGAGATGTTGAGGGAATACGAGGCCAGGCTCTCGCTGAGCCTTGAGATATCTCTCCTCGAAGTCCACCATCTATAGGTTTGATTAGGAGTGGAGATAAGGCTTAACTCAGCCTGAGGGGCGTCGGCAAAGGCTCGTGAGCGAGGATGTGAAATCCAGGTTTGGGTGGCGGATTTGGAGAGGTCATATATTTGAAGGCTTGAAAAATGGAGGCCTCCCGATAGACCCCTCCCCTTCGATGCTTAGGCCTCATCCTTCAGCATCCCCTCAAATATTAGAAGGAAGAATAAAAACAATGCAATCCCCGTTGTAATATTGGAGAGAGCTAATCCAATCAATCTACCTACACCGAATGTCATGAAATCTATCGCTCCATGTATTACGGTTGGTAATAGAATGTCTCCACTCCTCTCCCTTATAACCCCTAAAACAACTCCCATGAAACATGCAGATATCGTGATCAAAAATATCAATGGTGTAAGTATAATCCTACCTTTAAATGGATTGATGGCGGTGAGTATGTGTGGTAATCCAAAGAAGATGACTCCCGTTATCAACGTCCCCTCCATCCACTCAAATCTAACCCATAGAAAACTCTCAAATCTTCTATCGAATACCTCATTGAGTCGAGATTGAATATATCCACGGAAAAATAGCTCCTCAGCGAAACCAACAAATATGAAAAACCATAAAAAATCCGTTATGATTACATTGAGTTTTATCGGCCTTAAATGATTGAGGAAAAATGAAACAGTTATTGTGGATATTGAGGTTAATATAAAGATGATGAGTGTATATGCGCTCCACTTTAAATCGAATTTTAGATTTTTGGGAATTAGGCCATATTCCCTCGGCCTTTTATGAATGATTACACCGGCTATTCCAAGAATCATCATAAATGTTTTAGAAGTCCATCCATAATTTGAGGCTTCAATAGATTGAAGATACCATGCCACTAAAAAGAAAAGAATCTCAACGATCAATACCTCCACGATTGCTTTAAATGATTCCTCCAGGCCCTCCACCTATGCAAATTATGATGTAATTCCTAATCATTGGTTAAATAATTTGGTGGACTGGGGGGGATTTGAACCCCCGGCCTCCGCCATGCCAAGGCGGCGATCATACCAGACTGATCTACCAGCCCGCCAAGATTTGGACTATCCGTCGGAGGCTAAAAATTTTCCCTTCCCCCTCTCCTCTCGATGAGGTTTGTTGAGCGGTTTAGGGCTTGGGGTCATCCGAATATTAGGGCGAGGCATAGGACGACGTTGATGGTGACCCGTGATCCGGAGTTGACGCCGAGGGGGGACTGTATAGTGGCCGTGGGGGCTGAGAAGGGGTTAGCTGATCTAAATCTAGGGCTGAGGGAGGCGGCGAGAAGTCGGGGGGCAAGGATCACACTAACCCTGGAGGCTGGGGGCTACACCTTCACCGTCTCAGGTAGGGGTGATCCAAGGCTGACGCTCACCCATCCCCGCGATATGGTTGTGAGGAAGAGTAGATACATCTGCCCCAGAACCCTCATGATAGAAGCTGACAAGGCGGCCTGCGACATACCCGAGGAGCTTAGAAGGACACTTCAAGAGGAGATCCCGATCTGGATCACCATAATCGTGGAAACTTTGTGACACGATATTATAATCATCCATCCAGAATCCATCTATATGTGTCCTATTTGTGTCCTTCATCTCCGCAGCATTTAAATAATCCAGCCCCCAACTCCCATGGGGATGGGAGAGGAGAAGGGGCTTGTAAGAGCTCCTGGGAGGATCACGAGGGAGCAGTATAGGTTCCTGGAGGAGCTCGTGGAACAGGGCCAATATGAGTCGATGAGTGAGGCCGTTAGGGCGGCCCTAGAACACTTCCGGAGGGCCTATGCTTCTCCCAGAGGCGTATATCTCATCGGCGAGGCGCTCGTCGGAGAGGGCGATGAGGTGGCCCACGTCGACCTCATCATCGGCGACAAGTCCAGCCCCGTCGGGGAGGCCTTCGCCAGGGCGCTCAGCAATCCGACGATGGGTCACACACCCCTACTGGCGGTCATCAGACCTAATCTGCCGTCGAAGCCCTTCACATTGATCGTTCCAAAGGTGACGATCAGGAATATGGAGGATGCAGGTAAGATCTTCGGCCCAGCCCAGATGGCTGTGGCTAAGGCGGTGGCCGACGCCGTGGAGGAGGGCATCATACCCCGTGAGGTGGTGGATGATTGGGTGATCGTCGCCAGCGTCTTCATCCATCCAAAGGCGAGGGATATGCGACGCATATACCACTACAATTATAGCGCCACGAAGCTGGCCCTGAGGAGAGCGATGATGGGTTATCCGCCGCTGGAGAAGATCATGTATGAGAAGGATCGGGCTAAGCATCCCCTCGTCGGCTTCAGGGCTCCGAGGCTTTGGAGGCCTCCGTATCTGCAGATAGCCCTCGACATACCGGATATAGAGGCTGTAAAGAGGGTTTTGAGGGCTATGCCCCGAAGTGACAGCATAATCCTTGAGGCTGGGACGCCGCTGATCAAGCGTTATGGCGTGAGGGTGATAAGGGAGATTAGGGAGGTGGTGGGCGACTCCTTCATAGTCGCCGACTTGAAGACTTTGGACGTTGGGAAGGTTGAGGTCGACCTCGCCTTCAACGAGACGGCTGATGGGGTCTGCGCCTCAGGCCTCGCCTCCAAGGAGACCCTCGACGGCTTCATCTATGAAGCCCGAAGGCTTGGCATCTACTCCTACATCGACATGATGGAGGTTGAGAACCCAGTTGAGAAGTTGAGGAGCCTTGAGAAGCTGCCGGACGTCGTCATACTCCATAGGGCCATCGACGTGGAGAGGCGGGGTGAGGGGCCGAGGTGGAGCTACATCAAGGAGATTAGGGAGGCCTTTAAGGATGAGAGGCTTCTCATAGCTGTGGCCGGCGGCATAACACCCCAGACGGCTCCCAGGGCCCTGGAGATGGGGGCTGACATCCTGATCGTCGGCAGATACATAACGCAGTCCCGAGACGTCGAGAGGGCCGTCCGAGAGTTCATGCCATACCTAAGGGGTGACATAGACCTCTTTAGGGTTCATGTGGAGTGAATGTCAGCCATGCGAGGCAGGATACTCCTACCACTCATCCTACTGGTATTCCTTCTCCCCCTAGGCGGTGGAGGGGAGCATCGATACCTCTACGCCGCCGTCTATACGCTTGAGAATAGGGGTTCACAGCCCATAAAGTTGGGCGAGGATGATCGTAGCATACCCCTCTTCTGGAGCTCCAGGTATCAGAGGGTTGAGGTGTTGAACTCGACTCCTGGACTGGTGAGGAGATACCTCGACGATGACGGCAATCCGGTTGCCCTCCTGGATCTGCCCTCCGAGATACCCCCAGGTGGGAATCTAACCCTAAGCGTATATTACTCCATTAGATTGAGGGAGCGTCCAAGGCCTAGGATAGACCCCGATAAGGCTGGAAGTCTCGACGATATACCTGAGAGGCTCATAGAGGAGTTCTGCGTCTCAACTGAGACCTTCAAGATAGACGATGAGATCAGGAGGCTGGCAGAGGAGATCACTGAGAATGAGTCCACCGTCCTAGGGATGGTTCTATCCCTCATAGATTGGATCAGGGGTCACATATACTATGGCTCAGGGGAGGTGCCGAAGTATCCACAGGAAACCCTTAGAGATGGATTCGGAGACTGCGATGATCAGGCCATACTACTGATAACCCTATGTAGGGCTCTGGGAATCCCCGCCCTCCTCCAACTTGGATGCGTCTACATCAAGAACTATGAGGGGAGTAGATTCTCCTGGGAGGGACATCTAGAGCTGATCCAGAGGAATGTGGGATGGCATGGATGGGCCCTCGTCTACATACCCCCATGGGGATGGCTCCCAGTTGATCTCACCCTAAGAACCGTAGGTGACCCCATGAAGTGTATAGCGGAGGCGCCTGAGTATGGCGGATACATAGCCGTCTGCTATAATATATCGCGCAGCGACTATGTCGGGGAGAGTCGAGAGGAGAGGGAGTATACGATAAGCAGCGGCCTATACTTCACCCTCCACGAGGAGCTCATCCTTGAGAGGCGTAGCGGGGTCGTCAGGCCGCAGATCATCGCCTTAGCCGTCGCCGCCGTATTGGCGCTCCTGATCTTAACGCTGAAGGGGAGGGAGAGACTTTTAACGGCGTAGGCTAAAGCATACCCGATGACCCCGATAAGGATACCCCAACCCATACTGGAGAGGAGGAGCGTTAGGGCCTACGCCGAGGGAGAGCTGTCGAGGGAGGATATCGAGAAGATTATAGAGGCCGCGATCCTCGCGCCCAGCGCGGGAAACCTCCAACCCTGGGAGTTCATCGCCGTAACGGATCCGGAGACTAAGATGAGGCTCGTCGACGCAGCATTGGGTCAGAGCTTCATAGCTCAGGCCTCCGTCGTCATAGTCGTCTGCGCTGTCCCCTCCAGGTCGGCCTCCCGCTATGGCAGGAGGGGGGCGGAGCTATACTGTCTACAGGATACGGCGGCAGCGGTTGAGAATATACTATTGACGGCGGCTGCCAACGGCCTGGGAGCCTGCTGGGTTGGAGCCTTCGACGAGGAGCGGGTGGCCGAGGTCATAGGAGTGCCGGAGGGTGTGAGACCCGTAGCACTCATCCCCATAGGGCCGCCGGCTGAGACCCCTCCCAGAAGGCCGAGGAGAAGTCTAAAAGAGGTGCTACACTGGGAGAGATGGTGACAACCACCCCCTCTTTAGGCACCTAGGGGAGAGGAGTTTGAGATATAGGGTTGAGGTGAAGTTCCATGGAGATTTCATAGAAGTCGTGGGAGACCGAATAATAGTGGGTGTGAAATCTAAGCCGATTGGGGGTAAGGCAAACAGGGAGCTGATAAGGAAGCTCGCAAAACACTTCGGGGTCTCAACTAGTCAGGTTAAGATAGTCTCAGGTCTAAGATCGAGGGATAAGATCGTTGAGATAGAACGATGAGATCCAATTTCCTTATTAAACCCAGAGGGGTATCGCAGGTGGAGAGATGGCCATCCAAGAGCGGATTAGGCTGCTGCCGAGATACTACCTCGTAGTCTCAGGCATCGGCCTGAGCAGAGCCTCCCCCATAAATGCATTTGACAAGGCCCTAAGGGATGCGGGAATCCATGATCTAAACCTCGTGGAGGTCTCATCGATACTGCCCCGAGACGTGGAGGAGCTGAAATTCAGAAGTCGAGAGGAGCTCGAAGCCTACTTTAAGCCGGGGGAGATCATTCACGTCGTCATGGCCAAGAGGCTGAGCAGCGGAGGAGAAAGCATAGCCGCAGGCCTAATGTGGGGGGAAGGCCTAAACAGCCATGGATACGTCATAGAGCAAACCCTAACCGCACCGGAAAACGAAGACCTAGAGACGCTGAAGAAGAAGCTGCTGGAGAAACTCAAAACCTGCTTCAGAGAAGGAATAGAGATAAGAGGAATCACCGTAAAGGAGGAGAGACATCGAATAGCGGCGGCGAAAATCCCAGAGAAAACCTACGGATGCGCCCTAACAGCCCTCATACTATGCTAAAACAACCTGCAAAGCCTCATAGATGCCATCTCGATCTCACAGAGAGAACTTTAAAGAGCCATTTATATAGGCACCATAGAACTAATCCTATAAAAACACCGATTTCAAAATATTGAGCAAGACCCCAATTATTTCCCTCATTTAAATTGGGATTTAAGCTTCTAATCAACTCATCATTATATATGAGAAGAGTTAAAGCTGTTGTCTCAGCATTTGCCAAACCCACTAAATTCCCCTCTAGATCTCTATGGGTTATTATACCGCCTCTTTCATTTTGAGCCTCCCATAGTTGTCTCTCCATAATATCTAAAGCTGGATACTCCTCCTTGGATAATCCCAAAACTTTAGCTGTATAAATACATAATGCTAATTTATAGTTAGCATATAAACCATCTTCTTCAGTTGCCTTATCGTAAAACCCAACACCATCAAACATATTATAACCGATCTCAAAATAATGTTTAGCCCCATCAATTTCTCCCTCAAAATAACAATCTAAAGCCTTATAAAAACATAAATCAGCATAATCCTCAACCCTCAAAGGCTCTCCATCAGCCCTATCAATTTTAATAACATAATCTCCATGATCATCGATAACGTAAACATTGGAGGATAAAATTGTATCGGGAATATCATAGCCAAATAAAACCTCAAATTTATGAGACATTCCTACACCAGCCTTAACCATATACCTTCTAACGGTCTCATTAATTATTTTTGAATAGTATGGAGAATAGGGGGCTAAAGCATAGGATACTATCAAATTATCTGAGTAAATCCAATAAGTGGTGTTAAATGGGGCCTCATAACTCTCGCATACAAGACCTAAATTTGGATTATAAAGTGAAATAAGGAAATTATAAGCCCTCTCAATCTGTGAAGAACTCGGAAATCCCCAATTTACATTACTAAATGAGGGTAGCAGGATGACAATTGCGAGACCTAAAGCCACTCTCCACCTCATTTCATCATCAAATTCTCTGTGAGATTCCACTAATTTACTTTAAAAGAATTGAACGCCGAGTCCTCAAGCACAACTATGTTCTAGCATCTATCCGAATTTTGTTGAGAAATGTCCGCCTGGTGGCGTCGACTATTATCATAGGGCTGAAAAGGCCTAGACCCTCTCATAAATCCTGAGTTGGAAGTCTTTGTTTTAGTATTCTCGAATCTCTGGCTGTTTATCCATAGCTTCTTTTTTAGACTTATGGAGTTTCATTGGAGATTGCGAGTTATTTCTGAAATATCGATTTTTAATCCTAAAAATATTATTAATTCACTGCAATGATATTATTTGAGGGTGGATGATTGGAACCCTTCCATATTGAGAGATTCATGTTCTATCAGGGCCGTAAGCTATACGGCCTTGTGTTAAGAGGTTATTCAAGGCCTGGAGCGCTGGAACAGACAACCGATATATTGGCGAGGCATGGCATCGACATCACCTATCTCTCCCTTGGCCCCGTGAGGAGTGGGGAGAGGGGCTCCATCATCCTCTTCCTAGACTTCACCGAGGCGGATGTAAAGCCGGAGGAACTCGCCGAGGAGCTCGAGGCCCTTGAGTTCATCGAGGAGGCTGAGGTGATCAAGCCTAGATTCGAGGGCCTGATAGCCGATGAGTCTTCATTTCCCATCATGCTAGGCTCCCATAGAGCGCTGATCCTCTCCAAACCCGCCTTAAGAGGCTTCCTCATAAAGTTCAGGGAGCATCTAGGCTCTGGGGGTGAGGCTATGCTATACCACATTGGAAGAGAAGTCGGGGCGGAGAGGGGGCGGCACATCGATAGGGAAGCGGAGAAGATGGGGATCAAACGTCTAAGAGACAAATTCATCATGGGCGAGATCCTCTTCAAATCCCTCGGATATGGAATCCCCCAGATAACGGAATTCAGCGATGATCCACCCTACCTCAAGATGAGAGTTTACCACTGTATAGAATGTGAATTGGGGCATAACGTAGGTAGACCCTTCAGCCATTATGTTAGAGGGGTAATCGCAGGCTTCGCGTCGGAGATCTTTAACCGAGAAATGCTGGCGAAGGAGACTAGATGTATAGCGATGGGAGACCCCTACTGCGAATTCGAGGCGAAACCCAAGGAGATTTCTCGGCGAAGGGGATGGTGAAGGGTTTCTATGAAGTAGATTTAGCGCTTTAAGGCCCTTAAAAAGAGGCGAGGGTTTAGGGTTTGAGAAATCTTAGAGGGGTTTGAACTCCTTTCTGCTTTTAGGCGTCGGTATCCACCATTCCTCTCCCCTGGGCGTTGAGATGTATTCCGGCCATCTGAGGTCGATGGGCGGCTCGAAGTCCTTGGGCAGTAGTGGAGGCACCCACTTCGCCCCTCCTATCCCCCCGCCGGTTCGCTCATTGAATTCGCTCCAGGCCCTCCGCAGTATCTCCGGCTTCATCAGGAGGTCTATGAAGGTCGCCGCGATCGTCTTGGCCGCGGTGATTATGCAGGGGTCTATGGTGCTTGGATTTCCACCCATGGCGACGTGAACCCACCAGGGATAGGGACGGCCATCGGGCAGCGGCTTCAACACGGGCCTAGCCGTGAAGAACCTCGAAGTAGGCGCATGCCAGGTATAGTCCACATAGTCATCTGAACCCATATTCCTAATCCAGGCTGGATGGGCCTTACGGATTAGCTCATCCATCTCCCTCGGAGACAGTATAGGCTTCTCAGCCTCCCCACCCCCATAGGTTAGGCCATGCTCCAGGAAGGGCTCAGCCATCGGCTCATAGCCCAAGTTCCTCTGGATCTCCCTGGCGAACTTCTTCGCCTCCTCACCATATCTCGGTGGGCCTACAAGCTTCAGGTTCTCATAGGTCACCTCCGACATCACGAGGTTCGGAAGTCCAACCCTCGTCTTCGTGATCCAGCGTTCATAGACCTCGCAGAAGGCCGCCTTAGCCGCGGCCCTGGCATTATTCTCCAACACCCTGGTGATCCTCTCCTGCATAGTCAACGTAGGCGACCTGTAGGCATATTGGATCTGACTGATCTTCGGCGGCAGATTATCCGAGGTGCATTGGCCGCCGACCATGATGAACTCGTTTAGAGTCCAGTAGGCTGTGTGGGGTAGCATCGCCTCCTTCGTCATCTTCGTCATCATATACATCAGGCAGACTGCGTCCAGCGCCGCTGGGACTCGCCCTCCAGAGTGCCATCCCCGCCTATATGGAGTTGGATCCACGGCGATGAGCTTATACCAGTCAACTGGGTCGTCGCACTCGAATTGGAAGAGGACGCTCCAGTAGGCTCCGCCCTGGATCTCGCCTCTGACATAGTTGGCGTAGCCTGGATGATAGCTGATATAGGCGTCGGCGCCGTCATAATAGCCCTTAGCCGCGTGAACCGGCTTGGAGCCGCAGACCTTCTCAGCAGGCTCACCGAAGATTCGGAGGCTACCCTTGAGGCCGTATTGCTCCATGGCATGTTTAGCTGCCAAAACTCCGAAGAGGGCTGCGACCCCGAGAGCCGAGTGGGGGTCTGTATGCCCAGCGGCGTAGGGGTGTAGCCCATCCCTCGGCGCCCTATAGGGAACCGGCTTCTGATTATGCCCTGGAACGGCGTCGTACTCCGCGTAGGTTCCGAGGAGGGGGCGGCCCTCACCCCATGTGGCCATGAAGGCCGTCGGCATTCCCCCCGTCCCCTCCTCGACTTCGAAGCCCTCCTTCCTTAGGAGTCTTACATAGGCCTTGGAGGATCGATACTCCCTGAAGGCTGGCTCCGCGTAATTCCATATCTCCAGATGGAACTCCGAGAGCCATCCACGGTTTTGATCTATGAATTTGAAGGCCGCCTCCTTAACATCCCCCACGGAGGCCATGATCTGAGTCTACCTCCATCAGCTTATATAGATGGCTCTAACCCTCTATGAGGTTGTTGATCCCAGTTCCCTCGTGGCTGAGGTCGCTTTTAGAGCGAGATTGGGATACGCTGCGAAGATTCTATAGAGAGGCCCTCATCGCCTATCTCTCCGGCGCCGTCATAGGTCTCGTAGCTGTCCCCCTACGCTACCGGCTCTACACCGATGTGGAATACCTCTTCTACGCCCTCAGAGACGTCAACTCCTATCCGCTGCTACAGCTGATGGGTGGATGGGATGCGCTTCAGAGGCTCTCCTTCGCCCTCAGGACAAATCTCATCTCCGAGCCGCTTCTACTCATCCTCCCAGGCATATTGATGCTCTCCTATCCCCTGCTCATCCTCAAATTTCTCCTCACAGGCCTAATCGCGACGCCGATACTCCTAAGCCACCCAATTCTCCTAATAGCCTTCACGCCCATAATCCCCCTGGAGGCTGCAGGCTTCACCATCGCAGCCCTAGCCGGAGGACACCTCGGCAGGGCCATCTTCAAGCCCAGAAGCCTATATGGGGAGGCCAGAAGAGCCGCCGCCCTCAAGAAGGCCCTGAAGGAGCTCTCACTGTATTATATTCCGATGCTCCTCATCCTGACCCTATCTTCCCTCTTGGAGGTGGGCCTCAGCCTAATATTCGATATCTTTTGATGAGTCATGGTGCGGCCGCCGGGATTTGAACCCGGGATCTTCAGCTCGGGGGGCTGACGTCTTAGCCAGGCTAGACCACGGCCGCCGTCTCCTCTATATCCCTAGGAGACGTAAAAACCTTTCAGCGGGTTGGGGAAATGCTAAAACGTTAATAATGTATAATTCTTATGGTCTCGTTGCTGGGGCCTGTAGCTCAGCCAGGTAGAGCGCCGGGCTTTTAAGCTCCTGCGGGGAGACCCGGCGGTCGGGGGTTCAAATCCCCTCGGGCCCGTTGAACATCCCTGGGTGTGAGCGGGTTGGAGGCGAGAGTTAGCGAGTTGAAGCCGAAGGTTAGAGAGCTTAAATATAGAATGATGATCACAGACCTTCTAAAGATAGCGAGTAAGAGCTTCACATATCAGGAGCTCAGCGAGAAGCTGGGTCTAAGCCCGCCGATCCTCAGCCGATATATGCGGGGCCACGTCCTCCCAAGCTATGCGAGAGCTCAGAGGCTCTATGAGAAGTTGATGGAGATCACCAATATCAAGGAGGTTTTGACGAAGAGTATAAGCTTCGATGAGGAGGGATACTTCGATAATACCCCCATCGTCTCAGAGATCACATGGCTTAAGATATTGGCGAACTATGCGGTGGAGAAGTTCGCTGGGAGGCGTGTGACGAAGGTTCTCACAGCCGCCGTCGACGGTATCCCCGTCTCGACGCTGGTCGCTAGCCTATTAGACGTTGATCTCATCATAGCTAAGGAGCGTAAGGAGGTTGGCATCAGGGACTTCATAGAGAAGACCTACACGTTGAGGGGTACAGCCATAAGACGCTGCCTCTACGTCCCAAAGGCCTCGATAAGGAGGGGGAGCAAGAAGAAGATGAGGGAGACGGGGGACAGCATCCTCATCATCGACGACGTCGTGAGAACCGGTGAGACGGTGAGAGCCCTCGTAGACCTTGTGGAGGAGCGGGGAGCCCACGTCGCGGGAATCTATGTCCTCATAGCCCTTGGATACCGGTGGAGGGAGTATCTCAGCGACATCCTGGAGCGATACCCCTTCGAGGTCTTCGTGGAGATATGCCCCGCAGCCCGCCTCATAGAGCGTCTAGGCCGTCGATAGTGGCAAAGCCTTTTATCATGGTTTTAAGCCTTAGGTGGCGTGGGATGTTCAACCTGATAACCCTGAGGGATACGATCCGCATAGATCCATCGAGATTCGGTGAGCCCCTGGAGGAGGTCGCCCTAGACGAGTTGAAGAATAAATATGAGGGGCTTGTCGACGAGGAGTTGGGCTACGTCATCAGCATAGTCGACTTGAAGGTCGACCCAGTGGGGCGTATAGTACCCGGCGATGGTGGAACCCATCATAGGGTTGTCTTCACCCTCCTCTCCTTCTATCCGGAGCTCCAGGAGATCGTGGAGGGGGAGGTGGTGGAGGTCGCCGACTTTGGAACCTTCTTGAGGATCGGCCCCGTCGATGCGCTCCTCCACGTCTCCCAGCTCATGGACGACTTCATCTCCTACGATGAGAAGCATGGAGTCCTCCTGGGCAAGGAGACCGGTAGACGGATACAGAAGGGGGATATCTTCAGGGTTAGAATCGTAGCCGTCTCCTTCCCAAAGGGTCGTAGCGCAGGTAAGATCGGCGTGACGGCCCGCCAGCCCTTCCTAGGCCGATTAGATTGGATCGAGGAGGAGGTGAAGAGGGCGAGGGGCATAACGGAGGAAGAGGAGGCCGAGGAGCAGTGAGCCTAAAGGCCTGTAGGAGCTGTAAAGTCCTCACCGACGGCGACACCTGTCCCATCTGTAAGGGTAAAGATCTCAGCGAGGACTATATGGGCCTCATCATCGTCTTAGATCCGGAATCATCGGAGCTGGCGAAGAAGCTGGGCATAGAGGCTAAGGGTAGATATGCGATAAAGGTTCGGTGAGGAGGCCCTTGAGGAAGACCCTAAGGCTCCCAAGGCATATGAGGTGGGAGCTTAAGAGGCCTCTAGGCCTCCTCATAGGAGGTGAGGACGCCGCGGAGAGATTCAAGGAGATCCTGGAGGAGAGGAGGCCTAGGATGCTAGCTGTCGTCGGGGACACCTCCACTAGAAACCTCCTGGAGGCTGGGGTTAACCCCGACATAGTCGTCATAGATTATAGGGTGATGCGTAGACCGATAGCGCCCTACACGCCGAGGGGTAGACGTCTAATAAGGGCGAGGAATCCCCCTGGAACGATAGATGAGGATGCGTGGAGAGCCCTGGAGGAGGCGGTAACCCTTAAAAGTGGGGTGGCTGTGATCGTTGAGGGTGAAGAGGATCTCCTCGTCCTCCCCCTGATCATCCTCATGCCCATCGGCTCCCTCATCGTCTATGGGCAGCCCCATGAGGGCCTCGTCGTGGTGGAGGTGACGGAGGAGAGGAAGCGGTGGGCGGAGGAGTTCATGGGGCGGATGGAGGAGGATGGGAGTGGAGCTGAAGGTGATCTCAACCAGGGATAACCCCCTCATAGGTCGGAGGGAGGTCACCTTCGAGGTGGAGGCCCCCTCAACGCCGAGCAGAGCTGAGATCAGGCAACGCCTAGCTGAGGCCCTAAACGTCGATGTGGAGCAGGTATGGGTTAGAAGGATGCTGACGAAGACGGGAACCCACATCACCATCGGTGAGGCCCACGTCTACGAGGACGCGGAGAAAGCCCTAGAGTTCGAGCCGGAGCATATAATAAGGAGAAACCAGCCGCCTAAAGAGGAGGGCGAAGCCGAGTGACGAAGAGGGGAGTCTGGAACCTATATAAGGTTGAGGGGGACAAGATCGAGAGGCTCAGACCCTTCTGCCGAAGATGCGGCCCAGGCTACTTCATGGCAGACCACGGAGACAGATACACCTGTGGAAACTGCGGCCTAACGATATGGAAGACGAAGAAGGAATGAAACCTTAATAGGGTTGAACGGCGACAACGCCATAGAAAGGGGCCCGTGGCCAAGCCTGGATAAGGCGCCGGCCTTCTAAGCCGGAGATCCTGGGTTCAAATCCCAGCGGGCCCG
>CALEIY010000250.1 GCA_937898665.1 Candidatus Bathyarchaeota archaeon | reverse complement strand
CCTCTTGGTGAAGGGGGCTGGCTCCCTCTGATATAGCGTAGCCCTGTAGGGGGAGAGGCGTGCGCATAGGGTGTCAGCTTTCACCTTCAACCTCTCCCTGTCATCTCTGCTGATGGCGATATCCCTCTCATCGGTGGGCATCTCGAAGAGCTCCACCTTGAAGTATTTACCAAGCTCACCAGCCACCTCCTCCAAGTTCAAACCCCTCCACCACCTGAATCTGACATAAATATAGGGTTTCCCCATCCCAGATTCACTACAATTTCCCAGCTATATAAATGAAGACAACAGTCTTCAGCCTGTCTTGAAACCTATCAGTTTCTCAACGTATTCCTTAACCCTAGTCGGCGTCAACCCCCTCTCCGCCAGCTCCCCCCTAAGCTTTAGTATCATCTCGGGTACATCTATCTTCATTGGGCAGAACTCCCTGCATCTGCCGCAGAGGGTGCATGTGTAGGCCATCGGGGCGGCCGCCTCAATTCCCCCAGCTAGGAACCTCGTGAGGATGGCCCCTATACCCCCAATATAGACGTGTCCAAAGTATCCTGCGACGAGGGGATAGATGGTGCACTCGTAGAGGCATCCCCCACATCTAAGGCATCTAAGGGCCTGTCGATATACCGGATCCCTCGCCATCTCCCTCCGATGGTTGTCTAGGAGGACGACGTGATACTCCCTAGGTCCATGCGCTCCATAGACGATCTGCTTCTCTATATCCCCCGTCTTGCTGGGACCGCTTATGAGATTGACGTAGCTCGACGACTTATAGTTAGCATATCTCATCGCTACCTCCACAACCAGCATACCATCTTGGAGCGTTGGAACGATCTTTTCCAAACCAGCTAGGACGATGTGCTTATCTGGAAGACCCGTCACAAGCTTCGCATTCCCCTCGTTTTCGATGATGAATACCGTCCCCGTTTCAGCTGCGATGGCGTTGGCGCCGGTGATCCCAACCCTGGCCTTTATGAATTTCTCCCTTAGGAAATCCCTAGCCGCCGTAACGAGGGTGGATATATCGGGCTTAAATTCTCTACCCATAACCCTGGAGAAGAGTTCAGCCACCTTCTCCCTTCGAACATGGACGGCTGGCGCTAGGATGTGCATCGGCCGAGAGCCCATCTGCTGGACTATGAACTCCCCTAGATCCGTCTCATAGACCTCGCATCCCGCCTCCTCCAGATGTCTATTTAGATCCAGCTCCTCAGACGTCATGCTCTTAGCTTTAACCACTATGTCTCCTGCTTTCACCTGATCGGTGATGTATTCAACGGCCTCCTCCGCGGTCTCAGCTATTATACAGCTTCCATGTAGATCCTCAACTCTATCTTTAACCTCCTTAGCCAGCTCATCCATATGTAGCAGGGAGTAATCCTTCACCTTCCTAAGCTTCTCAGCCTTCTCCTCGATCCATGGATAAATCTTAAAGGCCTCCGCCTTATTTCTCCGAAATCTCTCAACAGCCCTCTTAAGGGCCACCCTGAGATCCTCATCCATCGCCGCATCCCATAGGGTGTTGAAGTATTCATCGAAACTCTCCATCCACATCACCCCCCTAAGGCCATATCGAGTATCTGAGCTATATCCAGAACCTGGATCCCTCTGAGGTCCTCATCTTCAACCCAAAGCTCCAATCCCCTCCTCAGATTGAGGATGCACTGAGGGCAGGCGGTGACTATCGCATCCAACTCCCCGGATATCCTATCCTCCTCGACGAGTTTACGTGCGGCGGCCATGGATGCAAGGGATGGAGCTACCGCGGTTAGGAGTCCTCCCCCTCCACAGCAGGCTGAGCGTTCTCTCGTGAAGCGTTGCTCGAATATCTCCAGGCCTGGAATCAGTCTCAGGCTGTCTCTTATACACATCTGACGCTGCCGACGAATTAGACGGTGTAGATCTCGGTGGTCGCCGTATCATT
>CALEIY010000249.1 GCA_937898665.1 Candidatus Bathyarchaeota archaeon | reverse complement strand
TCCCTGAGGGGCTCCAGGAGTGATGCGGCCTCCTCTGGCAGGGCGTCTGGTGGAGCCGTGGCGGCTGCGATGAGGAGGAGCGCAGCCAGGGTGGCGGCGACCGGCATCAGAGCCCTAAGCCTCATGGCTTCTGGACCTCCTCAGCCTCGCCTGGGCTAGGATGTAGAGGATCTCATCCCTGAGGGGGATTAGCTCCCTGATTCCCTCCTCCTCGATGAGGCTGTTCAGGGTCTGATTCAGTATGGCTGTCTTCAACATCAGCGGGTCATCGATGCCGAGGAAGGTGACTATCTTAGCCTTAGCGACCTCTCTGACGCCCCAATCGTCGAAGGCTTCGCCCTTGTATCCCAGGACGGCGCCTAGCTTTACTATGAGGCGGCTGAGGGCGTCACCGACGTCGACGATGACCCCATCGCTGGCCTCGGCCACCTCCTCAAGGAAGCCTAGAACCTCTTCGGGTATGGCTGCCTCTCCTTTGCATTTGGCCTCAGCTTCGGTGAGTAGCCTCCTAATGATGGTGTCATAGCTGTCTCCAAATCGCCCTAGGCGTCGAAGCATCTTCTTAGTGCTGGGCCTCACCTTGATGGTCTGTGAGGCTCTCTCCACACCTCTCACCCATTTGAGAAATAGGGTATCCCATATACACCTACAATACTGGGTATACCTGGGATACCAGCCATTTAACCCGGTCATAAGGTTGCCACTCCTCGTAAGCCTCAGAGTTTTGATTGTATAAGTTTATATAATTTAACTGCAACTTTATAGGGAATGGCCTCCCGTGTGCTTCATGAGCCTAGACTTGATACGATTCTAATGGTTGAGAAGGCTTTGATAGATGCTGAGGACTATCCCACCCGAACCGAGCTGTGGAGGAGGCTTCCAAGGAGAATCCAATATCAGACCTTCAAGCGCATATTGGACTACCTGGAGGCCACGGGCCGCATCGTCTACGATGGCCGCAGAATAATCTACACCGGAGTAGCAAATCCAAAACTCCTAACCCTAATAGA
>CALEIY010000248.1 GCA_937898665.1 Candidatus Bathyarchaeota archaeon | reverse complement strand
AGGTATCTCAACCTCCCCCTCCGAGCCTACATCCCTGATGGTGTCCCCCTCGATGAGTATGACCATGTTCCTCCTGGAATTCTCCCCCGTCCCGTCGATGAGGGTTCCACATTTAATCGCCTTTAAGCGCCTCTCGGCCTCCATCATGCGGGAGGAGGCTGGGTGACTATTTAAGAATTGTTAAACTGACAGCCACCGTCAGTCCAATTTCTCAGCCGGTTCCATTTAGGGCGGTGTGATTCAGTAGGAGTGATGGGTCGTAGTCGAAGTATGGATTCTTGAATTCCTCAGCTATCTCCCAGGCGTGGTCGAGGAAGCTTAGAGTCTCATCCATAATGCTGTTAAACCTGTCTAGGAGCTCCATCGCCCTCTCCTGATAGGCCGATGCGAAGGGTGTGGCCTCCAGCCCCGCGATTAGGAGGGTTACTACCGCCAAGATGAGGGCGGCCCTACCCAGCTCCATGCGTCGAGAGGGTTTTGGATTAATGATATTTAAATCTGAGAGTAACAAAACTAAGGAAGGAAACGCCTGAAAAAGGGTTAGGGGAGAAGCGCCCTCCACCTATACTTGTCGCAGCCGCAGCTCATATCCTCGGGGTCTATATGCCTCAAGGCCCAGTGGAGGGCCTGGGCTGCAGCTCCACACCACCGCTCCCTAAACTCCCTGAAGGCCTCAGGCCCAGTCCAGGTGGTCTCCACCAAGCCCTCACCATAGTTTGAGACCAGCTGCAGCGTCGCATAGCAGGCCCCTATCTCCCTGGCGAAGATAACCTCTGGGACGAGGTTCATGGTGACAACGTCTATACCCACATTCGTATACCTCAACCTGATCTCCGAGGGGGATTCAAGCCTCGGCCCCTCGGCGACACCTACGATGCCTCTGCGAAAGACCCGTTTGAAGCCGGCTCTCTCAGCGCCCTCGATGAGGAGTCTGCTAAGCGTGGGGCAGAAGGGTTGATGAAGCCTATACATGATGATGTCGACGTCGACGCCCTTCTCCCGTAGGCTGCGGGTCAGAGACTGCGCCCTCTTGGTTGTATAGTCGACGAATCCGTCGGGTATGACTACATCTCCAGGGTCTAGCAGCCGATTCGTGGAGCCGCAGAGGGCGCAGCCGAGTATCTTCCTCACCCCCGCCTTCATGAGGACGTAGAAGACCCGCTCGGCGGCGCTGTTCGGCGTCGTATTCCTG
>CALEIY010000247.1 GCA_937898665.1 Candidatus Bathyarchaeota archaeon | reverse complement strand
CTTCCAACAAGAATTAAGGCCCCTATAACCCTATCATCCATTAGAAAAACATCTCCCTAGAAAGGGTATTTAAAGCTTATCGACAAACCCACATCACTAGGAGTAGACTCTTTCCCTCCGCTCAATAAGTAGTACATTAACCCTTTTGAGATTCCATAAGACCTCATAGATCACTCGAACATCACCAATTCTAGCCCTATAAGTATTCTTATATCCCTTAAGCTTCCTAATATCATAATATTCTGCTGGAACAGGATTTTCACGGAAAATTAAAAGCAACTCAACACACCTCCTTTTATAATGCTCTGGAAGTCTTCTGAGAGAGGATCTAGCTCTATGAGATAAGAGAACACGAAACAAACCTCAACCTAACTCTTTAATCAAATCCTCAAGATCTATATATTTACCCTCCTCAATCTCCCTTCTAGCATCTTCAAGCTCTCTCCTCTCCTCCTCACTCAAATCCTCCTCAGGAAGAAGCATAGCCCTCAACCTCAACAACTCAAGTCTAACAGCATCTAGCTTCTCCAAAACAAGCCTCAACCGACTCTCAGTAAGCGTCAAATCCTCCACCCTCTACGAAAACAACCCTATTTAAGGCTATCAATAGCCTCCCTTAAAAGCCTGAGGGATTCATCGATCATCTCACGGGTCTCCCTAGACTCCCTAACCAAAGTCTCAAGGATGACAGTCAACCTCTCAGATATCTCTCCATATCGCTCTTCGATCCTTCTAAAACTCTCATCGGTTCTCCTAGCAAACTCCCTAAACTCCCCACGATAATCCCTAAACTCATCCCTGAAATCCTTAAACTCCCCCCGATAATCCTCAAACTCCTTCCTATAATCCTTAAACTCCCCCCTGAAATCTTTGAACTCCCCTCGGAAATCCCTGAACTCCCTCCAATACTGCATAAAGACCTCCTGCATACCACCAAAACCCTCCTGAAGCTCATCCACCAACTCCCCATAGATGATCCTAAAGCCCTCAACCTCCGGATCTACAGCCACCTCCTCAACCTCAACACGCTTCACTTCACCCAAAGGCGGCCTCTTAATCGCCTCAAGAAATCTCTCCAAAGCCTCCTCCCCACCCTGAGCGAAGACCTCCACAGAGCCATCAGGGAGATTCCTAACGTAACCAGCTAATCCTAAACCCTGAGCCTCATCGATGATGAAACGCCTATAGCCAACCCTCTGAACCCTACCAAAAACCCTAACCCTAAAGGCCCTCAAACCTCTTGCACCTCTAAACTAGCAGCATACGCATCGGCTGCAGGGTGCGCTTGAAGGGGTTGAAGACCAATCCCAATATCTCAAGTGTAACAACGCCGAGGATGGCATGATCATCCCTCTCGCCTAGGACGACGGGCGTATGCGCCTCACCCTGAGGTAGAGAGATATAACACTCTGAAACCCACCTCTTAACGATGGTTCCATCCGCCAAGGCGAACTCATGCTCCCTGATGGGCTTAAGACCAATCCTCCTCCAAACCTCCTCAGGTAGAACGGTATAAGTTGCACCGCTATCGATCAGGAAGCGTACTACCTCCTCACCAGAGGGTCCACGCACCCTACCCTCAATATATGTGATGCCCAAACCCTAAAGACACCTCAGCTTTATCTCCACATCCTCAGCCTCTGAGAGGGCGCAGGCCATCAGCCTATATAGGAGGCTCTCATCCCTCACCAGCAGCCTGACACCCCCCAGCATAGCCTTAAGCCTCAGCTTTGGAGGAGCATACCTCAGCGGAACGACATCAACCGGCACTCCAACCAAGTCCTCCAGGAGATTACTCAATTTGATGACATCCCTCAAATCAGGCTCCGACTTGAAGTACACCATCACATCCACATCCCTAACAAACCTCCTCCTGGTAACGGAGCCGAATAGGAAGGCAAGCTGGATCTCAGGTAGGGCGCTCAAGGCCTCCCTCAATCTCTCAGCAACCTCGCCAACTGAAACCTCATAGTACTTTATTCTCAACCTATGAATTCCTCCTCCACCCTACTCAATAGCTTCTTAACGCACTCAAGGTTCTCCTTAATGCTCGCATAAACCCTCTCATCGTCGACGACCCAGTATCGATGGATTAAGAGGTTTCTCAAGCCAACAAGACCCTCAAGATCGTGTACACACCCCAGATTCAACCTCTCACCGACGAATCTAACAGCCTCCCTATAACTGCTGGGAGTCTTCCCATAGGCCTCCACAGCTATATGCATACAGATGGAGACGAGGGATTCAACAAGGACAACTATATTATATCTAATGGAATATCTCTCATCAACACTCAAATCAGAGAAATCCTTAGATGCAAGCCTCAAAAGTTCTCTAATGCAAAATCTAACATCAGAGATCTTAGACCTCAAAAGATCAACATCAACAGACATCCCCATTAAATTATCAGATCCCCCATCCACTCGGCCTATAAACCTCAAGCAGCGTAACATAACGTGCGAAATCTAGATCATACATCCAATCCCTAGCTGCCTCATATCCCCAGCTCACGGCCAGGGAGGCTAGGGTTTTAACCCTCCGGAGTCCATAGTTGATGACTTGCCTGGCGAAGGGGCTGAGGAGGGCGTCCCTGAGCTTTCTGATGATCCGCATTATGATCCGCGCGACCTTTAGGCTTCGAACCTCGTCTACAGCCCTCATCGCCAGGTAGAGGAAACCCCTATCCTCTGCATCTAGAACCTTGTAGAGTACTCCCCTCCGGAGGGCCCTCCTCCACCACCCCTGGAGGAAACCCCTAGTCAACACCCCAACACTACCTCCAGGGAGACTTAAACCCTAAACTCCACTCTTATAACTCCATCTACCTTAATTATCACATACTCTTCTCCATAATCCTTTTAAGAATTGCGAGAGCTATAAGTTGATATTGAAGCTTCATCCTCTAAACGGCTTTAGGGCCTCATAGCTGATAATCGTTTCCTATAATGCCTGCGGATGACAGGAAATAATATCCTCCGAGCCTCCCCTTAAGAACCCCTTATAGATTTCAGAAAAATTGGAGTGTTATAGGACTCCTATCTTCCTCGATACCTGAGGGCTACGATGTTCTCTACATCCTCCAGCCTAGCCGTCAGCCCCGGATCGATCATCGCCGCCGAGACCGCTAGATTATTCGCTTTAGAGAGCAAAGCGGGGTTGAAGATTCCTAATCACCTATAAAGTCACCGCCATCGCTTACAAAAATAGTTGATTAAATAAGGTTGGCAGTTGAACGTAGAATGTAGACAACTGAATAAACCATCATAAATAGAATTAAAGACCACCTCACCTCCCTCCTAACTCCATTATTTTTAATTATCGATAATATGCTTAAAGAGGTGAGAACTTCCAGAGGAATGTTATACAGAATTCTGCTTGGTATCATATTAGACGTTATTCGATAGTATATTGATGAGGCTGCTAGGAGGCATGTTAAGAGAGATTGATAGGGTCTCGCATCATCCAACTTATAGGCCCCTAGGATTCCGAAGCAGAGCATCATAATGTTGGATAATAGACCCCCATAGAGGATTCTGAAGGTGAATATGCTGTTCCTCCAGAAGCCCATCAATCCAAGCAACTTTATAGATGTAGATGAGACCGCACCATAGACCTCCACCCCGCCAAGGAGCGCCATCTTCAGGACGTCGACCAAGCCGACAACTAAGAGATAAATGAGGATGTTATAGCATCTCTCAAGGCTCCTATCCCTCAAAGAGATGTAAACCGCCAGGATCGCCACGGCAGCACAGTACTGCGTCAGGGTCCATGGATGGGTGAAGAGGGCTAGGGAGGCCAATATCGATGCGAAGACCAAGCTACCTAGATCCCCCTCTCTCATAGATGCGAGGAGGAGACCCAAGGAGGCGTAGATCAGGACCAGCCCAAGCATATTAGCTAGGAAGTAGGAGTACAACCCAACGGCCATCTTGACACCGGTGGCGGTGAAGAGGGCTGAAAGGGAAGCCCAATCGCGATCCCCAGAGGCCCTATAGACCATGAAATAAGCCGAGAGAATCAGGAGGGGATTCAAAAGAACCGGAGCATAAATCACAGCCTCCCGGGGCCCGAGACCCAGGAGATGGCCGTAGGTATAGATGAGGAGGAGAAGGAGGGGCCTAGACCCTCCAGCGACCCTGAGGGCGGATGGGGGATCCCGATAGACACCCTCCATCCAGGGGACATACCAGCGAACGTCGACGCCGACGGGCTTGAATGTGGGGTTTATCCCTGGGCTGTAGGGGTATATGGCAGCCAGGATGGAAAGCCCAACGGCTAAAGCCAAGATGAGATGGGGGTTGAGGGAGATGCCGCCCTCATCGGAATCCGATGCAGACGCCATCCACCTGGAGAGAAGTCTGGGAATCCCCAAGTGGTTCAGAAGGGGCCTTATGATCCACATGAACAGAACCATAAGGGCCAGTATGGGAGCAGCATGAGCCGCCACGTAGAACAGAGACATCTCCAGCTCTGCGATCGGCTTAAGGGGCGAGCAGAGGCCGAGGGGTAGTAGAAGCCAGTGGATGAGGGCTAAGCCTTCAAGACCAGCCATCAAGGTCAGGAGCCAGAGGCAAAAATCCTGAACGCATCTAAACCTAACAAGGGTGAAAGCCGTCAACAGCAGGGTCAGGAGGGATGAGGAAACCCTGAGGCCGAGGAGGGGATAGAGCCCAAGGGAGGCGGTGATGGGGAGGAGGACTCCAAGTGGCCGCCATTCTAAGAGGAGAAGGACTACGACAAGGAATGAGAGAAACAGAAGTATAAGTGAGGGGTTGAGACCGAGGTCGAAGACCCTATCCACCGTAACCCTATGGATCATCGGGTAGTACTCCACATCGACGACGTCAAGCAGGGTCAGCACCGAAAGAAGAGAACCCAACGCAAGAATGGGCCCCAAGAGGCGGCGCGCCCACATCACCCATCACATAGAAGCACCTTAGCCTCCGAGAAAACCCAGACCCTCAGATACCCCTCACGAGGAGATAAATCGCCTCTAACACGATGAAAGCTCCACCAACCCCTCCTCACACCCTCAACCAGCTCAGCCATCCCCATCGGCTATACCATTAATGAAATCCTAGGCCTTTTAAATTGGTGGTCGCCCTCCCCCTACTTGGGCAGAAGACCGATAGCAAGCCATAAAATAGAGCCATCCATGATGATTAGCTGGCCTCGGCGGCCAGTATCCCCTCTCAGCAGCCCATAGGGACTCCTGTTTATAGAACTCAATCTTCCTAGAGATTTTAAGCAAAGGACATAGAGGGTTCCTGGTAGGCTACTGGAGCCTTCAAACCCCTAATGATATGAAATTCTCAAGGTAATAGACATTATCCACAATCAAATCCACCGAATTCTCCTCAGGGAGATGGAGCTCCTCCAGCTATGGATTCAACAGCTAAACTTTGGTATAGATCTCGACGCCAAGCCTCATACCAGCCCTAAGGGCGGCGTCATCAGCATAGGGCGTAACCATCAATAGCCTATGAGGCTTAACCCCAACCTTCCTCTCATAGACCTCAGCCTTCCTCCTAAACTCGAAGACATCCGAGGGGCGGACATGGGAGGAGACCTCAACTAGAATCGTCCTACCATCGACGACGGCGACATCAACCTCCAGCTCGCTGGGATAGCCGTAGACGTAGCCCTCCTCATCATAGGCGGTCCAACGCTCAACCCTAAGACCCAGCTCCTCCTCCAAGAGACCCCTAAGACCCTCCCTAAAGGCCTCCTCAGCCATCAAACCCCACCTGGCGCCCAAAGCGGAGATATGCCTATTAACCAGCTCGAAGCCCCTCTCCATATCACTTCTAAGACGCTCAATCTCCTCCCAGGTCTTCTTCTGCTCCTCCCTCAGCCTAACCTGCTCCTCCTTGAGGCTTTGAATCTCCTTCCAGATCTTAGTTTGCTCCTCTCTGAAGCGCTCGATCTCCCTCCAGATCTTGGTCTGCTCCTCCCTGAACTTGGCCTGCTCCTCTCTAAGGCCCTGGATCTCCCTCCAAATCTTCGTCTGCTCCTCCCTGAAGCGCTCAATCTCCTCCCAGGTCTTAGTTTGCTCCTCCCTGAGGCTCTGAATCTCCTTCCATATCCTCGTCTGCTCCTCCCTAAAGCTCTCAATCTCCTTCCAGATCCTAGTCTGTTCCTCTCTGAAGCGCTCGATCTCCCTCCAGATTTTGGTCTGCTCCTCCCTAAGGCCTTGAATCTCCTTCCAGATCCTAGTTTGCTCCTCCCTGAAACGCTCAATCTCCCTCCAGATCTTGGTCTGCTCCTCCCTCAGCCTAACTTGTTCCTCTCTCAGCGCCCTCTGCTCCTCAGCTATTGTGTCAAGCCTCTTTAAAACTTCTGATAGGCCCAGGTAGCCTGCCACGGCGTATCTAAACTCCACATCCTTCTCCAGTAGTTCCAGGAACTCCCTCTTCAGCGACTCCAACCCTAACCCAATTAGCCTCTCTCCGCCAATTTAAAAAGGATTTCACATGCTTCTCCTCAGCCCATCTCCACAGACTTCAACATCCACCGTCTCTCCTCCTCTTTGAATAGTTCTCCATCGATGTATAGGCGTTTAACCCCCTCCTCCTTCACCAGGCCCACCCTCCCTGAGAGCCAGCTGTCTCCAACATAGGTGTAGGTCCAATTTCCCCCATCCGTGTAGATTTCGCATCGGATCATGAAATGCACCCTGGCGCAGGTGTAGGTTCTTCCATCCTCCGCCTTTACTTTCTCTATTTTTGTCACAGTTTCCTGGCCGATGTATATGCCGTGGTATTGTACGCCCCTCTGGTTCAATGTATAGTTGCTCTTGTAGCTCCATCCCTTTCCCCTCCTTAATGGATATGGAGTTGCAGGTAGTGGTGGGCTGTAAGTGGCGTTGGCGTCCTCCGATGTCCACCCTATCAGGTTGCCCTCCTCATCGTAGTGGTAGGTGGTGGTCTCGTTTCTTCGCTCTATCTGAACCTCGGTTTCGCTTACCTTAACCCATCTAACCGTGGTCTCCTTGCCGTCTACGGTCTCTATGAATATCTTCACAGTCCCAACTGGGAGGTGGGGTTCCTTGATCTCCTCAACCTCCTCGGCTTTAGGCGGCCTGGTTCTGGCTATGAGGTCTATGAGGTTGAGCATCAGCCTGTAGTTGTCCTCAACATAGCAGTAGGGTTCTGTGAGGAGGGTTATGTCTCCTAGGGCGATGACCGTTCCGTTTCCATAGTAGAAGTGGGCCATCACCGGATACTGACCCCTCCTCTCAGCCGTTGAGGAGTAGGTTGTGTTGCCCGTATAGGCGACGCCATATTTTGTGTATATTGAAGCGGCGGTGAAGAGGACTAGACGCTCAACGCCTCTGGTTAGGTTGTAGTTGATGAAGTTCTCGACGATGATGTTTCTATAGAACCCATAGAAGTTTTCCTCGTCGTAGAGGTAGCCGTTGGCGAAGCCGACTCCGAATCGATTGGCGAGGGAGTTTATTGGGCCATTCAATTCGGGGATCGATACATACTCCGTTGAGGGGTCGTAGAGCAGTATCAGTAGGCCTCCCCTAGAGACGAAGTCTTCGATGGTTTTTCCCTCATCTATGCCGTAGGGCTTCGTCGGCGCAGCGACGATGAGACAGGAGGCGTTTCCAAGGGCTGACTCAAGTCGATCCCAATCGGAGATGAAGCCAACCGGTATTCTTTGATTCACCAGCTCCCCGACGAGGACGTTTAAAGTCCATCTTGAAACCTTGTTCTCATGGGTTAGGTCGACGAGGACGAGGCCTCCACCCTCAGCCTCCTCTCCGCCCTCGGTCTCCACCGTCTCGCCCTCGCTTACCTGGAATCCCCTCTCTGGGAGGTAGAGGTAGTAGAGCGTTGGCGGTGGATGGAGCTCCCTTAGGTAGTTGACGTCTATCTCCCTCCAGCTCTTGGCTGCGGTTTGGTTTCCGGTCTCTATGGTCAGCCTCCCCCTCTCGGCCAGCTGGTTTAGGTTGACGATGCCATATTTGGTGAGGTGGGCCTCCTCAGCCGCCTTCTTTATGGCATCCTGAAGCGCCCCAATCTCATCCGCCAGACCCAGCCTCACGGCTTCACAGCCTAGATAGACCTTCCCCCTCAGGAGCTCCTTCCTTGAGAGCTGGAGCCTATCTCCCCTCTGCTCCTCCACTGCGGAGGCGAAGTTTCTCAGGGCCTCGGTGAGATTGAAGGGGAATTGAAGCATTGAGAAGCCCGTCACCTTGTAGGCCCCTGACTCCAGAACCCTCTCCGAGGGTATGAGCACCGGCGGCCCTACGCCTATGACCCCGACGTTTCCAACCATCGATGAGGGTAAAGTGTAGATGTAGTCAGCCGCTACGGCTATGTAGTAGCCGCCTGATAGGGCTGAGGTTATCGATGCCACGAGGGGCTTCTCCTCCCCCAGCCTCAGCAAATCGAGGTATATGCTCTCCACATCATCGACGGTTCCCCCCGGCGAGTCTATCGCCACGACGACGGCCTTGATGCTCTGGTTTAGTAATGCGACATTTATCGCCTCCCTCACCCTCTGGGAATCCCCTGAAGTAAGTATGGCCCCCTCAACCCATAGGATGCCGATATACCGCTTCGTAGGTTTAAGCAGCCTCGGCGGAGCCTGGAGGTTGAGGTAGATGGCTGTGGAGGAGAGGATTATGGATAGAATTAGGAGGATGAGGATGCCCCTGGAGACGCCTAATCGTTGAAGGCTCAACCTAACCTTAGATGGCCCACAGGGAATTAAAGGATTATTCATCCAATGGAAAAAGGAGAAGGGGTTAGCGCTCTGCGAAGTGGTATAGGACCGAGGCCATGCTCTTCTCAACGCCGTCTAGGCCATGGATGTATCCATACTTCGCCTCACAGCCCTCGATGACGATATACTCATTAGGGCTGTGAGCCAAGCCTCCGTGGCCAAGGGCGCCCCCTGCTATGGGGAGCTTCAAAGGCTCACCGGCGAAGACGTAGGCAGGCCAAGCCGGACTAGTCAACACGGGATTAGCCACAGGCGGATAGATGGTGTATCTCACCCCAAACTCCTCGAAGACATCGTATAGCGACTCAGCAACAGGATTCTTATAGTCGACCAGGGCCCAGGGGTATCCAGCCAGCTTCCTTAGGGCCACATCCTTATAGCCATGCTTATCGAGGTGCGCCCTAATCTTCCTGAATAGGTCGTCGATGTCCTGCTTAGGGACGAAGCGGATGTTATGCTTCGACACAACCTTATGGGGTAGCAGGGTCTTGGTTCCAGGCCCCGTCCAGCCTCCCCAGATTCCGTCGAGGTTGAAGCTGGTGCTGAAGAGCATCTCCCTGAGGATATCCTCAGGCTTCTCCAAGTCATATTTGAAGCATTTAACCTTCAATGTCTCCTTTAATATCTCTGGGTCGAAGACCTCGACGGCTGGCGTCGACTTCCTATAGCCCTCCCTCAGCAGCCGTAGATCCTCCTCGGTGGGGACGACGATGTCGTCATACCAGCCCTCAATCTCAACCTTATTCCCGTCGTCGCTGACGAGGGTTGAGAGCATCTTGATATGCCTCCAAGCTGGGCTGTCGAGAATCCTCTTCAGGCCTCCGTGAACCCCGAATTGGGTGGGGCCTCTACCCCATAGGGCGCCGTTGGTCTCCAGCTCTATGTATAGTATGCCCTCAGACCCCAGAGAAGGCCTTGCCAACCCGTTTCGGTCTTGGCTGCAGATGGGGAAGTAGACGCCGTCAGCCCTCTTCAGCCTCTGCTCATAATCCCTAACGAATTTCGGCATGCTTACGCTTCCCCTCTCCTCCTCGCCTTCGAAGACGAAGATGAGGTTGACAGGCAGCTCACCGGCTGCCTGCTGGATCGACTCGAAGGCGTTGAGGAAGGCAGCCATCGGCCCCTTGGTGTTTATGGCTCCACGCCCTATGAGAACCCGTTTGAAAGGCGGCCTCTCAACGACCCTCGCCTCGAAGGGAGGATAATCCCATAGCTCCGGCTCCACGGGCTGGACGTCATACATGCCGTAGATGATGAGGGTCTTCTCAGCCCCAGCGTTATACTCCCCATAGATGATGGGCCAGAAATACTCAGGCTCTGCGAGCTCCACATGGCTGCAGCCGAGGTCTAGGAGCCAATCCTTCAGCATCTCGGCGCACTCTATGACGCCCTCACCCGTCTGGGAGATGCTGGGCTGCTGGATGAGCTTTCTAACCCGCTCTATATGCTCGTCGAGGTGTTCATCTATATGCCTATAAACCCTCTCAAGCTCCTCCATCTCTAATCCAGGGTATAGAGGGGTGCTATGGGGATAAGCCTTCCCAAAGCCTCTAACAGTGGCTGTTATTCTTACCCCTCGGAAGCGTGAAGGAGAGGGGAATCCCCAGTAGGGTGAGCAGCGAGGCCGCCTGGAAAGGGGCTGAGGAGCTCCATCCCCCGTAGAGGTATCCGGCGATCACGGGGCCGATGGTGAATCCCATTCGGACTCCAGTCATCCTAACGCCGAAGGCCGTCCCCCTCATCTCCTCTGGGAAGGTTTTGGATAGCAGCGACAGCGTCGCAGGCCAAGTCATGCTCCAGAAACCCGATATGAAGGTGTAGAGGAGTAGCAGCATCCACCACTGCCTCAGGAGGGGCCAGAGGGCGAAGAGGAGGGGAATGGAGGCGATGACCATGGAGATGAAGCGGCGCTCCCCATATCGATCAGCCAGATAGCCGCTGGGTATCTGAGTGATCAGCGTCATAGCCCCCGAGGCCGTGAAGAACAACCCTATAAGATGGTAGGGCAGGCCGAATCGATCCTTGAGGTATATGGGGAGTATGACGTTCAGACATCCAATCGCCGTAGTCATGACGAGGTGGAAGACGAGGAAGAGGAGAAGCGGAGGTAGATAACGCCGATCCAGGGGAGAATCCCTCCTAACGGCGCCACTAGCCCTCGGCTTTGGAGCCTTTATCAGTAGGGCTGGGATGAAGCTGACGGCGAGGATTCCACCGGCTAAGAGGAAACAGAAACTCCAGCCGAATCGCTCAACGATAAAGCCGCTGAGTATAGGAGCCACTATGCCCCCGATGGGCCAGGCGATATTCATCAACCCAAAGAGGGTGGCAGTGCTCCCAGGCCTGGCGCTATCAGCGATCAAGACCATCCTCGTGGGGACGAAGAGGGAGAAAGAGGCTGAGAAGACCATCGAAAGCGGCAACGCCATCCACCAACTCCTGACGAAGGCCAATAGAAACGGCGGAGCCGCGCCCAGGAGGACGCTGAGGAGGAGCATACGCCTACGGCCCACCCAATCCATGAAGATGCCGCTCGGCAGCATCAAGGCCATGGCGACGACACTCGACAGCGAAACCGCGAAGCCGACCTCAACATCGGATGCACCCAAACCCTTGAGGTAGAGGGGGAAGAGGGGATTGATGAGCTGGACTGAGAAGGCCATGAGGAGATTCAAGGCGAAGAGACATGCCAAACCCCTATCGAATTCCCGAAGCAAGGGATAACACCCTACCGAGACCTAGAAGATATAGGTTGCGCTTCAACTCGGAATATAGGTAGATTTTTATAAAATGGGATAATAAGTGGGATGGGACTGAAAATGGGAATAACAAGAATGGATGAGCGAGGAAGGATCGTGATCCCAAAGGAGTACAGGGAGAGATTGGGATTGAGACCTGAACAGGAATTCCTCATAGAGATTAGGGGGGACGAACTGATCCTCAAGCCAGCGGTGAGCGTTGAAACCTTCATAGAGAAGCTGAGAGGTTGTGTCCACGGCTCGAAAATAAAGCCCCTCGAATTGAAGAAGATATGGGGCGTAAAGCGATGATCATAGTGGACTCCAACATCTGGGCATATTACTTCGACGATGAAACACCTGAACATAAATTTGTAATAGAACCCTTAGAGAAAGCACTACGATCAGAGAAGGTGATCATAAACACGACGATCATAATTGAAGTTGCACATTTCCTCATTAAAACTTTAGGGCCCATCGAGGGAATGGAAAGGCTAAATATATTTCTCAGATTTCCATTCACTGTAGTGGATTTAGATTATGAGTTGACATTAAGGTCAATCGAATTACTGGCTAAATATCTCCAATTTGGAATAGGGGGTAGAGATGCCACGATACTGGCAACTGCGGAATCCCTCAAAATTAATAGGATAATGACACATGATAAAGCCTTCAAGAGAATTAGATGGATAGAGGTCATCGACCCAATTCCTTAAAGAGGGTTAATTCACTCTCCTCATCAGCTCCCTCAATATCGGCATCTTCTCCACCATCTCCTCCGACACCAGCTCCCAGATGATTCCCCCAGGCCTACGCCTCTCACCAGCCACCCTCAACAGCCTCCTAGGCGTCGCTATGATGTCGACGGTGAAATCCCAGGGGTCGAGGGGTATCTCATCGACGATCTGGAGGTCATGAACCGTCGTGGCGATGGGCGTCTCATCGTCGATGGCATCAACCTCCCTGAGGATGCCGTACTCCAATTCGCTGTAGCCGCCGCCCTTCCCCACTCGATGCCCCTCCCTCGTTACGGCGACGGAGCCGCAGACGATGAGATCTATCTCCGGAAGCTCATCTAGGCTTAGGGTTCTGCCCAGCTTGAAGGCGCCCCTAATGGTGGAGGCCTTATCATATAGGTGGCGCGGAATACGCCTCGGATCGAGAAGCAGGAAGCCACCTCTCAGCCTTGGGGTAGGCATCAAAACATGCTTACCCCCCTCCAATAGAAGCCTCCTAACAGGCCTCTGAGGTGAATCAGGATTCACCTTGACAAAACTCGCAGCCCTCACCTCTCGAAGCTCCATCAACCTCAGGGCCGCCCTCTCAGCCCCCTGAAAATTCGGGATCCTACCTAGGATGGGCTTCGGAAACCTCGCTACGCCCCTATCCTCTAATAGGCGCCATATATGCCTCCTGATGGTCTCCTTATCCAGAGCCACGGAGACGCCCCTCTCCTAGAGGACGCCGGATGGATATGGCTCCATGGTGGAGGTGTAAACCTCTATACCTAACCTCTCAGCCTCCCTCCTCCCCCTCTCATCGACGTAGGGGGAGACGGCCACCAATCTAGGTTTAACACCCTTCACCCTCTCATAGAGCTGACCCTTCCTCCACAACTCATAGATGTCAGCCCTAGAGAGGCTTGACTTCACCTCCACCAATACATGCTCCCCATCCCTCACGACGACATCAACCTCCACAACGCTGGGATGACCGAAGACGAAGCCCTCCTCATCCCTATATATCCACCTCTCAACCCTACCGCCGAAGAACTCCTCTATGATCCCCCTCATACCCTCCCTGAAGGCGTCCTCAGCGATGAAGCCCCACCTCGCCCCAAGGGCTTGAACAGTCCTCGTAAGCCCCTCGATATGCTTTGAATGCTCAAGCATCTGCTCCTGTAAAGCCCTAGTGGCCCTGCTATTCTCCATCACCTGTTCCTGTAGAGACCTAACCTGCTCCTGAAGCTCCCTAATCGCTTTACTATGCTCCAAAACCTGCTCCTGTAAAGCAGCCATTTGGCCTTGTAGCTTTCTCGTCGCCGCGATGTTATCTAAAACCTGACCCTGCAGATCCCTAATGGCCTCTAGGATCTCCCCCAATCCTATTAAGCCGGCTACCGTATATCGGAACTCCCTATCCTCCTCTAGCAGCTTCAGAAACTCCTCCTTCAGCTTAGTCGACATCCCAGAGGATTCTCCTCCCCTCCATATTAAAACCCTCTTTGAATGGTGGACCGGGGGGGATTTGAACCCCCGACCTCCGGCTTGCGAAACCGGCATTCATACCCCTGAACTACCGGCCCTCCAGATCGTGTTCACTAGGCCCTGGATTTATTGATTATGGCTTTAGGGGGTAGCTCCGCTCCTCCATTCCATCGGCCTTTATGATGAGTATATCGACGCCGTCTCCGCTTATGGCATCCCTCGCCGCCGCAGACCTGATGGCCTGTAGGGCGAGTTCAGCTCCCTCCTCCAGGTTCATATCCTCCCTATACTGGGCTTCGAGTAGGCCTATGGCTATGGGGGCACCTGATCCAGCTGCGACGAATTTATCGGGGATTACGCTGCCGAGGGGGTCTAGGGCGTAGACCATCGGCCCCTCCTCGTCGACGCCCCCTATGATCGTCTCGGTCAATAGGGGTATCCTCCCCCTCTGGAATAGTAGATTCGATATGAGTTTGGCCATCGCCCTGACGGAGATGGGTCTATTATTCTCGAATCTATATAGGTTGGCGTAGGCCTCAGCCTCCCTTGCGAGGGCCTGCATATCTGAGACGAGGCCTGCGCAGGCCATGCCGATGTTCGGCGTAAGCCTGAAGACCTTCTTACCGGCCCTGCTGAGAACCATGCCTCCCCAGCTTACACGCTTCTCAGATGCCAGAACGACGCCGTCGGTGCAGACGAGGCCGACGGCTGTGGCTCCCTGTATCCTGTAAGCCATCTAGACACCTTCAACACTTATGAGGGGTGGGATATTAAATGTTTAGTGGCTGGAGAAAAAGGTCGGGCTAGGATTCCCCTCCCTTCCCACCCTGCTGCCCCGTGAGGGATAATAGGCCGATCGGCGCTACGCCAGCCGTGGGGAGATTCGCCGGAATCAGTATTATCGTATTCGTCCCGGGTTGTTGACCGATCTCGTAGAGGATATTCATCCATCTCAGGGCCATCCCCTCTGGGCTCTTCTCATACATCTTGGCCGCCTCGATCATCTTCTGAGCCGCCTGGAGCTCCGCCGTTGCGAGGGTGACCCTCGCCATCCGCTCTCTCTCAGCCTGAGCCTGCCTGCTCATCGCCTCCTGGAGCATGGCCGGTATGATGACATCCCTGATCTCCACCGAGGTCACCTTAACGCCCCAGGCCTCGGTTTTCTCGTCGATGATCTCCCTCAGATGCCTCCCAACTCTCTCCCTCTCGGAGAGGAGTTCATTCAGCTCGATCTTCCCGATGACCTCCCTAAGCGTCGTCTGAGCCGCCCACTGCGTCGCCGTGAGATAGTTCTCCACGTTCAGAATACATTTCTCCACGTCGACGGGCTTGGCATACATCACGGCGTCGACGTTCACTGGGACGTTGTCAGCGGTCAACGTCTGCTCGGTTCTGAAGCTTATCGTCTGAAGTCTCATTGAAACCTTCATAGGGGCTTTATCTATGAAGGGTATGAGGTAGGTGATGCCTGGCCCCCTAAGCCCTATATAGCGGCCGAGCCTCAGCACCGGCATCCGCTCCCACTCCTTTACAACCCTTATGCCGCTGAGGAGTATGGCGGCGACTATCAGCACTATCAACGCCTCTATCAGGGTTAGAAACGAGATCATCTCTCCACCACGTAGCCTCTAGTCTCCGCTTGATTTAAAGGGTCTCACGATGAGGAGAAGGCCCTCACGGCCGACGACTATGATCTCCGAGCCCTCCTCTATCTCCCCCTCCTCAGCTCTAGCTCTCCAGAACTCCCCCTCAACCCTCACCTCTCCATAGGGCTTGAGAGGCGTAACCGCGACCCCTCGACATCCCTCCAGGGCCTCAAAGCCGGTTTTAACCCTCATCCTCTGGGTCTGAGCCACCTTGTAGATGAGGAAGGCGAAGGCCCCGAAGGCGGCTATGGAGACGCCCAGCAGCGTATTCCTAATCCTCATGGATATCTCAGGTGCAAGCAGCCACTGGGGGGAGGGGAAGAGGAGGAAGGAGCCTAGGATTATGCAGAAGGCTCCGGCGACGCCTAGCAGCCCTATATGGGTTTTGAGCTCCGCCACCGTCAATGCGAATCCGAGGGTGAAGAGCAGGGCTATCGTAGGCTCTATGCCGATCACCTGAAGGGACATCAAGGCGAGGATGAGGAGTAGCAGGCCGATGATCTCGCTTCCATAACCTGGGGATTGGAGGCCGAAGAGGAGGAAGAGGAAGCCGAAGGTTAGCATAAGCATCGAAACCATAGGGTTGAAGAGAACCTGAAGCAGGGCTATCCTCAACCCCGGAGTATAATCGATAACCTCGCTCTCGGTAATATCCTCAAAGGTGTAGACCTCCAGATAGTTGTAATGCCCCACCTCATCTCTGGGGACTAGTCTCCAGACGCTGGTTCCAGCCTCGGAGGTCATCCTTATCAAAGCCATCTCTGAGAGCCTTTTTAGAAGAGAGTTAACATCATCGGCGACGATCTCTATGACGTGATATCTCAAAGCCTCCTCAGGGCCGAGGTTTAGGTTTCTGGTCACGAAGAGCTTAGCGGCCGTCTCATTCCTCCCATGGAGGGCCGCATGATTCGCCATGAGGGTTGAGAGGGCGTTGATATACTTCGTGTTGTTTATCAGCTCCCCCGTATACTGAACCGGCTGACAGCTTCCGATGCTCGTCCCCGAGGCCATAGCAGCTATATGTGAAGCCATGAGGAGGTAGGTGCCGCCGCTCCAAGCTGAGGCTCCGATGGGGTGGACGAAGAAGCATATTGGAATCCTGGAGGATTCGAAGAGATCCATGATCTTCTTAACGGCGTTGATCTCACCCCCAGGCGTGTTGGCAGCCACTATGATGAGCCTCGCATCCATCGTCCCAGCTATGGCGAGGGCATCCTCCAACATCTTCTCCGTCGCCATGGTGATCTCTGTGTCCACCCGCACCAGCAGAACCCTATCCGCCGATTCTAATGGAGCTGGGAGCTGGGCTAATGACACAAAGATTAGAAGTAGGGTTAAGGCCTCTAACCGCAAGACTCCCGAGTTGATTTCTCCACGGATGGAGATAAACGATTTCCTTATCCACAACTCCATTAATAATGATGTGTGGCTACATGCCGCTGGAGGAGTATAAGCGGAGGCTGAGGAAGCTAGTGGAGAAGGGTCTGGTTAAATGCCCAAAGTGTGGAAACGATAAGGATTTCATGGTCAACGAGATCGGCCATGTCTTCTGCAACCAATGCTACCGAAAGATCCCGATGATAAGACTAGACGAGGAGGTGGAAGAAAGTTCTTGACAAGTCAATATTCTTCTTAGCTAAAAGCATAGATCTTTTAAAAATTTTCTCAAGGAATTTACAAAGTGTAAAATATCCTCCTCAGTATTATAGATGTGAGGGGATATTCTAATCATTTTTTGTCTAATAGTTAGTTCAATGGGTCTATTTAAATTGCGTAATTTATCAAAAATTTTAAATGGATCCACTCTTTCAACCTTAATTGTCACTATGGAACCTCTTTCATCTCTATTAAGAGGGGTTACCAAATTAACATACTTAATTGAGTTTAACTCTTCTACCGCTATATCAGTCAATTTCATGTTATGCTCGTAAATTTTTTCTATCCCTATTCTCCTTAGATATTTAATGGACTCTGCTAAACCAATTTTAACACTATATGAGCTTGTGCTATACTCAAATTTTCTAGCAGTAGATGAATAACTTAATTCTAAGGGATTGAGATCCCACATATATTCCTTAGATCTCCATCCAACAAACACTGGTTCCAATCTTGAATAGAGATCCTTTGATATGTATGCGATAGCCGCTCCAAAAGGTGCAACCAACCATTTATAACTTCCAGTAATATAGACATCAACATTTAATTCTTTAACATTTAGTGGAATATATCCCGCCGCCTGGACTCCGTCAACGATCACTAGAGCATTAACTTCATGAGCACGCTTTACAATTTTCCTAATATCATGTCTTTGACCTGTCAAATATTCAACATGACTTAAAACAACAACCTTCGTATTTTCATCAATTTCATTCAATAAATCTTCAAGAGAAATGTACCAATTTTTAGCATTAACAAATTTCACCCTAATGTTTTCTTTACGTGCAATTCTAAGCCACGGATAAGTAACTGTTGGAAATTCGATATCAGTTGATATTATTTTTCCCTCTTTTAATTCTAAACTCCATGCAATACAATTTAATGCCTCTGTAACACTATTAAAAACAGCGATATCTTCCTCATCACAACCTAAAAGTTTAGCTCCCTCCTTTCTAAGATCATCGTAGATTCTGTACTCTCTATCTTCATTTAAAAATAATGTACCTTCCTCAGCTAATTCATAGATAAAATCTTTAACAGTTTCAATCACCGGAATTGGAATCAAACCTATACTCGCAGTACTTAAATAATTAACCTTTGAGATAAGTGGGAAATCCTTTGATACCTCGTGGAGAACCATATCTCTTCAAATGAGATGTAAGACCTATTTAAATTACATTGTAATTTTCCCTTCTCATGAGGGAAAGGATCGCTGTTGGTGTCAGCTAAGTTTCGAATGGCACTCCAGGGGAAATTCGGGAAGGGTCGTTTAATCTATTCCTCTAAGTGGGTTGTAGTTTGTTTTAGGTTTTATTATGAATTTGCAGTATGGATCCCCTCTGGCTATACATTTGGTTTCCTCTGCGAACATTTTTCTGTTGAAGAGACGTGTGGAGAAGCCTGCTAGGATGCCTCTGATGAAGTGGCTGAAGGGCTTTTCGACTTCTCCTTCGGCGAGGCTGCACTCTATGCAGCCGGATATCTTAAGCTCTATGTGGGGTGGCTTTTCCCTGAAGGCGGTGATCTCCTCTACTACTCCGTAGCCGTGGGCCTTGAAGATGTCGGCTGCTATGCTAAACTTCTCCAGGGGCTCTACGGCCCCTATATTATCGGCTTCCCTGATGATGTAGTCGGCCCACTCTAAACCGAGTTGGAAGCCGAAGTGGTATAGCATCGCCTCCCCTCCGGTTCCCATTCTCTCTCTAACATCCACCAGCAATCCCTTTAGAGCGGGTTCATCGAGTAGGAGAGCCCTGACATCGCTCAGCATCAATGGAAATGACACCGTATCCGCTATGAATCCCGTAAATTTCGGCGGGATGATGGTTGCAGCCTCCACATCCCTTATCCCTCTAAGCTCCTTTAGAAGCTGTCCCATCGAGACTCCGTGATCGGTTAAATCGAAGAAGCCTATCATGATGCCCTCCTCACCCAGCTCGGCTACGGACGTAGAGATATAGAGTATATTGATGCCTCTATTGGAGAAGACTGATAATATTTCCTTAGCTAAGCCTGGTCTGGACCTCGCCTTGACGTAGAAGCCGTAGATGCTCCTATCCTTATAGAACATGTATCTCTGAAGGTTAAAACTACTCATTTTTCACCTCGAATAGAAAGAAAGGGGCTTATAAACGATTCCCCACGACGAGAATTCCGGTTCATGCGACTATGCTCCCCCTCTGCCTCCCCGCTTGAGTACACCCTATTAGATATACCCTCTCGAGGAGCTGGTTCGTTAGCCATAACGAGATTATCATAAGATTAGAAGATTAGGGTATGGATTGAAGGGATAAATCTCCCCCTATTTTAAGCGATATTAAACTTCAAGGTCTCCGGCTTAACATCCCTATTCTCGATCTTAAGCATCAGCCTTATAACGAACAGCACTCAAACCCTCAGTCTCAAGAAACTCCCAAAAAACCAGAATCAACTCCTTATTACCAGGCAGAATGAGACCCCTAATAGCCCTGAAGGCATTCTCAAGCCTACGAACCCTCCATGAATATTAAAACCCTCCAAGGCCAAAAAGAGCCCAACACAGGAAGGGATTTAAACGCATATCATGGTGCTCCGGGGGGGATTTGAACCCCCGACCCCAGGCTCGAGAGGCCCGTATCCTTGACCGGACTAGACCACCGGAGCCCATTAGAGTTGTGAAAATAGCTGGGATTTAAATTTCATGGTCAAAAGAGTGTGGGTTAGTATTCCATAGACTCTGTCTCTCCTCCTGTTTCCTCTTCCTTGTGGGGGCTGGCTGCGACGACGTCGTCGATCCTCAGTATCATGGAGGCCACCTCGACGGCTGATTTGATTACCTGCATCTTCACGGCCATCGGCTCCACGACTCCCTTCTCCAGCATGTCCGCGATGCCTCCCTCATAGACGTTGACGCCCATGGCGAAGCCATCCTCCTTCTCATGCGCCGCCCTTAGGGCTACCATTGTGTCTATCACATCGTGTCCAGCGTTTTCGGCTAGGGTTTTGGGTATAACTTCCAGAGCGTTGGCGAAGGCTTCGATGGCGAGCTGCTCTCGGCCGCCGACCTGTCGGGCGTAGGCCCTCACGGCTTTAGCCATCTCCATCTCTATGGCTCCGCCTCCAGGGACCATCTTAGGAAGCTCGAAGATGTCTGAGACTACGTATAGGGCGTCGTTCATCGTCCTCTCAGCCTCATCCATCATCCGTTCAAGGCCGGCTCTGATGAGTATGGACACCGACTTGGGGTCTTTGCAGCCTTCGACGAAGACCATCTTATCCTCGCCGACCTTACGCTCCTCAACGAGTTCGGCTCTACCTAGATCCTCCTCCTTCAGATCAGCGAGATTGGTGATGATCTTGCCTCCAGTCGCCCTGGAGAGCTTCTCCATGTCACTCTTCTTCACCCTCCTGACAGCCAATATGCCCTCCTTGGCGAGGAAGTGCTGCGCTATGTCGTCGATCCCCTTCTGGCAGAAGACGACGTTGGCTCCAGCATTCTTTATGCGCTCCACCATCTTCCTAAGCATCTCCGTCTCCTGATCCAGGAACGCCTTGATGGCCTCTGGGCTTCTGATCCTGATCTCAGCGTCGAACTCGGTCTTCTCGATCTCGAGGGGGCAGTTGATCAATGCGATCTTGGCGTTCTCAACCCTCTTAGGCATCCCTGGGTGGACTACCTCCTTGTCGATGATTATGCCCTTCACCAGCTCGGACTCCTCTAGGCTTTTACCCTCCTTCTTTATGATCTGGATGTTGTCCACATCGGCTATGATCTCGCCATCCCTCTCCTCGACGATCTGCTTCACGGCGTCGATGGCTATATTGCCGAGATGCTCCCTGGCGAGGGACACGGCCTTACTCCTCATCGCCGTGGTGACTATCTTCATCAGAGTCTCCCTATCCTCTAGGTCGACGTCTATGGCGATCTTCTCCAGGGCCTCAAGGGCCTTCTCAGCGGCCTTCCTGTAGCCGTCGACGATGATGGAGGGGTGAATATTCTGCTCCAGGAGCTCCTCAGCCTCCTTCAGCAGCTCACCAGCTAGGACTACGGCCGTTGTGGTTCCATCACCGACCTCGTCATCCTGAGCCTTGGCGACCTCTATCATCATCTTGGCGGCCGGATGCTCAACGTCTATCTCATCGAGGATCGTCGCCCCATCGTTGGTCACGGTTATGTCTCCGAGGCTGTCGATGAGCATCTTATCCATACCCCGCGGCCCAAGGGTTGATTTGAGGGCTTCAGCTATGATGCGGGCTGCGAGCATGTTGGACCTCCGAGCCTCACGACCCCTGCTACGCCTGGTTCCCTCCTTTAGAATGAGTATTGGTCTACCAGCCATATATGCCAAATCTACTCACCTCCACTAATCAGTCTCCAAGAGAGCTTAGATGAGAAGAAAAGAGTTGGGATATAAGCTTTACCTCCCCCCACCCCTTAGATAGGCCGTTATCAGCCTCACAACCTTCAGGGGAGCCCTCCTCAGAATCCTCGCCAGCACCCTGGAGACGTTCACGCCGTTGGCTAGGGCCACGATCTCATCGCCGGTGATAACCTCGGCGAGGAGGTTTAGATCCTCGTCGCTGAATCTATCCAGCATCTCCACAACCCTACGGCTATCCCTAATACGCTTACCCCACTCCGCCTCGAAGCGTCTCACATACTCCTCCAGCCTCCCCGCTGAGACAGCCCCCTCCAGAGCTGCCTCAGCCGCCACCTCCCCAGCTATACGGCCTGCCACCACTCCCGAGTGGACGCCGGCTCCAGTGCAGGGGATCAGCTCCCCAGCGGCATCGCCGACGAGCATGACGCCATCATCGACGATGCGCCTCAGGATTCCGGAGACGGGTGTGACTCCCCCCATAACCATGAGGATCTCCGCATTCTTGAATCTGGGGTCGGAGTCGATGAAGCGTTTTAGGTAGACGATGGGAGGCGCCTTATGATACTTCCTGACGCCTAGGCCGACGTTGGCCACCTCGCTTGATTTCGGGAAGACCCAGGCATATCCCCCAGGGGCCACCTCCCTGCCGAAGTAGAACTCATTGACTTCGGGTTCATCGAGGCTGAGGTTGCCTAGTCTGAACTCGGCGCAGGTGACGACGTCTGGAAACCATCTCCCCAGCCCTGAGGCCCTCCTCACGGTTGAGGCGTAGCCGTCTGCCCCGATGACTATATCCGCCTCGATCTTGAGGGTTCTGCCATCCCGCGTCGCGTAGACGCCTTTCACAGCGCCATCCTCCCTGAGGACTCCCCTAACCCTCGTCGCCGTCATCAGCTCAGCTCCGGCGTCGACGGCTTTCTCCGCGAGCATCCTGTCGAAGACGTCTCTATTTATCGTGTAGCCAACCCAATCGGATCCCCTGAGGGATATGAAGCGGCCATTGGGGGCGTAGACCTTAACCCCCGTTATCCTCTGACTCACCACCTCGCCCGTCGGCTTTAGACCCGCGTCTCTCAAACCCCTCTCGCTGAGGCCCTCGGCGCATTGAATGGGGAGGCCTACCTCCCTATGCTCCTCGAGGAGGAGGACGGATGCACCCCTCTCCGCCGCTGCCCTGGCAGCTGAGCTTCCCGATGGGCCTGCGCCGACCACCACTACGTTGTATCGAAGACGCCTCATGTCCGGCTACCTGGCGCCGCTATCTTCGCCCCAGAACCTTCTGGGCTGCGATCTCTATATCCCTCGCCTTAACGGTTTTTCTCCCCGCGTGGTGGGCGAAGTCTATGGCCTCCTTCGCCACCTTTAGGCCGACCTCTTCAAGTATCTTGCTGAGGGCGATGGCGCTCTCCTCGCTCACCCTGGCGGCGCCAGCTCTTTTAATCAATTTATGCATGGGGGCAATCTTTATAATCCTACGCATGGCCATCCTTCGATTCTCCTCTCTAATCGATAAATATTTAATTCTTCCGCCCCTTTCAGGGACTATCTTGAGTAAACTCCTCCTTTTCCAACTGGGATTGGATTAATTGGAGGGATAACACTTAAAGCATTTAGCCCTCCCTACTCTGTGGAGTGGGTTGGGGAAGGTGAGGACGGAGCTGGTTAAACGGATATCCCTGGAGCTGATGGAGAGGTATCCAGAGGCCTTCACAGATGACTTCGAGGAGAATAAGAGATTCCTCATCGAGTTGAACCTCGACATCTCTAAGAGGCTGAGGAACAGGGTGGCCGGATACATCACTAGGGCGGTGAAGAGGAGGAAGGCCCTGGAGGGTGAGGTGGAGGAATAACGTTAAAGCCCCCTCAAACCTTCACAGTGAGGGATGAAGAGGGCGCTCTTCATAGGCCGATTTCAACCCTTCCATAAGGGGCATCTATACGCCGTGAAACGCATATTAGAGGAGGCTGATGAGCTCATCATCGTCGTCGGAAGCGCTCAGATGAGCCATGAGCTGGATAACCCCTTCACGGCCGGTGAGCGTATAGAGATGATCAGGAGGGCGTTGGACGCGGAGGGCATAGATCGGGGGCGATATATGCTGATACCTATACCCGACGCCCCCGCTCACACCGTCTGGGTCTCCATGGTTGAGTCCCAAACCCCGAAGTTCGACGTAGTCTACACCAATCAGCCCCTCACCAGGAGGCTGATGCTGGAGGCGGGCTATGAGGTGAGGGGGATAGAGCTCTATGAGAGGGAGCGCTATGAGGCGACGGAGATCAGGAGGCGAATCCTCATGGGGGAGGAGTGGAGAGACCTCGTCCCAGAGGAGGTGTATAGATACCTCATCGAGATCGACGGCGTCGGGAGGATCAGAGACCTGGCTAAGAGCGATAGGGTGGAGGAGCGATGAGCCATCCACTGAGGATAGAACCCTCCCTCCAAAGCAGATTCCCAGGCTTGGAGGCCCACCTCATAAGGCTGGGAGACTTGAAGGTTGAGGAGATGAATCCCCAACTTGAGATGCTGAAGGGTGAGATTGTTAGGAGGATTAGGGAGCGGTGGAGCCTGGAGGAGCTGAGGAGGCATCCAATCATCAGGGCCTATAGAGACTTCTTCTGGAGATTGGGTTTGGATCCGACGAAGACGAGGCCGGCGGCTGAGGCCCTGCTTAGAAGGGTGCTCCATGGCAGGGGTTTACCCCGAATCAATACGGCTGTAGATGCCTACAACATCGCCTCCCTCGAGACCTTCATAGCCCTGGCGGCCTTCGATGGGAGCCGAGTCGTGGGTGAACCCTATATGAGGGAGGCGGAGCCTGGAGAGGAGTTCCTCGGCATCGGAATGGAGAGGCCTAGGGTTCTGAAGGGGGGAGAGCCGGTGATAGCTGATGATGAGAAGCTTCTAGCCCTCTACCCCTATAGGGATGCAGATTCCTCGAAGATCACCCTTGAAACCGTTGAGATACTCCTCCTCGTCTGCGGAGTGCCAGGCATAGAGGCGGAGACCCTCCACAAGGCTGGCAGGGTGGCGGTGGAGTATATCACCAGATTCTGCGGTGGAGGTGTCAAGCCCTGATCGAGATAGACGGCTCCATGATGGAGGGTGGAGGCCAGCTGCTTAGGATGGCGGTAACCTACAGCGCCGTCATGGGGATTCCCATAAGGGTTAGACGCATCAGGGGCGGCCGAAGCCCCCCAGGTTTAAAGGCTCAACACCTCACAGCCGTGAAGGCCGTGGCGGAGATATGCCGGGGAGAGGTTGAGGGATTGAGGATAGGCTCAACGGAGATAGAGTTCAAGCCTGGGAGGGCTAGGGGAGGCTCCTACAGCTTTGATATAGGAACCGCTGGGAGTATAAGCCTGCTGCTTCAATGCGTCGCACCCGTCGCCGCCTTCGCAGATTCAACGGTTGAGCTGAGGATCAGGGGAGGAACCGCCGTCAAGTGGGCGCCTCCGACGATGACGATGAGGGAGGTGGTCTGGAGGGCCTTGAGAGCCATGGGCTTCAGGGGTGAAATCAACATCCTAAGGGAGGGATTCTATCCGAAGGGGGGAGGCGTGGTAGACGCCTTTATAGAACCCATCCTGAAACTGAGGGCGATTCAAACCGATGGCCCAGGGAGAGTTGAGCTGATTAGAGGCATATCCGTCTGCGGCAAGCTTCCAAGCCATGTAGCTGAGAGGCAGGCCAAGTCGGCCATAGAGACGTTGAGAGGAAGCGGGCTAGAGGCTGAGATCGAGCGGAGAGTCCTAAGCGGCCGTGAGCAGCCCCTATCACCAGGCAGCTATATAACCCTCTGGGTGGAGAGGGCTGAGAGACCCTGCTACCTAGGGGCCGACTCCCTCGGCGAGAGGGGTAAAAAGGCTGAGATAGTCGGCCTAGAGGCAGCTGAGTCGCTGATCGAGCAGCTGAAAACCGGCATGGCCATAGACCTCCACACGGCGGACAACCTCATACTCTGGTGCTCCCTAGCAGAGGGGGAATCCACCTTCACGACGAGCAGATTAACACTTCACACAGCCACTGCGATGGAACTAGCAAAGATAATAACCGGCGTAAAATTCAAAGTTGAAGGCCAACTCAACAAACCCGCCAAAATCAGCTGTAGGGGAATAGGCCTCAAAAACCCAAACCTCTAAACCCACAACATAACTCCTCCACTCATGACCGCAGCGTAATTCCGCTGGCTTCTGACAGCCACCGTCAGATCAAATCCAACCCCTTCAACTCTGCTAGACTCCGAAATCTTACATGCTGTAATTCCAATCTCATCACCTCTCTTTATGAGACTCCGGTATAAGTGGTGGCCACTTATAAGGCCTCGAACATCCTACCTTCAATTCTCTATGTGTACTTCGTGAATTCCTTTCAATTCTCTTTGTGAGATTCCTGGGATGACAGGCTATACGATGTCTCAGCTGTCTGGACGCCTTTCAATTCTCTTTGTGAGATTCAGACCCTTTTTATGGGGATTCTGTATTAATGTCTCTAGAAAAGCTGCTATAAG
>CALEIY010000246.1 GCA_937898665.1 Candidatus Bathyarchaeota archaeon | reverse complement strand
GGCGGCGGCGTATCGATGGAGTATCGGGGCCGGGAATCGTCCTCCCAGTCGTATCGGTAGATGCCCCACTCCTCCCAGAGCCTCTGCCACTTCTCCTCCATTGCTAGGAAGTCTATCTCCTTAGGCAGCGGCCTCAAACAGAACACCTCCCGTTCTCTTAATCCTATAGGGTCTGAAGGGGCTCTGATTAACCCTTAGAAGCCTAAATGCTTCCATGAAGCAGGTGAAGCTCCTGAGGGTTAAGCGACTTAGAGACGATTCGACTCACCCCCTCAGACCTGCGATATTCATCCCCTCGGAAGAGATAGATATATCTTTCCACCTATGCCTCGATGACTCTAGGCTCCTCCCGCTTCCGGGGTCCCCTCACCTCGATGACATCGCTGAGGATCACCTGCATCCCATCCCTTGCAGCCACCGTCGGTATACCCGTCTCAGCCTCAAGATACTCTGCCTCAACCTCGGGGCCCGCATTCAGCATTCTCATTCCGAAGTGTGTGAGCACCGCACACCTAGGCCTAGCCTCCGCCAGGATCTTAAGGGCGTCGTCAACGGAGAGGTGGAGCGGCAGAGGAGCTCCACGAGGCCTCATGGTGCAGAGGATGAGAATCCTCACACCCCTATAGCCATCACTGACGCCGTCGAAGTAGGCCGTATCTGACGTATAACCGACTGAGCCGACATCGGGGAACTCCAGGCGTAGGCCGACGGTGGCTGGGTCACTATGCTCAGCCCTCAAGGCTGAGACGTTGACCCCCTCCACCTCGAAGGATACTTCAGGCTCCAAGACCACGACTCTCTCAACCAGATTCTGATGGTAGGATGAGATGCTCGGCCCAATATCGTCGACGCCCTGGAGGACGCTCCTAGAGGCTGCTAGGACACCCCTACGCTTGGTGGTTACACGGGTCATACCCTCGATGAGAACCTCGGCGTCACAGTAGTGATCCGGATGGCAGTGGGTTACGATGACAGCATCCAGCTTCTGGGGGCTCAACCTAGACCAATTGGAGAATACAAGTGCCCCAGGCCCGGGATCGACGTGAATGTGTACATCTCCCCAGACGAGGCGGAGACCAGCTGTTCTGCGACGCTGAGTCACCGTGACGAACCGCCCTCCACCAGTTCCCAGAAACCATATCTCCAGAGGCTTCAACTCAAGAGGCTCTCAGGTTAAAGATTTATAAGACCCTCCTTTTCTCAAGAAGAGTTGGTGGGCCCGTAGCTTAGCCTGGTTAAAGCGCTCGGCTGATAACCGAGAGATCAAGAGTTCAAATCTCTTCGGGCCCACCATCTCCAATTGCTGTTTTGGGCCGTTTTTGGGGTTGTTTTTGGGTTTTGTTTGGTTTTATTTGTTCTCCTGGTTTTTGGGTTTGTGGAGATTTTATGCGAAGGTTTAAATTTCTGTTTCAGAAAGGGGTTGAAAAGATGATGAGTGTCTCTAATCTCTCTTTATCAGATTGAGGAATTCGATGCTTCTAAGAATTTTTATTCCCCTATATTCTATTAAGGTGAGGAGGTCTTGATCTCCTGTTATGATGTAGTTGGATGATCCGGAAACTGCGCATTCAAGAATCTTGATGTCGTCTCTATCCCTAAGTGGGGTCTCCTCGATCTTCTTTGGGGCGACTATCTCGGATATCTCCATCAATCTGAGGAGGTAGCCTTCTATCATCGTCTCGTCGACGCCAAGCCTCCTTAGAACTCCCTCCACTTCATCGAGTATCGGGAATGACAGGATCAGTTTGTAATCTCCCCGAATGGCAGCCTCTAAAACCCTTCTCTCATTACCGTTGAATAGCAAGGCTGAAACGAGGATGTTGGTATCTAGAGTGGCCCGTTTCAACCTACTCGCCTAACCGACTTAATCGCCTTTAAAACATCCCCTGGAGTTATCCCCCTCTCCCCAGCAAATCTCTCACCATAGGCGAAGAGATCCTCCCAGCTGGGGAGGGAGATCCTCCTAAAAACAACTAGATCCTTAATCGCCGTGGCGATGAGGTAGTCTCCCTCTCTAATCCCCAACCTATCCCGAATTGCCCTTGGAATCGTCACCTGCCCCTTCCTCGTCACCTTAACCAGAGACAGCTTTTCCATGAATCAACCCGATAATTGTAGTACTTTCCTACTAATAAGGCTAATCAGAGCCGATGGATATAACACCTTAGAAGATGTGAAGGCGAATCTAGTTATAAGTAGTTAAGATATAGAAAATTGGTATTGTTATTATACCTAGAAGCCCTCCGATTATGAAGGCAAATTGAATCCCATAGAGATCCATGATTAATCCGGAGATCAAGGAACCCGCTATCTGTCCTAGGCTCATTCCTGTGTTTAGTACTCCCATCGTTGATCCTGCCCCCATCTTCTTTCCCTCCTCAGCCACGATGGCGGTCATGGCGGGGAGGGAGAAGGCGCCCCCTAGGGATACGAGAAACCTAGCCGTCATTAAGTCGAGGGCTTCATGAGTATGGGCGAGATAGAAGTATCCGAGGGAGGCGAGGAGAGTCCCCAGGACGACTAGGAGAACCCTATTAAAGCGATCTGCCAAAACCCCGAAGGGGGTCTGTAAAAAGGAGTTGATGAAGATTCCCATAGCTAGGATGAGACCGACGAGGGAGTAGGAGATTCCAAGATTCTGGACGGCGAAGACGGCGAGGAAGCCCATTATACTTCCTCTCCCCATCGCGTTTATCACACGGTATATTAAAGCTGCAAGTAGTCTTCTATTCGCAATGATCTTAGCTAGGGGTACACTTTTTCTTTCAAGGGTTGGAGACTTAATTGAAGAGGGTAAAAATAGTATTGTAAGTATTAGGCTTAAGGCGATGAGAGCGGTCATGGAGTAGAAGACCATGGAGAGAGAGAAGCGATCGAAGATGTATCCACCCAACAGTGGACCGGCGCCGAATCCGGTGAACATCGCGGTGTTCATCATCCCCATATATCGACCCTCTTCACCCTTAGGGGTGAGCTCGACGGCATACGCCATCGCAACGGGTATCACCATCGCTGAGCCCACTCCATGGATGAGTCTAATCAAAACTAGCTGCCAGGGCGAGGAGGCGTGAGGATAAAGAAGCGAGACCAGAGCATAAAAGCCCAATCCCAGACATATAATCCACTTCTTACTCCTCCTATCAGCCAATCGCCCCACAGGAGTCTGAAGAATGGCTCTTGTGATGGAGAAGGCGGAGTATATAAGGCCCAGCCAGAGACCTGTAGCTCCCAGCTCAATGGCATAATTTGGAATTATAGGCGAGACGACTCCAAGCCCAGTCATCGCGATGAAGACACAAAGAAGAAGCACCCATAGAGCCTTACCTTCTCTCACAGGCATTTCAAGGTATTTCTAATGGGAACTTTAAAAACGTGATGCAGATATCTTCATCCTCCTCTAAATAAAATACCCCACCTCGTTTTTCCTCCATGCATAGAATCATTTCTCTTCTAAAATCCATGCAAAAGAGGGAAGTTAATGTCGCTCTTCCACAGCCTTTACGGACTCTAGAAAGGCGTCGAGGCCTCTCTCTGCAAGCTCCTCCGTCAATACGAGTGGGGGGAGGAATCTGATGACGTTTCCATAGTGTCCCCTCAGCTCGACTAGGACGCCGTGTTTGAAGCTTTCAAGTCTTACCTCCCTCGCTAACTCGGGCCAAGGTTCCTTCATCTCTTTATCCTTGATGAATTCAACGCCGATCATCAGCCCTAGATCTCTGGCATCACCGATGTATTGGCTTTCCTCCTCCGCCTCTTTAAGTCTCCTAAGAATATGCTTCCCTAGTTCGGAGGCGTGTCTTGGCAGGTCATACTCCTTCATGAATCTGAGCGCCGCAGCTCCGGCCGCCATGGCAGTTAAGTGACCCCGGAAGGTTCCTATATGGGCTCTAGGCTTCCAGACGTCGAGTTCGGATTTATACATGATCGCGGATAGGGGGAGGCCTCCCCCCTATTCCCTTGGAGATCGTTATTGTGTCGGGGGTTGCCCCCGAGTGTTCGCAGGACCACATCCTCCCTGTTCGACCGAGACCAGCCTGTATCTCATCCGTTATCAGAATGATGGAGTGCTCCTCGGTTATCCGCCTGATCTCACGGAAGTCCCTGGGCGAAACGATGGAGCCGCCCTCCCCCTGTACAGGCTCCACTATCACCGCTGCGGGATCGACGACTCCGGAGTTGGGGTTTTCCAGGATATACTCTAGGTAGGCGGCGCATCTAAGGCCGCATTCGGGATACTCAAGGCGCATCGATAACAGTAGGCGTAGGGGACGAAGTGAACCTCTGGGACTAGGGGGAGATACCTCTCCTTGAACTTCTTGTCAGCCGTCAGGCTTAGGGCCACACCCGTCATCCCATGATAGCTGCCCTCAAAGGCTATCAAGGCGAATCTGCCGGTGTTGATCTTCGCCAACTTGACGGATGCCTCAACGGCATCCGAACCCGTGGGGCCGCCGAAGAGCACTTTACAGGCATTCCTCAAGGCTCCAGGTGCTATGGCGATCAACTCCTCAACGAGCTCGGGAAGGTGGGGAAGTCGAGGGAGTGGGTCAGCTTCTCCACCTGCCTCTTAACTGCCTCGACCACATAGGGGTTGCAGTGTCCGACGTTGAGGACGCCGGCGCCTCCGAAGAAGTCTATGAAGACATTTCCATCCACATCTCTGATGGTTGCGCCTCTCCCCTCCTCGAAGGCGACGGGCGCCCCTCTCGGATAGGAGACCGCTCCACCCTCCCACTTAATCTACTTATCAAGGAGCCTTCTAGATATCGGACCTGGAGGGCCAGCTACGATCTTTGGGGCATCGGTGAAGCTGAAGGCGGAGAGATCTCGCCTAACCATTAATAGATTTAGCAATCTCTTTCTCTATTTAACAATTTAGCATCATCATTCCACCTCATTTTTAATTCGTGATGATCTAATCTGGATTCAATAGGTTCTAGAGTTTCTTCAAAATGAGTTCTCACCATCAAGGTTTTAATAGGGAAGTGTTTAATGTGGCGCCGGTGAAGGTTATGACCCTTAAAACCCTTGAGGGAGTATATCCACCTCACGTCACCCCCTTTGATAGGAGGGGGGAGATAGATGGGGAGGCTCTCAGAGAGCTTATAGAGTTCTGGCTTGACGCAGGACTTCATGGCCTAGTGACCTGTGCAAGCAATGGGGAGGGCCCCTATCTAACCTTAGAGGAGCGTAGGGAGGTCATCAGCATCGTTCTTGATTCGGTTGATGGCAGACCGGTTATAGCGGGGGTGGCCGCCCCTGGAACGAGGGAAGTGATGAGGCAGATTAGGGACGCTGTGGATTTGGGGGTGGACGCTATACTATTAACACCCCCCTTCTACTATACCCCAAATAGCTGTGAACTATTGAGGCACTATCAACTTATCCTCGGAAAATTCGATGTCCCAACACTATTGTATAACGTTCCAAAATTCGTGGGATACAACATAGACATCGAGATCATCGTTGAGCTTGTGGAGGAGTTTGATCATGTTATAGGCATCAAGGACTCCAGCGGACTTTTCTGGAGGATCTCAGAACTCACCCGCCTAGTCGGTGACAAGATATCCATTTTAGCTGGCACAGGAGACCTCCTACTTCCCACGCTGTTGATGGGAGGAAAAGGCGGTATAGTCGGCGTATCCATTATAGCCCCGGAGATGTGCATCAAACTCTTCAACGCCTTTAAGAGGGGTGATCTCATCACCGCTAGAGATCTTCAATGGAAACTCACGAGAATAAATGAGGTCATCATAAAGAGATACAATCAACTCAGCGCGGTTAAAGAAGCATTAAGACTCCTAGGCAAACCAGGCGGATATCCCAGGCCACCCTCCCTCCCATTGGAGGAGGCTGAGAGACGGGAGATTCAAGGAGTACTGAGAGAAGTTGGATTATGCCAGTAGCATCCATGCGTCATGTCGAGATGGACTAACATATATCAGCGACCAGCACGCCTGTATGATGCGAATACAAGTTGGGATCATGTTAATAGCGATGAGGAGATTAAAACATATGTTGGTTGGCATCGTCGAGGAGGGCATCGAGAGGCTTAGGGAGAGGGATGAAGCGAAGTCTTGAGGAGCTGTCTATGCCAATACAATCCCATACTCTCGGGATCTTCAGGGGTTAGAGACTCCCTACTCGTCTCCGCGCCCTCCCTCGAAGATCACCCCGTCTATGCTTTCCCCTCCCATGGGCGTGGAGGGCGAGTCTGGTGAAGGAGGTGAAAACCTCGGGATTTAGGGCTGTGAGGTTGATTACCCATTCTCCATCCCAGAGTCCTAGAACGACTCCCTCTTTAGCCCTATATCTTACGAGCCTCATCAAAGGGAGTTGATAGAGTTCATATATGAGATTGTGGGGTTAGTAAGCCGATTTGGGGAGCTGGAGGCCTGACTACACCGTTCTCCTGCTCTGCTGGTTTGGATGGGTCACCATCTATCTCTGCCGTTCGATTCTACCGCCGCTGCTTCCAGTCCTGGTGGAGGAGATGGGGATCACGCATACGCAGGCTGGACTCTTTGGAACCGCCTATCTCATCGGCTATGTTCTCATCAAGATTCCAGCCGGCCTCATGGCTAGGAGATTCGGCATAAAGCGGGTTCTCATCGCCGGCATGGTGGGCTACGGCCTGGCGACCCTCTTAAACTTCTACGCCCAGAACCTTCTACAGTTCCTCACCCTCAGATTTCTCCTAGGCCTCTTCCAGGGGATACACCTCCCACTAGCGAATACGCTGCTATCCAGGCGATTTGGCCGTAGACAGGGGAGGGTTATAGGGTTCCATGAGTCGGGTCCAAACCTCGGCCATGCGGTGGCTCTGCCCCTGAGCGTTGCCATCGCCTCCAGTCTAGGCTGGAGGTGGGCCTTCATGCTTCTCTCACTGCCAGCCTTCCTCCTAGCCCTCGCCACGAGCCTCCTATTGAGAGACGGAGAGGCGGTGGAGGGGGGTGAGGCCTCGGGGGGTCTAAGGGAGCTTTGGGGATTTCCAAGGCTTTTGACCTCCATGGCCCTGGCGCATTCGGTTTATAATCTCTGCCTTAGAACCCTCTTCAACTTCACCCCAATCTACCTCGTCGAGTTTAGGAGGGCCACCCTAGAGACGGCGGGTCTTATATCTATGATCCTCCCCGCGGCGGGATTCTTCTCAAAGGTATCCAGCGGCTATATCTCTGAGAGGATCGGCGGTCGGAATGCCATCTGCCTAGCCTCCGCCCTGACAGGCCTCTTAATCCTCACCCTAACGTGGCTTCCAAACCTAGGATCGCTCTGGCTCATCTTCCTACTCATCGGCCTGGCGCTCTACTCGTTCTCCCCGACGATCTATGCTTCCATCACCTCGGGGCTGCCCCTAGAGCTGAGGCCCCTGGGATTGGGGGTTGTCACCATGATTGGAAACCTGGTTGGAGCCTTCTCCACCACCCTCGTTGGCCTCCTCATCGACTTAAAGGGGTATAATATGGCCCTCACCGCCGTAGCCGTCGCCACGCTTCTAGCTACGGCTGCCATCTACCTAATCACAGGTGGAAGCCCTGAGAGGATGTTTTAAGAGGGCTATCCCCACTTTGAAGGATGGAGCTCCAGGGGGGTTTAGCGGGTAAGACCCTCCGAATAGACCTAACCCACGAGGATATCACCATTGAGGACTCTAGGCGATACATCGAATTCCTGGGTGGAAGGGGTGTAGGCTCCAGGATTCTCTTCGACGAGCTGGATGTGGATGTGAGACCCTACGACCCTGAGAATCTATTGATCTTCTCACCTGGCCTCTTCGTCGGGGCAGGCGTCCCCCAGGCCACTAGGACTAACATAAGCTCTAAAAACCCTATCACGGGGGGAATAGCCTACTCAAATGTCGGCGGGGGGCTTGGAAGCCATATAAAGCGCGCTGGCTTCGACAACATCATCATATATGGGAGGGCGAAGAGGCCTCTCTACCTCTCCATCGTCGACGGCGACGTGGAGCTGAGAGACGCCTCAGATCTATGGGGCCTCGGCATCTATGAGGTAGAGAGACGGCTGAGGGAGGAGGTAGACCAAGCGATAAGCACGGCATCCATAGGGCCTGCCGGTGAGAACCTAATCTTCGCCTCAGCCATCATCGTCGACACGGGTCACGCAGCAGGTGGATGCGCCCTCGCATCCGTTATGGGGTCGAAGAGACTCAAGGCCATAGCAGCCCTCGGCACGGGGGAGGTGGAGGTGGCAGACCCCGAAGCCCTAGAGGAGCTATCTAAGGAGATCAGGGATAGACTGCGGAGAACGGAGCATGCCCGCCTTCAGATGACGGTGGGCTCCTATGGGCGAGTCATACCCAACTTCCAGCGGAGGGGCATCCTACCGGTGAGGAATTATCAGGATGATCAGTGGGTCGACGAGAAGTTGGAGAGGTTGCTGAACATAAAGCCATATAGGGTTGAGATGATCCCCTGCGACCCCTCCTGCTGTGAACCCTGTATAAATCGGCTGGAGATCAGGGAGGGTAGATACGCTGGAACCCTATGCGTCGGCCTCCACGCCAACTCAGGCTACGGCTTCGGCCCAAGATTCGACATCGACGACCCCGAGGTTATCATCAAGGCGACAGCCATCTGTAACGACTTAGGCATAGACATCGATAATGCGTCGACGATCCTCTCCTGGGCCTTCGAACTCTATGAGCGAGGCATAATCACCGAGGAGCAGACGGGGATACCGCTTAGATGGGGGGATGGTGAAGCCCTCCTCAGGATGCTGGAGGACTTGGCCTATCGAAGGGGCTTTGGAGCCGTATTGGCTGAGGGCTTCAAGTCCGCAGCCAATAGGATCGGGAATGGAGCCGAGTATTATGCGATGGAGGTGAAGGGGCAGGGGATCATAGACGGCGTGAGAACCTCCATAGCCTGGGGCTTCGGCCACATGGTGTCAACCAGGGGCGCCAGACACCTCGATGGCTCTCCGACGACGGAGGCGAGGGACATCTCCCCAGAGGAGGCCAATAGACTCTTCGGAGTTCCCACAGCCGCCTATCAGACGGCCTATGAGGGAAAGGCCAAACTCGTCTTCTGGTTTGAAAACTATAAGGCCCTGACGGACGCCCTCGGCATCTGCTACTTCTCCACCTACTGGGGCAGCACCGAGAAGCTTGGGCCGGAGGACTACGCCAAGCTCTTCAAGGCCGTGACGGGTGTGGAGCTCTCAGCTGAGGAGCTCATGAGGATTGGGTGGAGAATACATGAGGTGGAGAAGGCCTTCAACACCCTCCACGTGAGATTCACTAGGAGGGATGATCTACCGCCGATGAGGGTCTTCATAGAACCCGTTAAGACCGGCGCCTGGAGGGGCTTCAAGCTCAGCTGGGAGAGATATAACGAGATGCTAACCGAATACTATAGGCTCCACGGCTGGGATCCCGAAACGGGATGGCAGAGGAGGGAACAACTGGAGAAGCTCGGCCTAGGCTATGTAGCTGAGAAATTGAGACGACATGGATGCCTACTCGACTAATGGGATAGAGGCCTATATCCAGGGGTGGACCCTACGAGCTCCAGGAGCCAATCGGATTTGAGGAGGTCCCTCAGATGCCGCACACCCCGCCTCTTCAGTCGATCCTTTAGGGCGATATACTCGTAGCGCTCCCAGGTGACATGGGTCGCCTTCAGGCCGTAGACCTCGGCTGAGTGTCTTAGGGTTAGGCAGACGTCGGCTCTCCCCGAAGCAACGGCCCTCGCCGTCTCGCTGTGGGTGTAAGCAACCACCTCATAGCCCCTAACACTCCTGGAGGGGTCTTCGCATAGAGGTTTTAGGAGATAATCGAGGTAGACCCTGGTTCCGGATCCCCTATTCCTATTGATCAGCCTCAGCCTCCCCTCCACCAGCCCCATCAGGGTCTCCTCCATGCTGAGAGGTTTGAGGCCGGGTCTATAGGCGAAGACCAGCTCCCTCATGTAGCCCCCTATCACCTCGACTCGATCCGTGAGCCAGTAGGCCTTGAGGAAGCTCTGATTATACTCCCCCGTCTCAGGGTCGTAGAGGTGGGAGGCGGCGACGTCGCACTCCCCTAGGCTGAGGGATGCCAGGGCCAGTCCTGAGCCTATACAGGCATCCTCTACATCGAGTCCCTCAGACCTTAGACGGTCGAGGATAACTGTTAGTAGGACGTCGTGGCTGTGAGCCAACGTCAGGTCGGGGGCTTCAGGTTCTCCCCCGCTCACCGTCCTATAGGCGTCCATAACCCTCCTCTCAGCCTCTAGGTAGCGTTTCAGCAGCTGTTTACCCTCCTCCGTCAATCTCATCCCACCCCTCTCAGCCCCACCCCTCCGTGCGACAACCAATTTGAAGCCCGCCAACCGCTCAGCCCTTGAGATCCGCTCCCACGCCCTGGAATAGGGGACACCCAGCAGCCTCGAGGCCTTGAGGAGGGAGCCCCACTCCTCGATGAGCCTCAATATAGAGGCCAGCTCCCAATCGATGAGGGGCTTACCATCCAGCTCTAGGAGGAGTTGAACTCGTTCTCTCACATCCCTTAGGGAGTTGTCCATCGATGGATAGTTGGCCTTAGGGTTTTTATGCTGATCATAGGTCTTAAATTCGTTATCGGTTATCGAATAACGGTGAACGATGTGCGCAGAGGCCTAATAGCCACCATCACCATCCTCATATTCTCCCTGGGAATCATAGGCTGGTATATGGTGGAGAGGCCCTCAGGGGAGCTCGTCATATACCATGCGGGGAGCATGACCGACGTCGTCGAAGGCTATGCCTCCATCCTGAGGCGCGAGGGTATTAGGGTGCTGAACGAGCCGAGTGGAAGCATCGACGCCATAAGGAAGGTGGTAGACATGGGGAAGAAATGCGACCTCGTCATAAGCGCCGACTATAGGTTGATACCCGCCCTCATGTTCGGAGAGCACGCCGAATGGTGTCTGAAGTACGCATCAAATGAGATGGTCATCGCCCACTCATCGAAGAGTCGATACGCGGGGGAGATAAACGAGGAGAACTGGCTTGAGATACTCCTACGAGACGATGTGAGGGTGGGCTTCTCAGACCCAAATAAGGACCCCTGCGGCTACAGAGCCGTGATGGTGTTGGCTTTGGCCTCACTATACTACGATGACGATAGACCTCTGAGGATGTTGAGGGAACATGCCGGTATCACCTACATGATGAATGAGAGTGGAGTCTACCTCGACTGTACGGGGCTTAAGCCCGACTCGGTTAGGGTGTTTGTAAGGAGCAAATCCGTCGACCTCATCGCCCTCGTCGAGGCTGGCATGCTGGACTATGCCTTCGAGTATAGGAACGTCGCAGTCTCAAGGGGTCTCTCCTACGTGGAGCTGCCGGATGAATTGAATCTCGTCGATCCGGAGTTAGAGGATTGGTATGCCAAGGTCTCGTTGAAGTTGATGGCGACGGGAGGGGGGGCGAAGACTCTGAAGGCTTCACCCATCGTCTATGGGTTGACGGTTCCGCTGGATGCCCAGCATGAGAATACAGCCAAGAGATTCATCAGGCTTCTTCTGAGCGATGAGGGGAGGGGGATCCTGGAGGAGAGTGGCTTCAGACCTATAAGGCCTGAAATCATCGGCGAAGCACCAAAATGGCTTACGGAGCTCCTAGAGGAGGGAGATTGATGTCCGTTGAGCCTGGCTCCCCCCTGGCCGGTGCCAAGTGGTTTCTCCTCTACCTATCAGGGCTGGCGAGCATCCTCATAGCAGTCCTCGTGATCCCCCTGCTCTCCCTCATCTCCATAGGGGGTGGATGGATCCCAGATACGGCTATGAACCCCAAAGCCCTATCGGCTGTAGCCTTGTCGCTGGGAGCTGGAGCCGTCTCAGCGTCGTTCTCAACACTCTTCGGCGTCCCCCTCGCCTACATGTTGAGCCGGGGCGATTTCAGGGGTAAAAGCCTCATCCAAGGCCTCCTCGACCTCCCCTTAATCCTCCCCCACACCGTTGCGGGCATAGCCGTTCTCCTCGCCTTCAACAGCAGGGCGCCCCTCGGCCAACTGCTCTCCTCCATCGGCCTGAGAGTTGAGGATAGCTTCTACGGAGTGGTTCTCGCCATGGTCTTCGTCTCCTCACCCTTCGCCGTGAACTTCGCCAAGAGGGGATTCGACTCCATTGACCTGGAGCTTGAGAAGGTGGCGAGGAGCCTAGGGGCCTCAGCCCAGAGGGTCTTCCTAACCATCTCACTGCCGTTGGCGTGGAGGAGCATCCTCACGGGGTGGCTGATGAGCCTCGCCAGGGCGGTGAGCGAGGTTGGAGCCATAATGGTGGTGGCCTACCACCCAACCGTCGCAGGAGTCCTCGTCTACGAATGGTTCCTAACAAGGGGATTGAAGGCCGCCGCAGGGCTATCGGTTCTACTGCTCATAGCCAGCTTGATAATCCTCACAGGATTGAGGGCGATGGAGGAAAGGCGATGATAAGGGTTGAGGGGCTACGGGTGATGGCTGGAGACTTCAAGCTGCGGGTTGAGGAGCTCGACGTGGAGAGAGGCGAGTATCTCACCCTCATGGGGCCAAGCGGGGCGGGTAAAACAATCTTCCTCGAAACCCTCGTAGGGTTCAGGAGACCCGAGGCTGGGAGCATCTACATCGATGGTAGAGACATCACCGATCTCCCCCCTGAGAAAAGGGGCTTAGCCTATGTCCCCCAGAGCATCGCCCTCTGGCCCCACATGACCGTCTACGAGAACATCGCCTACGGCCTAAGGATAAGGGGAACTCGGGAGTCCGAGCTTCGTAGAAGGGTCTTAAAGGTCGCCGAATACATCGGCATCGAGGGGCTTCTCAAAAGAATGCCGGAGACCCTCAGCGGAGGGGAGAGGCAGCGGGTCGCCCTGGCGAGAGCCCTCATCATAAAGCCCCAAGCCCTCCTCCTCGATGAGCCCCTCAGCAGCCTCGATGAGGCCTCGAGGGAGTCGGCCAAAGAGCTGATTAAGAGGCTCCACCGCGAGCTGGGCTTCACGGCCATCCATGTGACCCACGACCCGGTTGAGGCCGCCGAGCTTGGAAAGCGGATGGCGGTGATGTACGGCGGCGAGATCATACAGGTTGGGAGGCCGATGGAGGTCTTCAGAGATCCAAAATCGATGGAGGTGGCCTGGCTTAGTGGAAGACCAAACATCTTAGAGGGCATCGTGAAGAGGTGTGAGGGAGGGGTTCAACTCATAGACGTCGAGGGGGTGGAGCTGAAGGCTGCCCACCCGAAGCCCCTCCCCACGGGGAGGAGGGTGATCCTCCTCCTCGGCCGTGAGGACATCGTACTATCACGCGCCCCATTGAGGAGCAGCATGAGGAATCAGTTGCACTGCCGCGTCGCAGGAGTCGAGGAGCTCGGCCCCCTCATAGAAGTGGAGCTCACGAGGGGAGGGGTAAGCCTGAGGGTGTTGATAACGAGAGGATCCTACGAGGAGCTGAACCCTAAGCCAGGGGAGATGCTCTACGCAGGTTTTAAGGCGACGGCTGTGAAGGTTCTACCCTCCACCTAACCCTTTATAAGGCCCTCGGGAAGAATCACCCCCCAAACATCGAGGAGTCTGGGTTGAGGAGGGTGAGCCAGCTATATTGGGCTGCTTCGACTCTGTTGCTAGTATTGATCTCCATACAGATATTCACCTCAACCGAGCCACCCTCCCTTGGAATCACCAGAAACCTATTCCTAGTAGCCGTTGGCTTCGTGGAGGAGTTGGGCTATCTCGGCGTCTTCATCTCCATGACCCTTGAAAGCGCCTTGATTCCCATACCCAGCGAGATCGTCGTCCCCCTAGCCGGCTACCTCAGCTATGAAGATGTCTTCAACTTCTGGCTCATCGTCCTCACGGCGACGGGGGCCAACCTCCTCGGCTCCCTCATCCTCTATCTCCTCGGAGCCAGATATGGTAGAAGACTCCTGGAGCGTTATGGATGGCTCCTCCACGTCAGGGAGTCCGACCTGGAGAGGGCTGAGAAATGGCTGGCCAAGTATGGGGCGGTCTTCATCCTCATCGGCAGGATGACGCCGGCTCTGAGAACCGTCGTATCGCTCCCCGCAGGCATAGGCCGAATGGATGTCGGAGTCTTCTCTATCCTAACGCTGATTGGCTCTCTCCCCTGGAATCTCGCCCTCGCCTACGCCGGCTTCATACTGGGTCAGAATTGGATCATCATCGAGGAGCTCCTGGGGAAGGTTGATCTCATCGTCGCCGCAGCCCTACTCCTCCTACTCATCTACTTCCTATGGGTTCGAAGAGTGATTGAGTCCTAACGGGAAGATGATGCAAGAAAAGGAGGAGGTCAGCCCTCCCTCTTCAGGATTCTCCCAGGCCTCACACCCCTATGTCTACCCTTCTCCACGACGATCTCGCCGTTTACGATGACGTATTCTATCCCCTCGGGATATCTACGGGGCTCCAGTAGGTCTCCGGCCACCTTAAGCCTCTCCAGGTCGAAGAGGACTATGTCTGCGTAGTAGCCCTCTTTCAATATGCCTCGATGCCTTATGCCATAGACCTCAGCTGGAAGCGAGGTGCACTTCCTTATGGCTTCTTCGAGGGTGAGGAGCCTCTGCTCTCTGACGTATCGGCTGATGAAGGAGGGGTAGGCGGCATAGTTGTTTATTCCAGGCATCTGATATGGCGGTGACCTCATCTGATACTTGTCGTCGAATACTGCGACGTCGACGCCCACCATGGAGGCTGGATGCTTGAAGAAGAGCTTCACATACTCCTCCGAGATGCGGTAATCCCTGGTTGCACCCCTTGCATCTGGGTCTTCGGCGATGAGATCAAAGAGCGTGTCGAGGGGATCCTTACCCCTAAGCTCAGCAACCTCTGCGAGAGTCCTGCCGTTATAATCCTCATTCTTATGTTTCACGATGAGGATGTTCTCAGCCCACCTGGGATTTGTGTTGGGGTTGATATGCACCCTTATGAACCACTTACCCGCCGCGAGGGCCTCCTTCACATCTCTCCTGAAATCCTCAACCCTCAGCCACTTCGCCAGGGCCTCCCTGGAGCCGAGGAGCCTAAGCCAGGGCGTTAGGTGTAGGCTGCAGAGATATGGCATCGGATTCCAGCCATAATAGGGTATGACGTCGAAGGTTACCCGTAGACCCTCAGCCCTAGCCTCATCGATGAGCTGGAGCGTCGCCTTCCCCACAGCCTCCTGAAGAACCGGCGGAGGTGGAGGATAGACGTCATAGCCGCCGTATAGGTGGGCGATGTGTAGGGGGACACCAGTCTTGCGGCAGGTGTCGATGACCTCGGCTATCCCCTTGATCCGCTCGGGGAGACGGGCGCCCACGGCGATATCCCTTCGACGACCCGTCCTCCTCCAGTGAGGCGAGTAGATGCCTCCATACTCCTTGAGGACTGCGACGCATTCATCGATCTCGGATTTATCGGCGAAGACGTCTGGATCATAGTCGAGTCCCGTCGACATCCCTATGCATCCCTGCTCCATCGCCTCTGCCACCAGCTCCTTCATCTCCTCCACCTCCTCCGGCTTTGAATGCCTCTTGTAATCCCTCCCCATAACGGCGTATCGTATGGTTCCATGACCCACCAGGGGGGCATAGTTTATGGAGATGCCCTCCCGCTCAACCCGTTTGAAGTAGCCTTCCATCGTCGTCCAATCGATCTTCCAGCCGAACTTGGCCTCCATCCACTCATTGACGGTGTCCAGCGGGAAGAGGGGAGGCGGATAATACAGGTAGGGATGCAGCTCATCGAGGTAGTCCCTCAGCATCCAGGGCAGCCTGATATACTCCCTCAGGGGCGCCGGTGAACCTCCACATTGGCCTCCGACGAAGGTGGTTACCCCCTGCATCACATAGCTCTCACATAGGGGGTACCAGAGCAGAGTCCAATCCGCATGGCTGTGGGCGTCGATGAATCCCGGGGAGGCGACGAGGCCTTCGGCGTCGATCACCTTCTCAGCTTCACCCTTCACATCTCCCATGGCTTCAATTCGATCACCCTTAACGCCGATGGATCCCCTGTAGGGTGGCTTTCCGCTTCCATCGACGATGAGGGCGTCTCGAATTAGTAGATCATACTCCTCCATCTCCTACAGTAGGATTCAAGGTCTTAAATACTTGAGCTCCGGGGAAGGGAATTGAAGTGAAGCCTCTCATCATAATCCTATGCGGCCCCGTGGCGGCGGGTAAATCCTCCATAGCGAGGAGATTGATGGAGCTCCTTCCAGGTTCAAGGGTCATCTCAACGGACGCCTTCAAGCGTAGGGCCTATAGGAGGATGATGAACGAACTCTTCCGAAGTCTGGGCGCTTATCGCTACATTATCCTGGATGGAACCTTCTATCGGAGGAGGTGGAGGATTAGGGTGAGGGAGATCGTAGGCGACCGAGGGAGGATTCTCACCGTCGTCTTGAAGGCACCGCTGGAGCTATGCCTTAGGCGAAACGTGGAGAGGGGAAAACCGATACCGGAGGAGGCGATCCACATAATTTGGAATGAATTCGAGTGGCCTCAAGACGCCGATCTGGAGATAGAGACGGATAAGCTGGATGTGGAGGAGGCCGTTAAACTCATCCTAGAGAGGGTAAGAGAGTTAAATGGGGCACATGAGCCTAGAGGAGGCGCTGAGTAGAGTATCCACCTACGCCCAGGAATTAAACCTAGACTTGAGGAGGGCTGAGGATAGATTCAAGTGGCTTTTGGCCTCCCTCCTCTTCGCCAGGCGTATATCGGCTGAGATAGCGAAGAGAACCTTCAGGAGGTTTATGGAGGAGGGGCTGGACACCCCCGAGCGGATCCTAGAAGCCGGATGGGATAGACTTGTGGAGGTTCTCGATTCCGGTGGATATGTCCGCTACGACTTCTCAACGGCGTCGAATCTCCTAGAGGCGATGGGCAGACTCCTCAGAGTCTATGGAGGATTGGAGAGGCTCCATGATGAGGCTGAGGGGCCGAGGGATCTGGAGAGGAGGCTTCAAAGCCTTAAGGGTTTAGGCCCCGTAGGGGTAAACATCTTCCTGAGGGAGCTTCGGGGCATCTGGCCTAAGGCTGATCCACAGCCTTCAGAGATCGCCTTGAAGATGGCTGGGAAGCTAGGCTTAGATGATCCCAGACCCTATGAATCAGCTCTGGTGAGAATACACCTAGAGTTCTGTAAGAAACAGCGATGCGATGAGTGCCCCGTCGCCGATTGGTGCCGCGATGGAGGTGAGCACCATGGATGTGGTGTATAAGGGCGTTAGGGTTAGAGTGCTGAGGGGAGATATCACGGAGGTGGAGGCGGAGGCCGTGGTGAATCCAGCTAATAGCCTCCTAATAATGGGTGGAGGCGTAGCTGGAGCGATAAGGAGGAGGGGTGGAGCTGAGATAGAGGAGGAGGCTAGGAGACATGCGCCTCTACCCGTCGGGGAGGCGATAGCAACGGGAGCTGGAAGACTGAGGGCGAGATGGGTGATCCATGCGCCGACGATGAGGCGCCCAGCGATGAGGATCGGCCTCCAGAACGTGAGGAAGGCGATGAGGGCCGCCCTCCGATGCGCCAGCAACCTGAAGGCGAGGAGCATAGCCTTCCCAGGCCTGGGAACAGGCGTCGGGGGAGTGGCCGCAGCTGATGCGGCTGAGGTGATGGTGGAGGAGCTTAAGAGGCATATAGATGAGGGGACGCCGCTCAGGGAGGTTCTCCTAATAGGCTTCGACGAGGAGCTCCGAGGAGCCTTCGAGAGGGCCGTTGAGAGGCTGCTGAAGCTGTAGGAGAATGACGATGGCTGTCATTCAACTCGAGGGGCGGAGGTCTTTTAACCTCATCCTCAAACCCGTATAGGAGGTGTGAACTATGCTGAGCATAAATCGGCTGGCCTATAAGCTGGTGGAAGAACTACTCTCGGAGCCGGAGCTATACCGCATAGAGGTCTCAAAGCTGCCCTGCGGCTCAACAGTCATCGACACAGGCCTAGAAGCCCCTGGGGGATACGCAGCGGGATTGATGGTCACCAGGATCGCTATGGGGGGAGCCGGAGAGGCTCACCTGAGCTACGCGGATTATGGGGGACTGAAGCTGCCGACGGTGGTCGTCTCAACGGATCACCCAGCCATCGCCCTCTTCGGAGCCCAGCTGGCCGGCTGGAGGATTAAGGCTGGAGACTATACGGCTGATGCTTCAGGCCCTGGGAGAGCCTTAGCCCTGAAGCCTAAGAAGGTCTATCAGAAGATTGAGTATAAAGACGAGGCCGATGTGGCGGTGCTGCTATTGGAGACGGATAGGAGGCCGACGGATGAGGCCGCCCGATTCATCGCTGAGAAATGCGGTGTAGACCCGAGGGACCTCTATCTACTCTTGACCTCAACCACCTCCATAGCGGGGATGGTTCAGATATCCGGTCGAGTCGTCGAGACGGGACTCTTCAGACTCGACGTCCTAGGCCTAGACTTAAAGAAGGTGGAGTATGGCGTCGGCTATGCCCCCATAATGCCTGTTCACGGCGACTGGGGGAAGGCGATGGGCAGGGCTGAGGATGCCCTCACCTACGGCGGCGTCACCCACTTCATCGTCGACGAGGAAGAGGAGATCTTAAAGGAGCTGGCTGAGAAGGCTCCCTCCTCGACTTCGAAGGAGTATGGGAAGCCCTCCTACGAGATATATAAGGCCGTGAACTTCGACTTCACCCAGATAGATCCAGCGCTCTTCGCCCCAGCCGTCGTCGGTTTAACAAGTCTAAGAACCGGAGCCACCTACATCGCGGGGGAGGTTAACCCCGAGATCATTAAGAGGTCTATAGCCACCTGATTTTTTCCGATAAGGTTTAAATAGGCAGCCTCGGAAGGAAGGTGAATGCGAGAGGAGATTTTTCGTAGAACCCTCATAATCGTAGTTGCAGCCTCCTTCGTCATCAATATAGGCTTCTCGGCGCTCTCTCCCCTCTTCCCCTATCTGATACTCGCGATAAAGGGTGTTCTAAAAGAGCTGCCGGAGCTCTCCGTCGGCATGATTAGGGCGCATGAAGGCGCCGTCGAACTCGGCTTCCTAACCGCTGCCTTCATGATCACCAGGGCGCCGACGGCTGGGGCTATAGGATTTGTAAGCGATGTGATTGGGAAGAAGAGAACCATCCTCCTAGGTATGGCGCTATACACCGCCTCAGCCCTCGGATTCATACTCTCAAACAGCCTCCTCCTCTTCATAGTCTTCAGGGCGTTGCAGGGAGTCGCCTCTGGGATGGTCTGGCCCGTGGCTGAGGCGCTCCTCGCCGATGTATCTCCTCGATGGTCTAGGGGGAAGGCGATCTCCATCTATGCCTCCTCGATGATGATAGCTCAGATCTTCGGGCCGAGCCTCGGAGTCGCCGTCTATAAGCTCTACGTCTCGATGGAGGGGGACGGAAACCTCATCTTCGCCCTTAAAACCCCAATAGTCCTCCTGGCACTCCTCTCCCTCTCCTCCCTCTTAACGCTGCTCTCCCTCCCATCTGTAGGTGGGGGTCGCGTGGAGAGATTCGGCGAGGTGGTGAGGAGGCTGAGGGAAACCCCGAGGAGAGCCGCGAGAAGCCTGAGAGTTATGTATATCAACGGAGCCATAAACGGCTTCGCGATGGGGATCATCCAGACGGTGATGATCGTATACATAATAGAGAGGATAGTGAAGGATCCGGTTTATATCGGCATATTCTTCTCGATATTTGCCCTCCTCTCACTCCCGACGACGCTCCTAGCGGGATATCTGAGCGACAGGTTTAGGAGGAGGAAGCCCTTCGTCGTATTCGGCTACCTGATAGGGAGAACCGCCTTCTTCATAATCCCCCTCATAAGGAGTTATCTAATACTCCTCATCGTCGGATCACTCATCAGCCTAGTCTTCGGCCTCTCCATGCCGGCTATGAGGGCTTTACAGGCCGATCTAGCGATGGAGGGGACGAGGGGAAGCGTCTTCGGCCTGCAGCAGCTCTTCCTCAACGCTGGAACCTTCATCGGCTCCATAGTTGGGGGATACCTCACCAAGATCTATGCCGTGAAGAAGATAATGATTCTCGGATACACCCTATCCGGATATATAGTCCCCTTCTGGACTGCGGGTATACTCGGCTTCCTCACAACCGCCCTCTTCATAATCTTCGTAGAGGAGAGAGGAGATTAGGCCTTCATCCAAGCTCCATAAAGACGTCTCCACACGCCTCTAGCAGGCGCTTATAGATGCGGTAATACCTATCGTAGAGGGGCTTAACCCCCTCATCTGGCTTCACCTCCATCAGCTCCCCAAGCCATCCCGAGATAGCTTCATAGCCTCCAACCACCCCCACGGCCACCCCCGCAAGCAGGGCGTCTCCAAGAGGCGCCCCGACGGCCTTAGGTATGTAGAGCATCTCAACGCCGATTACATCCGCCATTATCTGCCTCCAAAGCCTCGACTTGGCACCCCCATCCACGAGCATCAGCCTTCTAAGCGGGTGACCAGCCTCCTCAGCGGCTTCCAGGCAGTATCGAGCCGCATAGGCAACCCCCTCAAGGAAGGCCCTAAAGATGTGACGTCTCCCATGATAGATCGTCAATCCTAGCAGGCCTCCCCTGAGATGCTCATCCCAATAAGGCGCCCGCTCTCCCACCATCATATGTGGCAGGAATATCAGCCCCTCAGAGCCTGGGGGAACCGTCTCAGCCTCCCTATCTAGGAGGGCGTAGGCATCCATACCGATCTCGGGGGCTAGGAGGGCTTCAAGTCTACCCAGGTTATCCCTAAACCACCTTACACAGTAGCCGGCCGTTGTGACACCCGTGAAGGAGTAGAGCCATCTCCGCCCATTAACGACGTAGGGGAAGTTCACCAATCTCGGTGAAAGCCGGAGGCTGTGGCTTATGAAGCCATTACACATGGAGGTTCCCAGCATAACAGCCACATCCCCATCCTCCAAGGCTCCCACGGCGAGGGCGCTCATCGGGGCGTCGATGCCTCCGGCGCAGACGGGGGTTCCAGGCTTCAAACCCGTCATCCTAGAGGTCTCAGAGGTGACCTCGCCGACTACCTCATCCGACTCATAGAGCTTCTCGGGGAAGAAGCCTCTTGGTATGCCGAGGAGCTCCATGAGTTCCTCAGACCAGTTTCGATGATGGATGTCGAAGATGCCTCCATAGTTTCCCGCGCTGGATAGGTCTATGCTCTCAACACCCGTCATCCTGTAGATGCAGTAGCCGTTTGGGGTCATCAACCTATGAATCCGACTCCAGATGTCGGGTTCATGACGCTTTATCCACAGCATCTTCGTATACCCATAGTAGGGGTCGATGACATTCCCCGTCCTCTCATAGATGACATCCAGGCCGACGTTTTCCTCCACCCATCGACACTCCTCCACGGCTCTGCGGTCAGCCCAGATGATGCAGGGCCTTAGAGGCCTCATCTCCTCATCACAGGGGATTCCGCTTCCGCCGTAGAGGCTGCTTATGCAGACGCCCTCCACATCCCTTGGGTTGGCCTCCGCGGATTCTATACATCGCCTCATGGTGGTGAAGGCAGCTTTAACCCAGACATCAGGCCACTGCTCGGCCCATCCCTGCCTTGGGGTGAGAACCCCATACTCCTCGAATGCCGTGGCGAGGATACGCCCCTCATCGTCGACGAGAACAGACTTCGTTCCAAGGGTTCCTATATCTGTTCCCAGGAGCAGCGCCATATCCTCCACCTACGTCGGCTTCGTATATCGTCTACCATCGGCGTCGTAGACGATGAATCCTATATCCAGCCTTTGAGCCAGCTCGGCGAGATGCGGCGTGAGATCCCCATAGGTGAAGGCGAGGTGATTGCAGGGCCAGACCTCTATGAGCTCCTCATCTGGCATCGGTATCCGGCCCTTGATGATTGGCCAGGAGGGGTTGTAGCGCTCATGCTCTGAGGGGTCGACATCGACGGTCTCGATGACGGCTGCCACCAGTCGATAACGCAGATTCTCCCTCGCTAAGCGGGCGATGGTCATCAAATATCCGCCTGGTGTCCGCCCCCTCACCGAGCTGCCTCCGGCGGCGTAGAAGACCTCCTGCCCCATATACTCAGCCAAATCGAGCTTGGCCTTGGAGTCCATCTCTGGGCCTCCGAAGAAGTAGGGTGGATGCTGTCCACAGTTCATGATGGTAAGGATGCCCTCCTCCACATCCCTGAAGTCCCCGAAGCCCGCGGGCTTGCCGGTCAATAGGTGGAGGATGAGCTGGGTGAGCGCAGAGTCCATATCGTTCTCACAGGCCGTCGGCACGATCCGCTTAGGCTCGCCATCCGGCCCCACATCGTTGTTTAGGTAGGCCGACAGAAGACAGGCGGTGCACTCCCTGGCGCTCAGCTCATCCTGACATTTGACGCCGAGGAAGTCTACATCATACTCCTCAACGAGGTCGAGGGCTGCGTAGTAGAGGCTGAGCTGGTATAGGAGCTTCTCAAAGCTCCTCAACTTCTCCCTGCTGTAATCGATGCGCCCATGTCTCTGGATATACTCGGCAGCCCTCTCCAACCTTGGGTCGAGAATGCGGTAACGGCTCTCCCCTGGTTTGCCCTCCCACTCCACCATTCTCCAGGCTCTTACCAGCAGCTCCGACTGGTCGAGGGCTTCATAGGTGACGCCGAAGAGCTTCATCCACTGATCCACATCGGCCGTCGTTGTAGGCATTCGGAGGCTCATGCCTCCGAGGGCGAGATACTTCCGCCCCCTCAACGCCTTTATGGCCCTCTTCACATCCCCCTCAGCCTCTGCTCTGCGCTCATAGAAGCGAAGAACCGCCATCAACTCCTCTATCACCCGTGGATCGGACTCGATGTCTCCGTAGACGTGGTAGTAGGGAATCCCTATGCGGTTGAGGGCTCCTCCGGCAGCCATCCCAGCGACGAGGCCTGGAACCCTCGGATCCTTATGGCTGAAGATGATGACCCTGGCTATGTCGCCTGTCTCAGCCTCATAGAATTCGACGGCGTCGACGGTGTCGTAGGGGAAGGTCCAGGAGCCTTGGTTTATGATGAGGGCTATGGGTCTCTCAGCTGCGATGCGTCTAATATGCCTCCTAACCAGCTCCGTGTTCCAGGCGATCTGATCCATCTTCGGCAGCCCCTCACCGCCCCTGATGACCTCTACGCCGTTTTTCTCCAGCGCCTCTACGAGGAGTTTTTCACGGTGGATCATGTGGTCTATGTTCTCAGCCCTCACCCAGGGCCTGGGATCGTTGGGTGAGAAGACTCCTACCCTCATGGCTCCTCCCTCGGCAGTCGTTCCTCGACGGGGAGGAGGGGCCAGAGCCTCTTGTGGGGTTCAGCCTGATACCAGTAGGCTGTGCTGCTTATGTCATCGCTCCTCCAGTTCGCATGGCCATGCTCCAACGTCACCCGTATGGACTTCTGGAAGTATATTGGGTCGAGGATGTGATACCTATACCAGCTGATCTTCCCACTCCAATTTGGGCCTCCTGGGAGGGGCAGCCCATAGAAGGGGGTGCAGAACTCCTGCGTTGGGCACCAGGCCATGCAGTAATAATCCTCGGTTCCGGTTCCAACTATGCTCGGCAGCCGTTCTCCGTCGATGAAGATCATCTCATCCCCCTCCCCATACCAGTTAAACTCATCCGTCACCCGTAGGTTGTGGATGTCGACGTGGCATCCAACATAGTGGCCTCTGCCCTCGGCTTCGAGGATAAGATAGTTTCCGCTTCCATCGATGTTCTTCTCCTCCCTCCAAATCCTCCTGAAGTCTATGGGCTGGGAGTAGTCAAGGCCGTCGGTGGGGTTCTCCCTCCTCCAGGCTGCGTGGAATCTCCCGAGATCTTCGTCGAGCTCCTCATACTCCTCATAGTCGATGTGGTAGTAGAGATGGCTGATCTCGGTGTCGCATTCATTTTCAACTTCGATTCTGGCTCCGTCGCTGAAGGGCATAGGCCACCAGGAGTTTAGGCCCCTCCCATCCTCAGGGGCCATCTGCAGCGGCAGAGAGACGAAGTTCCTGTAGATGCCATGCCCCAAGCCGAAGAAGTCGCCTATGGGGGCCTCAACGCTCGGCTCCCTCTCACCATCCCAATACATCCTCAGAACGATCTTCCTAGGATGCCACCGATCTTCGCAGCGTATGGTCACCCAGATATGCCTGATGCATCCGGCTCCCTCTATCTCTGCCAGGGTGTGGGTTTCACCCCTTGGAACCGTGACATAATCCCTATTTCCACCCGTTGGGTCGTGGCTTGAGATCTTCCTGCGGCGAACATCCCTAAGCCTTGGGAGATCCCATAGGTTTAGGAGCAATAGACACCACCGATGGAGTTAGGCCTAAAGCCCATAAGAGTTATCCGGTTATGTCTCACAAGGCTTAAGTCGACATCTAAAGGTCTAAGTAGGAGAGGATCGGCCGTGGAGATAACGGTAACCCTCATAACGGGGAGGACGGCCGAGCAGGGTGTTGGAAAGGAGATCGGAAAGCTATCGGAACGCTATCAGAGGAGCGTCAACTACATCCTCCTAAATCCTGGCGACGCCGAGAGGATCGGCGTCGGAGAGGGAGAAGCCGTCGAGGTCTCAACGCTCCATGGCTCAACGAGGGTCTGGTGTAAGCTCTCAGAGGACATCGAGGCCGGCATGGCCTTCATACCCCTAGGCCCCTGGGCGAATAGACTCTTCGACCCCGAGACCCATGGGACGGGCATACCATCGGTGAAGGGCGTAGAGGCGAAGATCCGCAAGGCTGAGGGGGAGCCTCCAACCCTGGAGGAGCTCCTAAGGGAGTTGAAGGGGTGATTCGTGATGCCTGTATATAGGAGTGTGGTCTGCCCCTTCTGCGGATGCCTCTGCGACGACCTGGAGGTCACCGTTGAGGATAACCGGATCGTTAAGGTGCGGAATGGATGCGCCATCTCCACATCGAAGTTTCTACACCACCATGAGAATAGGGTTGAGAAGCCCCTCATCGATGGAGAGTCCGCCACCCTTGAGGAGGCTGTGAAAGAGGCGGCTGAGATACTCAAATCTGCGAGGAGGCCCCTAATCTACGGCCTCAGCTCCACGGAGTGCGGAGCCATAGCCAAGGCGATAGAACTCGCAGAACTCATAGGAGGAGTCATCGACAACACGGCCTCCGTCTGCCATGGGCCGACGATACTTGCGCTCCAAACCCTCGGCGAATCGAAGTGCACCCTTGGAACCGTGAGGAATAGGGCTGACCTCATCATCTACTGGGGATGCAACCCCCTTGAGGCCCATTTAAGGCATCTAACCCGATACTCAGCGATGGCGAGAGGCCTATACACCTCTGGAGGCAGGAAAGATCGGTATGTGGTGGCCGTCGACGTTAGGGAGACGAGGATGAAGCGAGTGGCAGATCTCTTCGTTAAGGTAAAGCCAGGGGGCGACTATGAACTCCTCTCAGCTCTGAGGGCTGTCGTCAGGGGCTACGGCCTCGACGTCGACGAGGTTTCAGGTGTTCCGAGGGATGTCATATTGGAGCTGGCTGAGAGGATGAAGAAGAGTCGATTCGGAGCCATCTTCTTCGGCCTAGGCTTGACGCAGAGCGAGGGGCGACATATGAACATAGAGGCCGCCATAGGCCTCGTCGCAGACTTGAACCATCATACGAAGTTCGTCCTCATACCCATGAGGGGGCATTACAACGTCGCTGGGGCTAACACGGTGACGACCTGGCAGACCGGCTACCCCTATGCGGTGGACTTCAGCAGGGGCTACCCGAGATACAATCCAGGTGAATATACAGCCGTAGACCTCCTCTCCAGGGGCGAGGCGGATGCGGCGTTGATCATCGCCTCAGACCCCGTTGCGCATCTCCCCTATAAGGCTGCGAGGCGGCTGGCTGAGATTCCCACCATCGTTCTCGACCCGAAGAGGAGTATGACCTCCATGATCGGCAGAGTCGTCATCCCAACGGCCGCTGCGGGCATAGAGGCTGAGGGGACAGCCTACAGGATGGATGGAATACCGATAAGGCTGAAGAAGCTTATGGAGCCGCCGGAGGGAGTCCTCCCCGACGCGGAGATTCTAAGCCTCATCATAGAGGAGGTGATGGGATGAACCTCATCATAAAGGGTGGATACGTCTACGACCCGATAAATGGAGTCAACGGGGAGAGGATGGACATCTACATAAAGGACGGCAAGATCGTCGAGGAGCTCCCGGAGCATGAGGCCAAGGTCATCGACGCCTCTGGGATGGTCGTAATGCCTGGAGGCGTAGACCTCCACAGCCACATCGCTGGATCGAAGATAAACCTCGGGAGACTCCTCAGACCAGAGGATCACAGGAAAGACCCAGTTCCAAGAACCAGGGTGACGAGGGCCGGCGTCGGATATTCATGCCCCTCCACCTACATCGCCGGATACCGCTACGCGCAGATGGGCTACACAACCGTCATGGAGCCGGCTATGCCTCCACTGGGCGCTAGACATGTCCACGAGGAGCTGAATGACACGCCCATCGTCGACAAGTCAGCCTACCCGCTCTTCGGGAACAACTACTTCGTCCTCAAGTATGTGAGGGAGGGCGACCTGGAGATGTTGAAGGCCTTCATAGCATGGCTTATGAGGGCGACGAGGGGATACGCCATCAAGATCGTAAACCCAGGCGGCGTCGAGTCGTGGAAGTGGGGTAAGAACGTTGAGGGATTAGATGACACGGTTGAGGGCTTTGATGTCACGCCGAGGCAGATCATCACAAGCCTAGCCAGGGCCAACGAGGAGCTGGGGCTGCCGCATACGATACATCTACACTGCAACAACCTCGGCGTCCCAGGGAACTATCAGACCACCATAGAGACGATGAGGGCCGTGGAGGACATAAAGCCCAAAGAGGGGAGGGAGACGACCATCCACATCGTCCACTGCCAGTTCAACGCCCTCGCCGGCGACAGCTGGGCCACACTGCGATCAGGGGCGCCTGAGATCGCTAAATATGTCAACTCCCATAGGCATGTAACCCTCGACCTAGGTCAGGTCATCTTCACGGATACGACGACCATGACCGGAGACGGCCCCTGGCAGTTCAGACTCTACAACCTAACGGGGAACAAGTGGATAAACAGCGACGTGGAGATGGAAGCCGGAGCAGGCGTCGTCCCCTATACGTTTAGGAAGAAGAATCCCGTCAACGCCATCCAGTGGGCCATAGGCCTAGAGCTAGCCCTGTTGATCTACGACCCCTGGAGGGTCTACATGACGACGGATCACCCCAACGGAGGCCCCTTCACCTTCTACCCGAAGGTGATAGCATGGCTGATGAGCCGTAAGGCGAGGACGGAGACGATGCTGGAGATACATAAGGCCGCGATGAGGAAGACGACTCTGGCCGACATATACAGGGAGTATGACTTCTACGAGATCGCCATCACAACAAGGGCTGCGCCTGCTAAGGTTCTAGGCCTCAGGGAGAAGGGTCATCTAGGGCCTGGGGCCGATGGCGATGTCGCTATCTACGACATAGACCCCACAGAGTGGAGGCCCTCCATGTATAGGGAAGTGGAGAAGGCCTTCTCAAGGGCCAAATATACGATCAAGGGCGGCGAGATCATCGTCGTCGACGGAGAGGTGGTCTCAACACCCCTTGGTAAGACCTACTGGGTTGACGTCGAGATTCCAGAGGATTTGGAGGGTGAGCTGATGAAGGACCTTGAGGAGGGCTTCAGGAACTATTACACCATCAGCCTCGACAACTACCCCGTTGAGGACGCCTATCTCCCAATTCAGAGGCCCGTGAAGGTGGTGGGTTGGAGATGATGAGGGTTAACGGCGTAGAGGTGGAGGACACCTTCGCAGAGGCCTTCAGGATGTGGGGATGCAGAGTCATCATCACAGCCAAGAACCAAAAATGGGCTGACACGGCTGCGATGGAGATGACCGGCTTCGCCACAAGCGTCATAATGTGCGACTGCGAGGCGGGAATAGAGCGCCGTCTCAGCGAGGATGAAACCCCCGATGGCCGGCCTGGGACGGCGGTCATAGTCTTCGCCCACTCAAAGAAGACGTTGATAGAGCCGCTCGTCAGGCGTATAGGGCAGTGCGTCCTAACCTGCCCCACGACGGCAGTCTATAATGGCATACCGGAGGAGGAGGCCGATGCGATGCTCGACATAGGTAAGAGACTGAGATTCTTCGGCGATGGATACCAGGTGAAGATGAGGCTCGGTGACGGATGGCTACGGCGTCGAAGATTCTGGCGTATACCCGTCATGGAGGGTGAATTCCTAATAGAGGAGATGCTGGGGGCGAAGAAGGGTGTTGGGGGTGGAAACTTCATCATCATGGGCGTCGACGAGGATTCAACGCTGGAGGCGGCTGAGAGGGCCGTCGAGGCTATACACAGGGTGCCTGGAGTCATAACGCCGTTCCCAGGAGGCCTATGCCGAAGTGGGAGTAAAGTGGGTTCAAGATACCCCTTCCTAAGGGCCTCAACGAATACGCCCTTCTGCCCAGCGATCAAGCATACGTATCCAGAGTCCCAGGTGCCTGAGGGGGTGAACTCCATAATAGAGGTTGTCATAAACGGCTTGGATGAGGCCTCTGTTAGAAGGGCGATGGCTGAGGGCATAAGGGCAGCGGTGGAGGTTGAGGGTGTGAGGAGGATATCAGCCGTCAACTTCGGCGGAAAGCTCGGCAAGTATCAGATATATCTGAGAGACTGCCTCGGAGGTGAAGCGAGTTGATGGAGCTGAGGCTTAAGCCGAAGGTCTCGGGGCTGAGCATACCCCTAGAGGCTGAGGTCATATCGCCCGACGTCGTAGCCGGAAAGACGCTGAGGGAGGTTGAGGAGCTTAGGGTCTACCATGGGAATAGAGTTGAGACCCTAAGCGAATACTTCGAGGTTGAGGGTGAAGTCGCCCCTAACCCCGAGGAGCAGCTCATCATCGTTGAGGGGGATGTCTCATGGGTGAAGTATATCGGAGCCGAGATGACAGCGGGAAAGGTCATCGTCAAGGGAGACGCTGGGATGCACCTCGGCTCCAGGATGACTGGAGGCGAGATCATCGTTGAGGGCTCTGTGGGGGATTGGGCTGGAGCTGAGATGGCTGGAGGTCTCATAAGGATTCGGGGAGACGCCGGAGATCTTTTGGGCGCAGCATATAGGGGAAGCCCTGAGGGGATGAGGGGTGGCTGCATCTTCGTCGAGGGTTCAGCGGGCTATGAAACCGGAACTGGAATGAGGCGGGGACTCATCGTCATAGGCGGCGACGCGGCTCCCTTCACCGGCGCCCACATGAATGGGGGTGTCATCTTCATCCTCGGCAGAGCGGCTAAGCGCCTTGGGGCGCAGATGAAGGGTAATGGCTCGCTGATCATCTGCCTCGGAGAGGTGGAGGAGCTCCTGCCGACCTTCGTCTACGACACAACCTATACGCCGACCTTCATGCGCATCTACCTCAAAACCCTCAGCGAGAAACTCGGCATAAAGCGGGCTGAGGAGTATATAGGGAGAGCCTTCAGACGATACAGGGGCGATAGGGCTGTGGGTGGAGACGGGGAGATACTCGTAGTTGAGCGGGGATGAAGATCGGGGTATTAGCCCAACGCCCTGATGAGTGGCATGTGGAGAGGCTGCTCGAAGCCCTGAGGCGGAGAGACGTAGAGGCCTACCACCTCCCCCCAACCCGATTTTTATCCCGCATCGGCCTGAGGCCTAGGGTCTCGATTAGGGGATACCCCATAGATGATTATGACGCCATCATAGTCCGCAGGGTTCCAGGAGGCTCACCTGAACAGGTCTTCTACAGGATGGACGTCCTCCATAGGCTTGAGGACTTGGGCATCTACCTTATGAATTCGGCTGAGAGCATCGAGAGGGCTGTGGACAAGTATTATACCTCTACGCTGCTGGAGGACGCCGGCATAAAGACGCCGAGGACTGTGGTCACGGAGAGCTATAGGGAGGCGATGGAGGCCTTTGAGGAGCTTGGAGGCGACGTGGTCGTCAAGCCCCTCTTCGGCTCCTTCGGCGTCGGCATGATACGGGTTTCAGACCCAGACCTGGCTCATAGGGTCTTCAGGGCCATAGAGCTAATCAGAGGCGTCTACTACCTCCAGGAATACATACCGCATAGGAAGAGGGACATAAGGGCCTTCGTCATCGGAGACAGGGTTGTGGCCTCCATGATGCGCATAGGAGCCGATTGGAGAACCAACATATCGAGGGGTGGGAGGGCTAAGCCTCTAACCCTCGACTCAGAGCTGGAGGAGCTGAGCATCAGAGCCGCGAGGGTCATCGGCCTCGAATACGCCGGTGTCGACATACTCCCCTCAGAGGATGGCGAATACTACATCACGGAGGTGAACAGCGCCCCTGGGTGGAGGGGTCTTCAAGGCGTCACGGACGTCGACATCGCCGAGGCCCTGGTTGACCATCTCCTGTCGAGGCTTGGGAGTTGATATAAGTGGCTGCCACTTATAAGGAGAAGCGTCCATAATCCGGTTGCCTTGAGGCTTAGGGATGGGGATGCAGTCGTAACGGTTCACGGCTTCATCTTCTACATCTTCGGCTATCAGCATCCCGAGGGCGGCTATGATGCCTTCCTGAAATATGTTCCAGAGGCCTATGCAGACCGGATAGACCTCGAATGGCTTCCGGTGAGGTGGAGGAGGAGAGGCATAACGCTGCTGAGGCCGAGGATGCTCTACAGCCCTGAGAATTATAAGCGGTTGATAGACAGCCTTAAGCGGAGCTTCCCAGAGTATGTGAGATACTCGTCGACGCTGAGCCGTCATCTAATCTACGTCCCAGAGGATTTGATAGCTGAGGTCTACACCCCCTCCAGGGAGCTCCATAGGCTTAGGAGGAGGGGGCCAAGAGATGAGTTGGAGGCTAAGGCTCTGAAGCTTATAGGGCTTCTATCGGAGGCCTCTGGGGTTTCTGAGGGCTTCTTCGGGATTCACGGCTCCATAGCTCTGGGTATGCATCATGAGGGGAGCGACATAGACGTCGCAGTCTATGGGGCTGAGAACTTTCGGAGGGTTCAGAGATGCCTCTTGAAGCTGGAGGAGGATGGCCTACTGGAGCTCCATAGGCGCAGCGAGGTGGAGGGGAGGAGGCTTAATCGAGGCGTATTTGAGGGGGTGCCCTTCGTCGTGAACGCCGTTAGGAGGTTCAGCGAGATCGATTGGAGGCCCAGAATCTATCGGCCCCTCGGCGTCGTTGAGGGTGAGGGAAGGGTGGCTGAGTCTCCTGAGTCGGTCTTTAGACCAGCCATCTATAGGGTTGAGGAGTTCAACCCCCTGGAGGGAGGGGTTGAGGGTGACGTCGTCGAGTTGGCTTCGATGATCGGTGAGCATAGGGGCCTCTTGAAGGCTGGTGAGGGCTTTAGGGTTAGGGGCGTATTGGAGGAGGTTCGCTGTGGGGATGAGCGTTGGCTTAGGGTCGTCATCGGCTCGGCTTTGGAGGGGGAGTATCTAAAGCCGATTATAGACTGACAGTGGCTGTCAGTCTATGCGTGTATCTCTACGATGTCCCCGTCCTCCAGCTGTCTGTCTGGGCCTACTCTTTCTCCTGGGAATCTGGCGCTAGGCCCCCATAGACGGGCATATCTGAAGCCTCTATGTAGGTCGCTGTGGATCATTCGGGCCAGGTCGCCGATGGTGGCTCCACGCCTCACTACGAAGGGCCTCGGCGACGGCTTCTCTCCAGGCTCCTTGGTGTAGACCCTGATGAGGTTGAGCAGTCTGAAGAGCTTTGACCCCAACTTCTCCGATAGGCCTCCGCCTCGTTGTGTTGAGGTGACCATCAGCTCTAGGGGGCTGACTAGTTCTCTTAGCTCCCTGAGGGTTTTTGGGTCTACGCCCACATCGGCCTTATTGGCGATGACGAGGGTCGGCCTATAGACTGAGGCCCCATAGATGGCGTCCTCCACGTCGTCTAGGGTGGCGACTCCCCTGATCCTGATGACCGCCGACCTGATGCCATAGCTCTTTAGGAGCTCCACAACGTCTCCGGCTGTGCATCCCTCTAGGCTTCCCTCCCAGATGAATTGGATATCCGACCCATAGCGTCTCCGCTCTATGATGACTTCGCCTCTGGGTTTGACGGTTAGTATCCTCGCCTTCTCCAATTCTGTTGAGATCATCCTATACTGCTCTATTGGGTCATCAGCTAAGTCGATCATGAGGATGAGGCCGTCTCCGTTTCTGGCGAGGCTTAGGATTCGATATCCGTCTCCACGCCCCTCTGAGGCTCCCTCCACGATGGGTGGAGCCTCCACGAGCTGTATCTGGACATCCTCGTATTGGAGCATCCCTGGAACTGGTCGACGGGTTGTGAAGGGGTAGGGGGCGACCTCCGGCTCTGCGTTGGTCACAGCCCTTAGGAGGCTGCTTCGACCCACGTTTGTCGGGCCGAGGATCACAACCTGGGCGGCTCCAGATTTCTCTGGGTAATATGATGGAGCTCCACCCCCTCTACGGACTCTTTTTCTGCGTTCGATCTCGTCTCTTAGCTGGCTCATAAGTCGGCGGACGTGGGCGCAGAGTTTGGCTGTCCCCTTATGCTTAGGAACCAGCGATAGGAATTCAGCCATCAGCTTTAGCCTCAGCTCTGGGTCTCTCGCCTGGCTTACCTCCATCCATTTATGCTTAGCCTCGGCTGGAAGGTTTGTGACCATCCTCAAGCAACAATCTTAACAGCCTCTAAAAATGGTTCTCATAGATGGATAGGCCGAAGGATAAGGACTACATAGAGACGATTGAGGGCCTAATCTTCTGCGTAGTCGGCTACCTCCACCCCCCAGACAGATATACGGCATACCTAAAATACATCCCAGAGGCCTCCGGCAGATGGGGCAGAGGCAGAAGACGATATGGCAGGGTTCTGACCTACTACCACGTCACCCAGGTTGAAGCCACCTACAGGCTGTTGGAGGAGCAATATCCCCAATACCTATACAACTGCCCAATAAGGGGGATAAGGGTCTCAGCCATCCCGAGGAGCAGGGTCAAACGCTACCACAGACCGAGGGAGAGGCTTAGAACACTGCTGAGGAGAGGCCCGATAGACGAGCTGGAGGGGAAGCTCCTAAGCCTCGTGGAGCTTCTGTCAAGAGCCTCGGGGCTGAGGCCCACAGACTTCGGGGTGACAGGCTCCATACTGCTGGGGATACACAACCCAAAATTCTCAGATATAGACCTAACAATCCACGGCTATAGGGCGTCCAGAAGCCTTATGGAGACCCTCAAGGCCGGAGTCGAAGAGGTTGAAACACCATCAGAGACGTGGATCAGGGATTGGTGCCACAGACATCTCGATAGGCTACCCCTCAACGAGATGGAGCTCCAAGAGATAGCTGAGAGACGCTGGAATCAAGGCTTCTACATGGGAACCTACTTCTCCATCCACCCAGTTAGAGACGACAAAGAGATCACTGAGCAATATGGAAGCCGCATCTACAGACGCATAGGCCAAGTGGAGGGCGAAGCAACCATCATCGACGCCTCAGAGGGCATCTACACCCCAGCCATATACAGAATCGAGGACACATCCATAAGAGGCGAGATCGACATCGAAGAGGTGGAGGAGATAACCTCCTATGAAGGCATCTTCAGCGGCATATTCCAAGAGGATGAGAGAATAGGATTCAGGGGAATCCTCGAGAGGGTGGAGGCGGAGGATGAGACCTACCATAGAGTAGTCATCGGAGCCGCCGACTCGGATGGAGGCTACATGAAGCCCCTCTAACCGGTTAATGGAACCATTAACATCAAGGAAAAATTATTAGAGTGTTATACTGATGCTGGGAGCATCCATTAACCTATTTATATAATTCTGGATGGAGATTATCCTGGGCTCGTCGTCCAGCATGGATAGGACGCCGGCCTGCGGAGCCGGCGGTCGTGGGTTCGAATCCCACCGAGCCCGCCATTCCCGAGAGCATGTAACCTAACACTGCTCTTAGCCTCCATGTGGTGTCCGATAATTATAGGGCTTCGAGTTTCTTTCCGCTGATTATCAGCCTGTGGACGATGCGTTCATCCATCGGGGGCTTCTCAGGTCTCGCTAGGGCTACGACCTCTATGTAGGGTTCGAGGGGGCTTCCAGCGATCTTTTTACAGAGGGTCTCCTGGATTTGGAAGACTCCTGCGCTGTTGCTCATCTCGATCTGAATCCTAATGGGCTTCTCATATCCCCTGGTGATCTCAACCCTGTCGATGCTTAGGGCTGAGACGGTGTGTATGTTGACGTTCCCCTTATCAAATGCCAGTCGGCCTCGGCCCTTGGTCATGTCTGTTCCATCTGCTATGCCTACTAGGGCCGCCTCCATGGTGAGGTCTCTGACATCGAACTCATGGGCGTAGATGCAGTGGAGGATGTGTCCACGGATCTCATACATCACCTCCTCTTCCTCATATATCTCCGGCAGCAGCCTATTCAACAGAGGTATTGCGAGGTAGACGCCTGAGACGTTGTGCATCTCCCTGTGAACTTGGTTTCCTATGTCGTGGAGGAGCGCCCCCGCGAGGACTATGAGGTGGGCGTCATCCTCGTCTCCAGCCCTCTCCCTAACCACGTCGGGGGTGATGCCATGCTCCAATAGGAGCCTCAACATCTTCAGGGCGTTGGCGGCGACGATCTTAGCATGAATCTCCCCATGGTCATTATATTTCAGCTTCGCCACGGCTATGTAGTTAGCCATATCCCAGTCGGCGTTCACCTCTGGGTCATCTCGCATGAGTTCCCACATTCTCCTAGCCTTCGGCCTGTCGCTTAGAATCTCGTCGATGGCCTTCTCAGCCTCCAGCTTTAGATGCGTATAGGATTCGGGGAGCTCCAATTCGAAGCCCATACCCGTCGCAACCCTAACCATCCACAGCCCCTAAGACCACTCCTCTAAATCCGGATTTAAGATGTCCGAAGTCATCGAACTTAAATAGGCCTAGGGGAAGGTGGGATTGGTGCCTGAGATGGGTGAGGAGAAGGAGGAGAGCATCCTCGATAAGAGGGTGCTATACGCAGATTACTTCTCCAGCGAGGTCTACGAGGGATACATCGAATTCGGCCTCGGCTATGAGGAGGAGGATAGCATAACCATCTACCAGCGATACGCCCTAAGACCCATAGGTGTTAAGAGGCTGATAGAGCATCTCCAGAAGGTTCTAAGCATGTATGAGGAGAAGTATGGAGCCGTCGAGGCCGTTGAGGAGGCTCCACCAACTCCACCGCCGACGCCGCCTCCGCAGCCAACCCCGCCGCAGCCAACCCCCACCAGGAGGAGGGGGAGGAGGAAGAAGGCTAAGATATGCCCCAACTGCGGCCACGAAAACAAGCCCACAGCGAGATTCTGCGTCCAATGCGGGACGCCCCTGGAGTAGCTACTCCACCGGAGCCCTTATGCGATAACCCCAGAGCTCCT
>CALEIY010000245.1 GCA_937898665.1 Candidatus Bathyarchaeota archaeon | reverse complement strand
TTCAAGCAGAAGACGGCATACGAGATGTAGAGAGGTCTCGTGGGCTCGGAGATGTGTATAAGAGACAGCTGTAATTCTTATCCCCCCTCCCCAGCCGCCTCGATCGTGCATCTTCCATGGCCCTCAAATACCACTGCGTATATTGTTGTAATGGTAAATTTTTTATTTTTTGGTGTCATACCGTATTTACTGGGGGTTTGATTGACCTCTTTGGAGAGGTATGAGAGGTTGTTTCCTGGTTCTAAGAGCTGGAGGATTTGGCTTGATGAGCTTAGACTCATGTCTGTTAATACTAGACGTCAGTATCTAAGAGAGTTTCTAAGATTCTTGAGGAGGTTTAACCTTGATCCTGAGCGGCTCTATGAGCTTCGGCTTCAGCATTTGAAGTCTGATGACCCGAGGGATCGCAGGATCATCGAGGGCTGGGTTAGGCAGATGATGGTGGAGGAGCGGGAGAGGGGTAAGAAGCCCAGCAGCGTCTACATGATCTATAAAGCTGTGAGAAGCTTCTTCCAGGCTCAGAACCTTGAATTCAGCCTTAGAAGCCGTGAGAAGCCCAGGGTTTACCATGAGGGACAGAGGGTTCTCACCCGAGATCAGATCAGGGAGATGTATGACCGAGTTGGGGAGCAGAATAGGCTTCGCAACAGGGCATTGATAATGTTGCTCAAGGATTCCGGTCTCAGAGTCAGCGATGTAGCTAATCTCAAGGTAAGCGACTACCTAGAGGCTAAAACAGTCTACAACGATGCTGGGGAGCCCTTCAAGGTTTTCTATCCCTTCGAGACTGAGAAGACGGGGAGCTATGCCTACATCCATATAGGACCCGAAGCGATCAAAGCCATAGATGAATATCTAGAGGAAAGACGTAGAGAGGAGGGAGAGCTGGATGCTGATTCACCTTTATTCATCAATAGATGGGGTGAAAGGCTCTCTCCTGCAGCTATATCAGCGACTCTATGGAAGATAGCGGCTAAGATAGGTGAACGTAAGATCTCAGCTCACAGCCTGAGGAAGTTTCATCAAACCATGCTTGAGGCCGCTGGAATGCCTAAGAACTGGATAGCTAAGCTACAGGGTAAAACCATAGGAGACACCTCAGCCCCCTATAGCAGACCGGAGGAGATGCTCAGCTCCCATCACATGACCCTACTCACGGAGGCGTATCTCAAAGCCTATGACAACCTAAGAGTCTTCACCTATCCAAGGGAGGAGATGGAGAGACTCCGCAGGAGAATAAGGGAGCTTGAATCAGAGCTGGCATCCAGAGATAGATTAATAGAGAAGATGGAGGAGCGTTTCGAGAGATTGGTGAGAAGTCTAATGGAGCGAATAGAACTCCTCGAAGTCGAGATAAGGCAGAAGCCTAGCTCTCACCCTACGGAGAACACCCAGCTTGAGAGCTATTAGATAGATTATGAAGGGGTAGAGAGCCAGATGGATGATTATAATGGCTTTAAGAGGGTCATCCCAAAATTCAATAATCTGGGCTATTTTATTAAGATCGCCAGGTTTCACATCTAATCCCATAATCCTAAAAATCTCTAAGGTGCAAGCCAAGGAAAAAAGCATAGGTGAAAATCTTGTAAAGAGGATTAGAGTAAGAATGAAGTTTCTAACTGAGAAATAAGCAAGAGGAATTATTGTATACGGATAGAGAATAGGATGGAAAAGTGAAAGAAAGACAATATAGAATGTTAATAATACACTTCCAAACCATGGCACTCCTATCTTTATGAAGTTAAGGGCGAGATAGAGACCCAAAACACATCCCAGAAGCACACATTTCTTAGAATCAAATCTCATCTCTTCCACCTCTCCAATATACGTTTAGCCTCCTCAACTCGGCCCTCGGCGATGAGGATGAGTGCTGAGCTCAGGTCGTTTACCCATGGATTGAGCTGTTGCATGGTCTCCACTCCTCCCCTTCGATAATCGATGTAGCCTAGGATGACAGCTACAGGGACATATAGGGCTAGGAAGAGAGATGTGAAGAGGAGGAGATTGGAGAAGATGGCTTTCAGGGTGGGGATTCGGCTTATTAGAAGCGTGTATTGGATTGTGATGAAGTTGAGGAAGCTGACTAGGAAGGCGAGATACATGCTGTGGCCACGCTTAAAAAGAATCCAGAGAGTCCAGAGATGTTTAGCCTTCATCTTATCAGCCTCCTTAGGGCTTCGACGATGCGTCTGCCGAATTCAGGCCAGCTATACTTCTCAGCCCATCTACGTCTCTCAGAGATATCCACATCCACCATATCCTCATAATGTCCCCTAAGCCACTCAAGGTTGGAAACCCAAAGCCTGACATCTAACTTGAGAGGTATGCTCAGACTTCTAGCCTCAGGATCAGGGAAACAGATAGGTGAGGCCATTAAGGGTCTTCCACAGGCGTAGGCTTCAAGTAGAACATTGGGAAAGCCCTCCGTATATGAAGGGAGAACGATGAGGCTACATCGATTATAGAATTCAGGCATCTTCTCATAGGGTAATACGCCTAGATATTCACAGTTCTTGGGAGGCTTGAAGGCTGAGTCCTCTATGGGTCCTGCCACTAGATACTTGATGTCAGGGGTTTTCTCCATTAAGGCTGTGAGAAAGATTGAACCCTTCTCCCTGCTGATTCTCCCTGCATAGCCCACAGTTAATTCAGAGGGGAACTTCTCAGGCTTGAAGAGGTCGGTGTCCACGCCATTTGGAATGGGCTGCGTCAGCTTTGACGGGGATACACCCAGTTTAATGGCTTTCAACCTCAGCTTCTCCGAGATGGGGATAACCAAGTCGGCCTCCAGCAGCGTTCCTCTGTAGAGATTATTCTTAATCCAACGCTTCAATCGATTCTTCACTAAGAGCTCTGTAACCCTCACCTGGTCTCCTCTCAGCCTCACGGCGTAGGGCCTTCCGCTGCGCTTAGAGAAGTAGTGGCTGTAGATCTCAAACCAGAATCCGCTGAGACAGTAGTAGGCATCGATGTCGATGTTTCTCACCTGTCTCCAAGCTCTGGGAAGGTTCAGGCTCCAATTGAGGAATTTGGAAGCCGGATACCTCCTGAACCTCAACCTATGAAAGTCAGCGTAGCTCCCCTCCGGCTCTCCTTCTAGGTAGATGATGTGGAATTCGTCGAGGTAGGCTGCCAAGGCTTCGAGCTGAGGCCGATATCGATGCAGCAGGTTGAGGTTCCAGAAGGGCATGAGAAGTCTCAAGGGTTCCACCTCTCCAGGTAGATGGTGATGTAGATGAGATGGGGAAGCCATACGATGGGGATGAGAGCTGAAGGGTAGGGCTTCCTCTCAACCCATAGATGATACCTCAAACCCAGGGAGTTAAGCCAAGCCCTGACCTGACGCACTCCGAAGAACCAGCGATGCTCCCTCGGAGGCCTCTGCCAAGCTCTATTCCTGAAATATCTATGGGGGATGATCACCTGAACCCTGCATCTGGATACTCTGAGAAGCTCTCTGAGAGCCTTAGTGGGATCCTCGACATGCTCCAATACAGCTCTGCAGTAGGCCTCTTCAAAGACCTTAGATCTCAAGGGGAGGTGATGGATGTCAGCCTTAATTGGATTGGGAATCCGCTGAGGATCTATTTCAACGTGGATGTCGGGGCTGACAGCTCCCATATAGAGGTCTACGCCGACGCATGCAGCGGGATGGGGATTCACTCCACAGCCGACATCTATCATCATCTCGGATTCACCTCGTAGAAGCTGAGAACCCTATAGATGGTGGGACTCCTACGGGTGGTAGCCCTGAGATTGAGGATGTAGATATGCCCCTCAATTAGAGAGGTGGTCCAATCACCCTTAAGGAAGACTCTACCATAATCCCTCAGCAATAGCAGGGTGACATCTCCCTCAGGGAAGTATTGAATGTAGAATACCTCTCCGCAGATGCAGATGCGCTCAGGGGGCTGGGCTAAACAGAGAAGGAAGAGGATTATCAACATAGAGGCGGAGATGATGAGGGCTATGGACTCAGGGTTTACTCTGTGAACCATATACATCTCCCCCAAATTGCTTTGGCAACTTTACCTCCAAACAGCCTAATAGTCAGCTTCACCAGACTCCTCCTCACCTCCAGAACCTCCCGCATGCCACACAGTATCGAGGATTCACGTATCTGCTGAATCGACTGTAGCGACAGCAACCGACTCGACTCTCATAGAGGGCTGGAGGTGGATTGGTTTTGATTCGTCGGACTTTACGGATTTTCCTGAGTATCCTGGCTATGGATTTTGATGAGATGGGTTTCCCAAGAATCTCGGAGACTTCCTCGGCGAGGTCTCTAGCCTTGAATCTCCAGCCGTAGGGATGATTCCTAAGGGCTTGGAGAACCGCCTTCTCCTCTGGGCTAAGCCTCCCCCTCCTCATTTTCACCCTTCTCCTTGGGCCAATAGTCTTCCTTGATTTCCTCAACTGCGAAGATGACTGCTACATCGAGATTCACGTAGAGCTTGAGGGAGCCTACATCCCTCTCCGCTAGTTCTCCCCTGTTATCGATGATGAGGATGTGGCCATCTACATCCTCGATGCGACCGATATGGCTGTAGATTCCCTCCTCTGTGACGCTGGCTGCCTCAGGAGGAATGTAGAAGTGGATTCTAACCCGCTTATCCCTCAACTTCTTGAGGAGTTCAACAAAATCCTTCACTTTCACTCACCTCTCTTTATTGTGTAGACGTATCGGTTGATGGAGGGGTCCTTCCATCTTTCCAGTTTGCCCTGGGAGACCAGGTGGGAGAGAACTCCCTGAAGCGTGGGTCTCGGGATGTGGAGTCCGTTTAGGGTTAGGGCTTCACGTATCTCAGCGAAGGTTTTAGGGGTTCCATCCCACTTCCTGAGGAGCTCAAGGATGGTGTTTGTCCAGGTTCCTAGGAATCTGATTATTGGGGTTTCAGCTAACTGCTGTAGGGTTGGAGATTTGAAGTATTCTTCTCCGGTGAATAGGCTTACATAGTCTACGGCTTTCATGACTTCCTTGAGGTTTCCCTCTATGCCTATCTCCACGTATCGATGGGGAAGTCTGACCCTAATCTCAAACCGCATCTTCCTTCACCTCCTTGATGGAGAGGCCTATGAGCTCCCTCCAGGCTTTGAGAACCTCGTAGTTGAGGAAGTAGAAGCGTCTCCCTCCACGTCTCTTAGAGGTTACGAGCCCCACAGCTTCAAGGGCTTTCATAAACCCTGCGAGGTGGGTTGTTTCCATCCAGAGTTCATGGCTGAGCTCGGTTACAGAGGCGAATCTCCACCTCGCTAATGCATCTATGACCTCTTCGAGGATTTCTCCAGGCTCACGTGGGGGATCTCTCATCCAACTCCACCTCCCATGAAGGCTGAGAGTTCTGGGGTGATTCGATCCCAGACATAGACAATGTGAACCATGGGCGGGATCTTCTTCACGATATAGACCTCCTGAAGCTTGAAGGGCTTGGGGATGTGATAGTATAGGGTTCCGAGGATGAGGATGATGCGGGCTCGAGCCACTCGGATGAACTCTCTGATGATCTGCTGGAACCTCATCCAGGTCTGGGGGCCATGCCATGGAGGGTCGCAAATCAAAGTGTCGAAGACTTGAGACCTGAAGGGAAGATGGTGAATGTCGGCGACTAATGTGGGTCTGAAATCGGGGTTTATGTCCAGCTTGATGTCTCCGAGCTCTGAGTAGCCGCTGCAGCAGTGGAGGGTGAAGCCTCTCAGCAGCCTGGAGTATAGCTTCTCCTCCCTTTCACACCAGACCCATGCAGGCTTGAATAATGTCACCCTATCTCTACGTCTGCGCTCTCTCCACCACTCAGGCTTATGATTACTCCTAAGAACAACCAAACTCATCTCTTCACCTCCATGGTTTTGATGGTGGATTTGGGGTAGACTCTCAGCTTCTTATCCGGCCCTGGAATTGTGTAGACCAAGCCCATCTGTCTAAGCTCTCTGATTCGGTTTCCAACTCTGGGTGTATGTCTATATCTACGGGTGTAGAGCTGCTGATACTCTGCATAGGTGAGGCCTGGATACTCTATGATGAGGCCAAGAAGCCGATCCCTAACCCTGTCCAGTAGTTTACGTCTCTTCTCCCAGTCTACCTTGATTGATTGGCTTCGTTCATAGAGGATGTTCTGGATGAGGGTTTGCTGCTGGAGGACCAGTTCCTTGAGGGCCTTATGCTCCTCTCTAAGAACTCTGATCTGAGCTGCTATATCTCCAGTTAAAACCAGTTGATGAGGCCTTCTATTCCTATCCATTGATATTCACCTCCAGACTCGTTTGTGGTGGATTTTCTCCAGTCGATAGATGACGAGTTCAACGAGGTCTCGGGAGTAGTAGTCTGAGGCGTATCGTCTGAGGATGTATCTGACCTCCTCGATGGAGATGTCCCTGGTCTTCTTGGGCTCGAAGTATTCCTCCAGGATAAGCTGTGTGAGTCTCTCTACGTTTGGGAGTCCTGGTATATTCATGTTCATGTCCATCTCTCTGGCTCTGGAGATGTCTTCTGGCTCGTAGCCTATGATGGCGTATATGCGTGGGATGGGTCCTCCACGTCTACGTCTGGGCACACCCTTGATGGGAACCTTCACTAAGCCTAGATTGATGAGGCGGTTGAGGGCGTTGTAGAGCTGCTGTTTACTGTATTGAGGGAAGAAGTGTTCAAGTGTTCTGAAGGTGGCTGCCTTATATCTTGAGAAGAATCTGAGGAGGTCTATCATACAGTTGCTGCGGAAGATAGTCTTAAGACAGTTGAATAACTCCTCCTCGTATTCTGGTGGGAGAAGGGAGTTATTAAAATAAAATTTGACTACTAACTCAAGCACTTTATCTTTATCCTTCTTAGAGTTAGTCCAATCCCAGTTTACTAACTCGTAACTATTAAATCCGAAGTCGTCTCCACCTGTCACTGTCTCTTATACACATCTCCGAGCCCACGAGACCTCTCTACATCTCGTATG
>CALEIY010000244.1 GCA_937898665.1 Candidatus Bathyarchaeota archaeon | reverse complement strand
AGCTTCAATAGTCGATGTATACATCCATCCAAGCCTAGGTGGAGTCATCTTCATCGACGGCAAGAAGCTCTTAGAACATGTGGACATTAAAGAATTCAACGGAGTCGAAATAAGGGCCCTTGAAAGCTACGCTGAGGCACTTGTCGCAGCATCTCATGCCATATATAAGGAGCGGATCTACACCCTAAACGACTTCTTCACAGTCGAGAAGTGGACCTCTAGAAAAACCATCAGACTCGCCCAAGAGCTTGGATGCGAGAGTGCTCTCCAAGCTGCAATAAACCTAAACAGGAAAATTCGTTTAGGGCTTCTTGAGGCGCCATACAAAATCCCACTACCATCATGGCTAGTCATATTAATGCAAAAATTCCAAATTGACGATATAACAAGAGCAACTTCACCAAATATACTGAAAGCCCTAACAAATAAACGTATAGGCAAACAATTAATATCAAAGCTCACGAGAGAAACATACTAAATCGTATTTTTAGAGCATTTTGAGAGGGCACTCCTATATCGACAAGGTGAAGGGTTCTACAATCTACAATAGGTTTGAAATTAAATAAATTATGAAGAGGTTAAAGAACGACTCGATAAAGAGAGATACAAGTATAAGTCAACACCCCTCCATAGGGGGATACCCCCCTCCCCCTTAAGATGGGAGGAGGCCCTCATCTAATTAGGTAAATTAACTTCCTAATGGTGAAGCTGTAGATCCTTTATGTCGCCTTCCATCCACACTTTTTGAACCATTCTAAGAATCAGAAGGATTTAGGGATTAGCCCCATCTTGTTTCCCAATGGAACCTCTCCAACACTATTATGCCTAAAACCCCTTGAGGGCTGGATCTGGGTCGGGAGGGGGCCCTAGAGGGGGTATAATTAACAGTTCAAATCAGGGCTCCCTAAGCCCCTTAAGGTGTTTTTGGGTCTTAACCCCAGAGGTGTTTCAGGGGTCTCAGCTCTAACGCCCACACCCCTTAGTGGCTGAGGTGTTGTAACTCCTTCGATGAACCTCTTAAAGTGGCTCCACCTATTTATTAGTGTAAGACCTAAGACTCTCTCACAGGCTACAACCCTCAGGGTAGTCTAAGACTACCCTGAGACTCTAATCACTTAGATAGGGAAACGACTCAATTCAATGAATGCTTAGTCTCTCTTAGAAGCTAAGAACCTTAACAACCTATCGAATTCCTCATCGCTGCTACATATCTCATCGATTAGGATGTGGAGCATAGCCGCTACAGCTCCATCTAATCCCCCAATAAGGTATCCAATCATCACAGCATCCATCGAATCGTGGAAAAGCCTCCTATGCCTTGGCCCCAGAAAAAGGGAGGGGTAGTCGAGGGTTCTATGTACCTCATCGTATCCCCTGCCCAGTAGCAGCCTAGTTATCCAGCTATGTATCCTCCTCTCAGGCATCTCAGAAGCTCCTGTGGTACTCCGTTCCACAGCGTGGGCAGCGGAATACCTCTCCGACGGGTATGCCCCTCACTGAGCCTGTGAAGCCACATACACCACAGACCACATGATCCTCGTCGTATACGTATGCCGAAGCCTCCCGCCTCCAACTAATACCCACCGGTGGGGGCTCCCTCCTTTGACTCTTCACCCATTGCTCCAGCTCCCTCATCTGATTTCTAAGAAGCGTGATCTCGGCCATCAACCGCTCATAGGCCTCATCACCCCTAAGCCTCCTACGCCTTTCCTCGATTCTGGACCTAAGCTCCTCAAGCATCAACTCCCTAAGCTCCCTTTGAGAAAGCCTATCATAAACCTCGAAGAGATCTAGGGACTTCTCATCCTCATCCTCCTCCAAGAGAGACTTAGGCAGCTTCTTCCCCAGCCTCTGAGCCCACCTCATCAGTATCAGATTCCTGGCAGGATTGGTCACACCAGCGATCCGCAGCACTCTCTCCAGATTCTCAAGGCTCTCAGGTCCAAGATCGAAGAAGATGTCAGCAATTATCTCCCTCCTCCCCCGAAGACCCACATCCCTCAACATCTCCACGAAATCCTGCCTCAGATCAAGAACACCCTCCTCCCTACCGCCCTCACCATGCCTATACCGACGATGACTGGCCAAGGCCTGCGCCGTCCTAAACACCTTACCACATACTTCACACCTATACTCCCCAGACATAAGC
>CALEIY010000243.1 GCA_937898665.1 Candidatus Bathyarchaeota archaeon | reverse complement strand
ACCACCGAGATCTACACCGTCTAATTCGTCGGCAGCGTCAGATGTGTATAAGAGACAGCTGCAGAGGGTTAGGGAGGCCTGATGGCTCTCAGATACCTCTACCGAAAGCTGTCAAAGGAGGAGCGTCGATGCCCCTACTGCGGCAAGGTAATCCAGCGGAACATCGCAGTCTACAGAGGCCGATACTTTCATTATGGGTGCCTCCAGGAGGCCAAAATGAAGCGATACCGCTGCCAGAACTGCGGAGCAGTCCTCAACTGGCTGGAAGTCGGAGAGGCAGAGGTTCTAGGACATAGGGTGAGAAGTTGCCCATACTGCGGAGGCCCCCTAAGGAGATTTAGGTGAAATGGTACGAGCTTCTTCGCATTAGATAGACCTAAGCTTCTAGTCTGCATCAACAGAGCCACATAAAAATTTGTTTAAAGTGTGCTAGGTAAACAGAGAAAAATTTATATAATGAATAGAACGAGATAATGAGATGAGCATTTTAGATAAAAAGGAATCCAACATTAGAAGGAAAATTATTGAATTTCTAAGTTCTAATTTTCCTGATATATATTGGCATAGTCAGCGTTTAGATGGATTTGGTCAAATTGATGTTTTTGGCATGTCCCCGAAGTTTGTATATATTATTGAGGTGGAGTTGAAGAGGGAGGATCCAGTAAATAATGTAGCTAAAATTTATAGATATCTTGATGAGACTGAAATGTATCAAAATAAGAGAGTTGTTTTCATTCATGCCTTCTCCCCAAAATATTTAGAGGGAAGTTTTCTAACTAAAAGATTAAATGCCGAATTTATAGGACAAAAGATGCAAGAAGCGTATCTAAATGTTGAGTATCATAGTTTTATATATGAGGATGTAGAGTCATTGAATAGGAATATCTTAAATTTAATTAAAAGAGCTACTTCTGAATCATAAAAATTAATATAGTTCAATAAAAAGGCATAATATCAAGCCTAAACTGCTCCCAATATAGAGCTAACTAAACCAACCTCCGAAGAGGTCTTATAACTGATTCTTGAGCTTATGGAGTTCACCGAGGTACGAATAAAAAAGAACCTCCTATGCATCTTAGGCCCCTCTTAGGCGAGACCCAGATGAGACAAAGCGGACTAAAACCTGCTGAGGGTGACGGTTAGGATTAGGTAGACGAGGCCGAAGAGTATGAGGACGAAGGCTATGAAGGCGACGAAGCCAGCCCAAGGGCCGAACATCCTGAAGGGGTTAGCCATCCCCAAGGCCTTGGCCAATCCATCCCAGAGATTGATCCATGGGGCAAACCAGCCATAACGCCTCTCATCAGCCTCTCGGTCTTCCCATTCCTCATGCTCCTCCTTCGTGAAGGTCCACTTGCCTACGGCGAGATAGTAGACCTTCAGCTTATAATTGACGGCGGGGAACTTCTGGCTGACTATGCTACCCCAGCTCCACTTAGTGTCAGGGCCGAAATCCACGAGGAGCCATCGACCGTAGGCGGCTGTCCGCATCCTGCTGTCAGGCCTGAGATCGCCTGCGAGGGTCTCGTTGAGGTCTGCGCCCTCGTGGAGGCCGAGGTCGTCGATGGTCGCACCAGCCGTGGAGGGCTCGTCGTAGAGGGTGATGAATCTACCTATGGCGCTGGGCTCTATTAGGCTGTGGTCGCCGCTCCCCCTCTGAACCTTAAAACCCTCCACGTAGACGCTGATGGGTGCGCCCCAGGCACGGCCAGCTACTCCACTTTCAGGATCCTTGAGGCTGCGATCCCACACCGTCGTGGCGAAGCATATCCAGACCGGAATGTTCTCATAGATGTGGATTCCTGCATCGGGTTTCTCTCGGCTGACGATGCTGAAGTCCAGATCAACGTGATATATCCAGACCTCGCCTTTGACGTGGACATACTCATCGGGGCTGACCTCAACCCAATCTGTCTCTTATACACATCTGACGCTGCCGACGAATTAGACGGTGTAGATCTCGGTGGTCGCCGTATCATTA
>CALEIY010000242.1 GCA_937898665.1 Candidatus Bathyarchaeota archaeon | reverse complement strand
AGCGTCAGATGTGTATAAGAGACAGGTGCAATGAAGCGTTAGATTTAGGCTATGACATTACAGTTGATGTTGATTTAAACACTATTCACTATGGTTTTGGATTAGGTGTTATAGATTTTAGTGGAAAAGAAAGATATGTTGATTTTATTCCCGCGGGTAAAGAACCTATTAGGCTTGTAACTATGCCGCCTTATGGAGTGAGAACGGAAAACTCTGTTGTCCCTAAAGATAGAGAAGAATACAGAAAATGGTTTAGGGAAAAATTTTTAGGCATAAAAAAATAAAAGGATGAGAATGAGATATTCTACTTGAATACTTTTTTTGAAGATTCACTTGAAAGTTTTTAGAGTTTTCTATCTGAATACTCTGAAGATTCCTGTTACTCCTCTTATGATGTTGCCGCCATATCTCCACAATAAGGCAGCAACACCGCCTATCACAACAACAGTAGCGATAACGCTGGCATTCTCAGCTAGAACGCTGGCCACTTCTCCAAGTATGTTTTGGATTGCTACACTTTCAATTCTCTTTGTGAGATTCTTCAGGCTGCTGGGAAGCCGCCCCGTCGATTTAGTTGCATTCACTTTCAATTCTCTTTGTGAGATTCTTTGCTATGTTGGAGCACAAAACCAAGCTCCTTATGGAGAACTTTCAATTCTCTTTGTGAGATTCAAGGCATAGTGCTTCTTCTAAGCTTTCTGTTCAGTGTTCTTCTTTCAATTCTCTTTGTGAGATTCCGCTTAGCTACTTCACCCGCCCTCATCCAACGGTCTCGGCTGCTTTCAATTCTCTTTGTGAGATTCCCAAGTAATCCATGTTATATAAATCAAGGTGAGGATACAGACTTTCAATTCTCTTTGTGAGATTCAGACCCCTTTTATGGGGATTCTAGATGTGTATCTCTAGAAAAGCCTCTATAAGTATTACGATCCTCTTCGTGAGCTTTGAATCCGCATGCCACTTTATAAAGAGTCACGAAGTGGACTATTTTTGAGGGGGTCAAGCCTCCTGTGGTTTCGGTGAGTTGGGTTGATTAGATTGAGGTATGAGAGGGGGTGGCTTTTAGCTAAGGGTGGCCCCATTCCCTTCGGGGAATATGACCCGGCTTTGGACGCCTATAGGGCTCCTGGGATTCGGTATCGGGATGTTGTGAGGGAGTTGCGTGAGCGGGGTGTGGAGTTTGTTGATGAGGCCTTAAGGCCTCTGGTTTGTCCTAGGTTGTCCTCGGAGCTTAAGCTTAGGGATTATCAGCTTGAGGCCCTGGAGGCTTGGAGGGGGGCTGGATGTAGGGGTGTCATAGTTCTGCCGACGGGGGCTGGGAAGACCGTCATCGCCCTCAAGGCCATGGAGGAATTGAGTGTCTCAACGCTCGTTGTGGTTCCGACGCTGGTTCTCGTTGAGCAGTGGCGTGAACGTATCGAGGATGCCTTCGGCGTCGACGTCGGCGTCGTCGCCGGAGGCCGTGAAGGGGTGAAGCCTATAACGGTCTCAACCTATGACTCAGCCTCCATAAGGGCTGGGAGTCTGGGGAACCGCTTTGAACTCCTCGTCTTCGACGAGGTTCACCATCTCCCCTCCCCCACCTATTCTAGGATAGCCCTCTGCTATCTCGCCCCCTATAGGCTGGGCCTCACCGCGACCCCTGAGAGGAGCGATGGAGGTCACGCCGCCCTCATGGAGCTCGTGGGCGGCGTCGTCTATGAGCTGGGCGTAGAAGACCTCGCCGGAGTCTATCTGGCTCCATATACCATAGAGACCGTCTATCTGCCGCTGACGAGGGAGGAACGTAAGCGATATGAGGAGGAGTTCGGCGAGTACGCCTCCTTCCTAGAGGCGAGGGGGATCAAGATCGAGAGCGGCGAGGATTATCGGAGGCTCGTCGTTAGGAGTGGAAGAGACCCCGAGGTGAGGAGGGCGCTTAGGGCGAGGGAGAAGGCTTTGAGGATCGCCTATGGATCTGAAGTTAAGCTTAACTATCTTCGCCGATTGATGAGGGAGCATCCAGATGAGAAGATGCTAATCTTCACCAGATACAACGACTTAGTCTACCGGATCAGCAGGGAGATGCTGATACCGGCCATAACTCATAGGACTCCGAAGGCTGAGCGTGAGGAGATCCTAGACGGCTTCAGAGAGGGGAGATACCTCAGAATCGTGACCAGTCGAGTCCTAGAAGAGGGGGTCGACGTCCCAGACGCCTCCATCGCCGTTATAATAAGCGGCACTGGGAGCAGCAGGGAGTTTATACAGCGTCTAGGACGCATACTTAGAAAGCGCCGTGGGAAGCGGGCGAGGCTTATAGAGCTGGTGTCGAGGGGGACGGCTGAGATAGGTATGAGCCGGAGGAGGCGTGGATGAGGCTCCCCCAAAACCTATTGAGGGTTAGGCGTCGCAGAGGCCGTATAAGGCCGATGTACGCAGCCCGAGATGAGCTGCCCCTCGCCGAGCGTCTCATCTCCATCTATAGAGAACACGTCGACGAGAAGCGTTGGAAGCTCTGGGAGGCCTTAGAGGAGGTGGAGTTGATGAGCTATGATCCAAAGCTTGTCAGGGGACTCTCCACAATCCTAGACGGCCACTGCATCTATCAGATGAGAAGCCTCGTCGACCCCCTGGAGGCGAGGAGACTCGTCTATAGGCTGACCAGGGGCCGTGGAGTCACATCCGAGGAGGAGAGGAGAAGAGTCCTGGAGGAGGCTGCGGAGATCTTCGGCATCACAGCCGAGGACTTGGATGAGAGCCTCTACGCCGACTTGGAGGAGGAGTATTACCTCGCGGACTTCGATCCGCCTGAGCCGATGGAGCTCCTGAGGGAGTATAACTTGGCTCTCACCACCACGCTGCTGATACACGCCGTGGAGATGGATCTACGATACCATGGCCATCCCGACGATCTTGAATGGCTTTGTAGACCTTTAGGTGAATGCCACGTCGAGGAGGTTGGGGGTGAGACTCGGATCGGTGTTAGGCTTCCATCGAGGGCTAGGCCCAGCTCAAGGGCCGACCATTTAGAGCGTCTAATTAAGGCTCTCATATCGATGAGAGCGTGGAGCCTATGGGCCGTAGTCCATCACCCCCCTTCGGGTAGAACCTATCGATTTGAACTCATCGGCGGTCGGGATGGATGGCTCCTACCATCCATGGGTCTATATGGGGGGGTCAGCCCTTCGACAGCCATTTAACCTCGTCGCCGTCCAGCTCCATCCACTCAGCTATCCCCTCCGCCATCTCTGGATCGCTCTGGAAGATGACCTTGAGGATGGGTATTACATCCCTAATCGCCCTGGAGGTTGATATATGCATCCTGGAGGCAGCCTTTGAGGAGATGGATTTCAACATCCTCCTCCTCTCCCTAGACCACCAGTATCTCAGCGCTATCCTAGGGGGTCTGAGGTAGCCCACGATCCAGCGTCTCCCCTCCCTATCCCAGGAGCCTCCAAGGCTTCTAACCGCCATATTCACCCTCCTCCAGGTATCCCCTCCCAGATACCTCACTGGGATGATGGAGACCCCCTCGGGGCGCTCCTCAAGCTTGAGGGGGGTTAGGGGTATGCCCATCGCCCTTAGATGCCTCTCAACAACCCCCAATAGGCCCTGGGATCTCTCAAGGCTTAGGGCTACACCCCCAGCCAGCTCGTCGAACATGTATTTCAGCAGCCTATAGGCCTGGGAGCGCTCAGCCCTCGCCTTATGGATGTCAGCCCTCGCCAGAGCCTCCAAGGCCTCCGAGAGCTCCCTTGGATCATCCAGTATGTAGGGGAGGTTCTCATATATCCAGTCGATCAGCTCATCGTAGTTGAGCTGGGTGGAGGAGATAATTCCCTTAGCCTCCTGGAGGGTCTTAGCCGTGAAGAGCCTCCTCAACGCCTCCTCGGCGTATAGCTGCCTATCCCTAAGCCCCAGGGCCTCAAGGTCTTGGAGGGTGATTCGTCTACGGCCTCTGGCCACGGCCTCCAGGTCGTTTATCGCCGTTCGCAGGTCTCCCTCGGAGCGTATGGCGAGCTCCTCTAAGACCTCCTCCTCCACCTCCACTCCAACCCTAGATGCGATCTCCCTAAGCCTCTCAGCGACCTCGACGACTGGTATGGGCTTCAGCTCTATGGGGAGCGAGAGCTTCATCAACTCCCTCAGCTTCCTCTCCCAGGCCTCCCTCAGCGATGTATAGACCGTTGCGACCAGGATGATGGGCGCCCTAGTCTCCCTTATCAAATCCAGAATCGCCTCAACTCCCCCTCTATCCTCTCGGCCGCTGAGTCCCTCAAGCTCATCTATGAGAATTAGCCTCCTCCGACCGGTGACGGTAACCTGCTGCGTTGAGGCTCTGCCCAGGATCTCCTTCAGCCTCTTGGCGGTTCGATAGTCGCTTGCGTTCACCTCCAATAGGTCGTAGCCTAGATCGTTGGCGGCGGCTACGACCAGGGATGTCTTCCCAACGCCTGGCGGCCCATAGAGGAGGGCCGCCCTCTTCTCAGGTATCCCCTCCTCCCAGCTCCTCAGCCATTCTAGGAGCCTATCCTTAGCCTCCTCGTTTCCCACAACCTCTCTTAGGGTTCTAGGTCTGAAGCGCTCAGTCCAGGGCTGCTCCGCCACCCCTCATCTCCTCCCCCACCAAGACGAGCTTCGCCAGGAGAGCGCTGAGCTGTATCTCGGGTCTGGATCCCTGCGTCAATCGGTAGTCCACCTCCCCTATGGCATCTGAGAGCCTCACCTTCAACCTCTCCGGTATGTCCAGCCTCATAACCTCCGAGTATATCATCCGTAGAACATCCTCCGCTGCCATCCCCTCGTCGATGAGGAGGCTTCTCAGCAGCTCTCGGGCCTCTATGAACTCCCCCTTAAGGCTGAGCTGAATCATCTCCCTCACCCTTCCAGGGCTGACTCTGCCTAGGACGGCGTAGACCACCTCTGCGTCCACCCTCCTCCCAGAGGCCGCTGCGGCTGCCTGAAGGAGATTTATAGCCTTCCTCAGGTCTCCCCTCGACTCCTCGTAGATGGCGTCATAGCCATCGGGTGAGACCTCCACACCCTCCTTCTCAGCTATCATCCTTAGACATCGCTTCACATCCTCCTCGCTGAGAGGTGAGAATCTGAAGATACTACACCTACTCTGTATGGGTTCGATGATGCGCTCGGAGTAGTTGCCTATGAGGCAGAAGCGGCATGTCCTCGTGTATCGCTCCATAGTTCGCCTCAATGCGTGCTGGGCGTCAGCCGTGAGGCTGTCAGCCTCATCCATGATGAGGATCTTGAAGGGGACGTCGCCTATGGGGGCTGTCCGAGCGAAGAACTTCACCTTCTCCCTGATGACGTTGATGCCCCGTTCATCACTGGCGTTCAGCTCCATTATATAGTTCCTATACTCAGGTCCATAGAGGTCGTGTGCCAGAGCCAATATCGCCGTTGTCTTCCCCACTCCCGCCGGCCCTACGAAGAGTAGATGCGGCAGGTTTCGCTCCTCTACGAAGCGTTTAAGCCTGGCGACGATCTCCTCCTGATTTATCATCTCGTCTAGGCTTTTGGGCCTATACTTCTCAACCCACATCTCACTGCTCATAGATATTTGGGTAAGGGGGTTGAGACCCTATAAGTTCTATCTCTTCGACATGAGGTATCGGTGAATGGCCTTCGCAGCCCTCTTTCCAGCCCCCATGGCGCTTATCACAGTTGCGGCTCCACTCACCACATCTCCGCCGGCATACACCCCCTCGATGCTTGTCTGCATCGTCTCCTCGTCGACGACTATCGTGTTTCTCCACCCCGTCTTCAGCCCCTCAGTGGTTTTCTGTATGATGGGGTTTGGAACCTGACCTATGGCCACTATAACGGTGTCGACCTCGATCCTGAACTCCGATCCCTCTATTGGGATGGGTCTCCGCCTGCCAGTCTCATCCGGCTCTCCAAGCCTCATCCTGATGCATTCAATCTCCTTTACGAATCCCCTCTCATCCCCTATGAACCTCACGGGATTTGCAAGGAATATGAATTTCACTCCCTCCTCCTCTGCGTTCTCAACCTCCTCAGCCCTCGCAGGCATCTCAGCCCTGCTCCTACGATAGATGACGTAGACCTCCTCCGCTCCAAGCCTTAGGGCGCATCGCGCTGCATCCATGGCTACGTTTCCACCGCCTATGACGGCGACCCTCTTGCCAACGTGGATGGGGGTGTCATACTCTGGGAATAGGTATGCCTTCATCAGATTCGTCCTGATCAGGAACTCGTTTGCTGAGTATATCCCATTCAGGTTCTCACCTGGGATTCCGAGGAATCTTGGTAGGCCGGCTCCAGTCGCTATGAAGATGGCGTCGAAACCCATCTTGAATAGCTCATCGATGGTGTAGAGCTTCCCGATTATCATGTTCAGATGTATCTTGACTCCCAGGCTCTCCACATACTTTACCTCCTCCTCCACGATCCTCTTCGGAAGCCTGAACTCCGGTATGCCATACATGAGGACTCCGCCAGGCTTGTGGAGGGCCTCGAATATCTCAACCTCATGTCCAAGCCTAGCAAGCTCAGCCGCACAGGTCAGCCCAGCTGGGCCGGAGCCTATCACTGCAACCCTCTTACCCGTCGGCTTCACCCTCTTCGGAGGCCTCCTCCCATGCCTCATCTCCCAGTCGGCGACGAATCTCTCAAGCCTCCCTATCGCTATAGGCTCGCCCTTAATCCCCCTTACGCATTTAGCCTGGCATTGAACCTCCTGTGGGCAGACCCTCCCCGTTATCGCTGGGAGGGCGTTCTTCTCCCTTATCTTCTCAGCCGCCTCAGCATATCTCCCCTCCACTATCAGCCTTATGAATCCTGGTATATCCACGCCGACGGGGCATCCCTCTACGCATCTCGGATTCTTGCATTGAAGACATCTCTCAGCCTCCCTCCTCGCCATCTCCTCCGTATATCCCAGGGCGACCTCCCTGAAGTTATGTATCCTCTCCTCGGGCGGCTGCTTGGGCATTGGAACCTGCCTCTCAGCCTCACTCATCCCCCTCACCTCCGGTGATGAGAGCTATCTCCTTGAGAGGCTTGTAGAACTCCATCCTCCCTATCAGCTTTATAGGGGGCGTCAGCTCCCTCTTCTCAATAATCTTGTAGGGCATCACATTAACCTCCCAAAAATCTATTTTAAGGTTACCCTTACTCGGGGAGTCAGGAGATTATCCTTATGGATGGCTCGTGGAGGCCGTTCAGTATCGCTGCGTTGAGCAGTAGGGGTGTTAGGGCTTCTATCCATCTCTGTTCTCAAGTCAGTCTTCAGGGGTTGATAGTGGTAGAGTTTCCCCCTCCTCTCCATGGGACGACAGTGAATACTACTATCTGCTCCTTGTTGAGGAGGCCCCACTTAACGTGGGGATCACAGCCTTCGGCGGCAGGGTTATGAAGATGATCTCGGCCTCCATTTCGCTTTGATAGAAGCCTTTGGCATACCTCATCAGGCTCCTCGCCGTCTCTTCAGCCTTCTCCCGTCTTCTAGAGCCTATCATAACTATATGTCTCTTAACAAACCGGACGGCTAGGCCTCTCCCCATGTTGCCGGTGCCGCCTATGATGCCGATCCTCATTGTTTCTTGTTTCTAAAATTAAAAAGAGAAGGGTATTTTATATTATGCCTCTCACCCTCATGGCCTCGGCAACCCTTCCGAAGGCGAGGGCGTAGGCTCCATATCTCGGGCTTATCTCATATTTCTCAGCCTGCTCCGTAACATCTCTGAAAGCCTGTGTCATAACCCTCCTCAGCCTCTCATCAACCTCCTCAGCAGTCCAGTAGTATCCCATCCTATTCTGAACCCACTCGAAGTAGCTGACTGTTACGCCGCCGGCGTTTGCGAGGATGTCGGGTATGACTACGACACCCTTCTCCTCTAATATCTTATCCGCCTCCGGCGTTGTTGGGCCGTTGGCCCCCTCTACGATCAACTTCGCCTTCACATCTCCAGCGTTCTCCTCCGTCAGCTGGTTCTCCATGGCTGCGGGTACGAGTATGTCGCACTCGACGGTGAGCGGCCCCTTCGACCCGATCTCCTCACATCCTGGGAATCCTGAGACGGTTCCGGTCTTCCTCTTATGCTCCATAACCTTCTCGGGGTTCAATCCATCCCTGCAGTATATTCCACCCTTCGAGTCGCTTACGGCCACGATCTTGGCTCCAGCCTCGTAGAAGTTTAGGGCTGAGTGGTATGCTACATTTCCATATCCCTGTATCGCCACCCTAGCCCCCTTTATCGGTATCCCATACTTCTTTGAGGCCTCTACGGCTGTGAAGAAGACCCCCCTGCCAGTAGCCGCGGTTCTGCCCAGGGATCCACCTATGCATATCGGCTTTGCGGTTATCACCCCTGGTATGATCCTGCCCGTGATCTTGTAGTATTCATCGACGAACCACGCCATTATCTGGGCGTCGGTTCCGACATCTGGGGCTGGTATATCGAGGTCTACTCCCACGAATCCGGCTATCGCAGCCGCATAGGCCCTGGTGAGCCTCTCCAGCTCCCCTCTGGAGAGCTCCTTTGGGTTGCATGCGATCCCGCCCTTAGCCCCTCCATAGGGGAGGTTGACGACGGCGCATTTCCACGTCATCCAGGCTGCGAGGGCCTTCTCGGTGTCGAGGTCTACGTGGGGGTGATATCTGATACCGCCCTTGCAGGGCCCCCTGGCGTCGTTGTGATGTATCCTGAAGGCCTCGAAGACCCTAACGCTTCCATCATCCATCTTTATCGGCAGCGAGACCTGCAGTATGGCCTTAGGCCTGCTGACGACCTCGTAGAAAGCTGGTTCAAGACCCATGATCTCGGAGACCTTCTTGACGACCTTAAGCTGCTCCTCCCACGGGTTAATCCTCTTCTCGGACATCTTCTTCACCTCTCTCTCACCTTATTTATTCCTTACGACCAGCTCCACCTATAGAGATGTTATATCTAGGTCTCGGTCATCGTGGCCGACCAGCCTTAAAAGGGCTGATCCAAGCTCCTTTAAATTGAGGTGTGGCAGCGTCAAGATTTATAAGATACAACCCCTCACACTAATGATTCCCATCAAATATTGGGAGGAGAAGGGGAGATTGATTAAGGAGGGGAATCTTAAACTTGCCTTTTACTCCGCCGCAGCCTGTGGCGGATGCGACGTAGCCATTCTCGATATAAACGAAAGCCTTCTCGACTTGATAGAGGCTGCGGATATCGAGTTCTGGCCCACAGCCATGGATGTAAAGATCGATGATGTAAAAGAGATGCCGGATAAATATATTGATGTGACCTTCTTCAACGGGGCCATAAGAATAGAGGAGCAGGAGTATATGGCTAAACTTCTAAGAGAGAAGTCGAAGATCCTAATCGCATATGGATCATGTTCATATATAGGTGGAATACCAGGTCTGGCAAACCTCTTCGATAGGATGGAGATCTTTAGAAGGGCCTACATCGAGACAGCCTCAACATCCAACCCAGATGAAGTCATGCCGAAAACCCAGGTAGACATCCCAGAGGGGAGGCTGGAGCTTCCAGGCTTCGATGACGACGTAAAGACGTTAGCGCAGGTAGTTGAGGTTGACTATTATGTGCCTGGATGCCCCCCGACGGCTGAGAGCACGCTCTCCGTCATAGAGGCGATGCTGCGGGGTGAGCTTCCACCAAGGGGGTCAGTCCTCGCACCCCCGAAGTCCGTATGCGATGAATGCCCCAGGAATCCCAAGGGGGAGAAAAAGAGGATCTCGGAGATCCGCCGCATCCACGAGGTAGCTCCAGACTCCGAGAGGTGTCTACTTGAGTTGGGAATACCATGTATGGGGCCTGCCACACGGGGGGGATGCGGGGCGAGATGTCCGAAGGCTAACATGCCCTGCATAGGATGTGGAGGCCCCTGTCCAGACGCCCCTGAGCAGGGTGCGGCCATGCTCAGCGCCTTAGCCTCGATAATCGAGAGGGGGGTGAAGATGGAGGATATTGAGAGGCAGATCAAGGATCCAATTGGAACATTCTACATGTTCTCACTACCATCGTCGATCATAAACAGGAGGGTGGAGAGGAAGTGAGGGAGATCACCATCAATCCCATCACGAGGCTTGAGGGCCATGGGAAAATAACGATCTTCCTAGACGAACGGGGATTCGTCGAGAATGCCTACTTACAGATACCTGAGTTCAGGGGCTTCGAGAAGTTCTGTATCGGGAGGAGCGGGGAGCTCCTCCCCCAGATAACGAGCAGGATATGCGGCGTCTGCTCCGTCGCCCATCACCTAGCCTCCGCGAAGGCGCTTGACGAGGCCTTCAAAGCCGAGCCTCCCCCAGCCGCCAGGAAGCTGAGGGAGCTCATGCACTGCGGCTACATCATAGCGGATCACATACTCCACTTCTACTACCTCGCCGCACCCGACTTCCTCGTAGGCCCAAGGGCATCCCCGAGGGAGAGGAATATCATCGGATTGGCGAGGAGAATGGGCCTAGATCTGGTGAAGCAGGTTATCAGACATAGGGCATACGGCCAGAATATTGTGGAGATCATAGGTGGAAAGGCCATCCACCCAGTCTGTGGACTGCCAGGTGGAGTATCAAAACCCCTAACCGAGGAGGAGAGGGAGAAGGTGAGGAAGATGGCTGAGTCATGCGTCGACTTCGCAGAGTCCTCGCTGAAGCTGTTCCATGAACTCGTGCTTGAGAACCGTGAGTATGAGGAGCTGATCGAAGGCGACATCTACAGGTTGGAAACCTACTATATGGGCCTGGTCGATGAGAATAATCGGGTGAACCTCTACGATGGAAAGCTCCGCATAGTAGACCCAAACGGTGGAGAGCTCCTGAAGTTCGATGCATCGAAGTATCTCGACGTCATCGAGGAGCACGTCGTGGAGTGGAGCTATGTGAAGATGCCATATCTGAAGAGAATTGGATGGAGGGGCCTCATAGATGGAGCTGGGAGCGGAGTGTATCGTGTAGGCCCCCTCGCGAGGCTGAACGCAGCCGAGGGGATGGCAACCCCCCTCGCCGATGAGGAGTATAGGCTCATGTATAAGACTCTCGGGAAACCCGCCCACTCGCTGATAGCATACCACTGGGCGAGGCTCATCGAGATACTCTACGCCGCCGAGAGGGCTGTGGAGCTCGCAGGGGATCCGGAGGTGACCAGCCCTGAGATTCGCAGCCCCGTCGGTGAACCTGGGGAGGGCGTTGGAGTCGTGGAGGCTGCGAGGGGGACGCTGATCCACCATTATAAGCTCGACGGGGACGGCCTCATAGAGGATATAAACATCATAACCCCAACCGCCAGCAACTACGCCTCCATCTGCATGTCGATCCGCAACGCAGCGAGGGGCCTCATAAAGGGGAGTGAGGTGAGCGAGGGGCTGCTCAACATGGTCGAGATGGCGTATAGGGCCTATGACCCATGCATGGCATGTGCATCCCACCACGCCATCGGCGAGCTACCCCTAACGGTTGAGATATATGATCATCGGGGCAGGCTGATGAGGAGGGTTGAGAGGCCAAGCCTTAAGCGTGTCAACTGAGGGATCACTGGAGATTGCAGGCTGGAGAAGACGGCTTAAAGACAAGGCTCCTCAACTTCCTCTCCGACGTTAAAAAGGTTGCGGTGATCGGAGTTGGAAACAGGTTTAGAAGGGATGATTATGTGGGCGTTGAAATCGTCAGAGAGTTGAGGGATAGGCTGAAATCAGATAGGGTTCTACTAATCGCCTGTGAGACTGCTCCGGAGGATCACATCGAGAGCGTCGTGGAGTTCAAGCCTTCACACATCCTGATCATCGACGCTGGAATGATAGGCTTAGAGCCTGGAGGGGTCAGGCTTATAGACTTCGAGGATCTAGCCATCCGCCCAGCGGTCTCAACCCATATGCTACCCCTCAGAATATTCTGCGAACTCGTCGGGGAGATGACTGGAGCCAGGATAGCCCTACTCTCCATCCAGCCCAGGGATATAAGCCTTGGAGAGGGGTTGACCCCTGAGCTGGAGGGGGCCGCCAGGGGGATAGCCCTAACCCTCCTCGAGGCCTTAAAATTTAAATCAATCATCGAGGAATAAATCCGATTCCTAATGAGTCAAACATGCGTTATCAACATCGATGAGGATAATTGTAGCCTCTGCTCAATCTGCTCATCCGTATGCCCCTTCGACGCCCTCGAAGTCGATGAGGAGAAGGGGAGACTCATCCTCGACGTCGAGAAATGCCAGGTCTGCGGCCTATGCTACAGCGCCTGCCCAGCCTCCGCGATAAACCTCCTCTACTACGAGCCGGACTCCCTCCTCACCTACCTCGAGAAAAAGATGAGGGAGACGGGGCTGAAGACCCTAGCCCTCGTCTGCCGCGGCGTAAGTCCACCTCCAAGCGGTAAGGTTAGAGATTTCCTAGCTAAACAGGGCTTCGAAGACTACATCCTGATCAGGGTTCCATGCGTCGGCCGCATCCCATTGGAGTTCTATCTGAGGGCGTTGAGGATGGGGGTTGAAAGGATAATCGTCGTCCAATGCGACGAGGACTACTGTAGATTTAAGGATGGAAGCGATGTAAGCCGGAAACGCCTGACGCTTCTGAGCTATGTCCTGAGGGAGCTCGGATTCGGGGAGGACACCATCCTATGCTACACAAATCCCATGAGGGCGATCTACATAACGGAGAACTGTGTTGGATGTGGGAAGTGCGCCTTCATCTGCCCCTACGACGCCATCACACTCCAACCTGGGGGCACTCCAACCATAGACCTAGACTCCTGCGTCGGGTGTGGAGTCTGCGCAGTGGTATGTCCACATCAGGCTATCCAGCTCGAAGGCTATGAGTATGACGTTGTCTCCACCCTTATCCATGAATATGCCTCGATGATCAAGACTCGCCCCTCGATCCTCGTCTTCATCTGTCAATGGTCTGAATTCAAGGCTTTAGACAGGGTTAAGAACGGACTCTACAATGAGAACACGGCTATTATAGAGATACCCTGCCTGAAGGGGTTAGATCCAGCCTGGATCGTTGAGGCCTTATACTCAGGTTTCGACGGGGTGCTCGTGATAGCATGTCCGGAGGAGAAGTGTAAGCTGGAGAGGGGGACTGAGATAGCTGAGAGAAACGTCGAGGATGCTGAGAACATCCTCGAAAAATTGGGGTTGATGGATAGATTTCAAATATATAGGTCGACCCCCATATACCTCAACCAGTTCGACTCCATGCTTAAGGAGTTCTCAGATAAGCTCTCTGGAATCGCTGGGAGGTGAAAGGGATTGTTTGAGATACTTGAGAAGAGGGAGTTAGCTCCAAACATCAAGCTGATTAAGATCTCCGCACCTCATATAGCGGAGAAGATTCAACCTGGTCAATTCGTTATCCTAATGGCCGATGAGAAGGGTGAGAGAATTCCCCTAACCGTAGCCGACTATGATCGTGGAAAGGGGACGATAACCATCGTCTTCCAGGAAGTTGGGAAGACAACTAAGATGTTGGGAGCATTCAATGAGGGGGATGAGATACCCGTCGTGGTCGGCCCCCTAGGAAATCCCGCCGAGATCGAGAAATTCGGAAAGGTTGTCTGCGTTGGTGTAGGCGTCTTCGCCGCACCCATGACCCTCCTAGCTAGATCCTTCAAGGAGAAGGGGAATTATGTGATAGGGGTTAACATCGCCAGGAGGGCGGATCTAATAATCTTCGAGGAGGAGTTTAGGGCCGTATGCGACGAGTTCTACGTGAGCACGGATGATGGCTCAAGGGGATATGAGGGAATCGAGTTTATGAAGGAGATACTTGAACGCGGCGTGGATAGAGTCGTTGTCTGCGGCCTGGTTCCGATTCAGAAGAGGATCTGTGAATTGACGAGGCCTTACGGGGTTAAAACGATGGTTCACCTCACCCCGATAATGGTTGACGGCACAGGCATGTGTGGAGCCTGTAGAGTTATGGTCGGCGGTGAGACGAAGTTCACATGTGTGGACGGCCCAGAGTTTGATGGACATCAAGTGGATTTCGACGAGCTTGAACGTAGGAAGCGTATGTATCTGGTTCATGAGAAGGTCGCCCACATGATGCATAAACGCCTCAGAACGGAGTGTTAAGGGTTTAGCATATCCCGTCAAGCGGTCCACTACCACATCGCCGCATAGGGAGCCTATCATTGTAACAGGTGAGTTTTGAATTCGCTAGGCGGAGGCCTTTTCTAACCTTCGACACTCATCTGCCTTCTCCTGTAAAATTCCAGGGCTTCCCTCTCCTCCCTCCTAAACCTCGCAAGTCTGCGGAGTACATCGTCGAAGTCTACCTTATGGGCGTTAAAGATCGGGCCGTCGACGCAGCTGAACTTCACCTCCCCGTCGACTAGGACCCGGCATGAACCGCACATGCCTGTGCCGTCAACCATTATCTGCCTCACGGTGACGTAGGTGGGTATCCCGTAGGGTTTGGTTAGGTTTGCGAGTTCTCTAAGGCTGTTGATGTCTCCCCCGGCAAAGATGATGTCGACTCTCCCCTCATCCAGCAGCTTCCTCAACACATCTAGGTAGTGCCCCTTCAATCCATAGGAGCCATCTAAGGTTGTCAGGTAATATTCGTGGCAGACGGATTCGGCGAGCACGTCTCTGGGGTAAATCTCATTCTTGTTGGGGAAGCTTTGGATGGAGATAACGTGGTTTCCATCGATCGCGCTTAAACTCTCGGATAGGTTGTAGTTTTCAGCATGTCCGCAAACTAGGTCTGAAGCGATAACTATGTTTCCATACCTCTTAAGCTCTACAGAGTTTCCAAGAGGCCCTACTATGTGGTCGATGTAGTCTCCCACTTGATATTTCTCGTAAAGTTCAATTGATGTTTTCCCCAATTTCTTGATGAACATTGAAATTCTGCCATTCTTAGCCTTTTGTACTGACATTGGTACTCTTTCACCCTTAGGGTGGATAAGTAAAATTACAAAGTTTCCAGGTTTCAATTTCTCAGCGATATGGGGTGCTTCCACCTCTATTAGGTAATCCTCGGAGTTTAAATCCCTCTTATCCGTTATTTTAAATCCCACGTCCCTCAACTTCTTTTCTTACGATAGAGCATCATCTAACATATAAGTTTTATCCAGAAAAATATCCTAAAAGTTATTATGCCATCAATCTATAAGTTTGGGCAGGGACTATCAGAGACTCATCCCTTAAATATTCCGATAGAGATGCGAGGGATTTAAAACTTGGATTGTTTAGATGTGGGTAAGATACCAGTTCCGTATAGGAATATGCAACAAATGGATTTTAAAGATCTCTTAAGAGGTCTTCCATCTCCCTTCTTAACTCCTCTCGTGATCCCTCATTGATTATGATAGCGTCGGCCATGGCGATCGCCGAGCCGAGTCCAAGCTCCAGCTCCTTTAGGTCTCGTCTATGGAACTCATCCCAATCGACGGGGTCGTCGACCCTACCTCTACTCCTCAGCCTCTCGAATCGGGTTCTCGGCGATGCATGGATTGCGATTAGGGTTGCATCTCCGAATTCTCTGCGGAAGGCCTCAGCCTCCTCAAGGCTTCTGACGCCGTCGATGATGACTGCCTCGGCCTTTAGGGCTTTGATCCTCTCTATGCATCTCCTCGCTATCGCGTCTCCCCCCTCCATCCTCCTGAGCTCCTCGGCGAGTGTTGAGAGCGTCTCCCTCGTAGGCCTTAAACCCCTTCTCTCAGCCTCCTCCCTCACGACATCCCCCATCGTTATAACTCTAAACCCATACTCCTCGGCGTATCTGGCGGCGGTCGTCTTACCCGACCCTGGCATCCCCGTTATCAGGATGAGCCTCAAGGCTGAACCCTCTCCAGGCCATGTCTCCTCGTCTTAATATAGACCTCCTCAACACCCTCCTCGAGGGCTATTCGGCCGAGCTCCATCATCCTCTCCCTTGTGGGCGGCTCCAGGGCCTTTAGGCTTTCATCGAGGACGTTGCCGGTATTATCGAACTGCTGTAGATAGTAGACGGTGCATCTCCCCCTTATGCTTCGGGCTATCTCTCTGATGAAATCTGGATCGTCGCTGATCCCAGGGGCGACTGTGGTTCTGACCTCGACCTCGACGCCGTATTGGTTGCAGAGCTCCAGGCTCTCCTCCACCCTCCTCGCCATCGAGGTCCCAGCCTCCGGCAGCCCGATAACCCTCCCATAGACCTCCCCCCTCAGCGGGGCCTTCACGTCTAGGGCGACCCTATCGATGAGATCCTCGCTGAGGAGTCTCTCTATCACGTTGGGTATGGAGCCATTCGTGTCGAGCATCAACTTCAACTCATAGTCCCTAACAGCCCTCGCCGCCTCCTCCACGCCTTCCGGCTGAAGCGTCGGCTCTCCGCCTGTGAAGACGACGGCGTCCAGGAGGATGAGATTCTTCTCTATCCGCTCCTTCAGAACCTCTACGCCGACCTCGACTCCGGAGTCTGGGGGTATGAGGGGGGAGTTCTGGCAGTAGGGGCATCGGAAGTTGCAGCCTGCGAAGAAGACTATGAGGGATGCGTTGCCATACCAGTCTACGGTTGATAGGTCGAGGATTCCTCCAAGCCTCATCTTCTCAGCCATCCAGATGCCTTAGGGGCATCCCAGCACTATCTCCCCTCGGGGTTAAAATAGGTGTCGGAGCCTTAGGCCTCGACGTATATCGGGTTTGTCCACGCCTTCCTCCCGTAGATGTCGGAGATCTCGATGCGGATGTAGGTCTCATCACCCGTGACCCTATACTCAGCCTCGGTTATCTCACCCCTCTCCGCAGTGTATCTCAGGCCGAGGGTGGGATTCGACACGAAGCTTATCCATCTAACCGGCGAGGTCTCCACGTGGATTACTCCATCCCCTATGTTGAGACCCCTGATCTCTGGGCCGTTTGATGAGTAGAATAGGCCTCTGGATATGGCGTCGACGACGGCTTCGACGGTCGGCTCCTCTGCCTTCACCATGATCCAGGCCCCTCCGATGTCTGGTGGAAGCCCAGGTCTCCACTCCATATGGGCGTCGTCGCCGGCGAATCCATAGAGTCTCCGCCCATTCGAGAGCAGTCCATCCCAGTGGACTGTAGATAGCCCCCTCTGGCGGTTGAGTTCACAGGTGGTGTTATAGATCTCTATGCCGATATAGTTCTGCAGTCTCATCAGGTCTTGGAGGTTGAAGCCTGACCAGTAGGGATGAGCCACTATTGGGAGGCCCCCATACCTCAGCGTCAGGTCTATCACCCTCTGGGGGCTCTCATCTGGATCGCCCTCCTCAATGGGGAGTTCCCTCCTGATGTTTATGGCGAGGATATGAAATCTCGTCCCAGCTGAGGAGGTGCCGACGCTTATCTCCTCCCCGGGGATCAGCAGTATGTCTCTCGGCGCCTCATCTGGATATGTGAGCATGCCGTGGTCTGTGATGGAGAGGAGCCGGTAGCCCCTCTCCCTATAAGCGTCTATGAGCTCCTTAACGGTGAGCTGTCCATCCGATCGATCCGTGTGGGCGTGGAGATTCCCCTTAAGCCAGACTCCTTCAACCGTCCAGGGGTTGTTGAACTCCAGTTTCACGCATAAGAGGCCTCTGAATCCCTCTTAAGGGTTATGATTAGGCGAGGGCGATGAGGAAGGCTCCGAGGAAGATGAGGGTGGAACCCAGCAGCCTAATGGCTCCATGCCTCTCGCCGAGCATTCCCACCCCAATAAGGGATCCGATGACTACGCTGAGCTGTCTAAGCCCTATGAGGTAGCTGACCTGGGCGAGGGGCATGGCTATCAGAACCATTAGATAGCTGAGCCTCATCAGGGTGCCTGAGAGAATTATTCGAGGCATCCACCTCTCCGCCGTCTCCCTAACCCTGCTCCACCTCATAGCGACTATCGGCGTGAGCATCAATGCTGAGAAGGGGTCTAGCCAGAAGGCGTATAGGAGGGGACCGACTCTTAGGACGCCTACCTTATCCACGAGGGAGTAGAGGGCCGTTGAGAGAGCCGCGAGGAGGGCTAGCACTGAGGCCCTATTCAGGCTTCGGAGAGGTCTTAGGGGGCCTCTAAGCCCTGGGAGGTGGAGTGTGTAGAGGCCGAGGGTTATGAATAGTATCCCGAGGACACCGAATATCGAGACCTCCTCGTGGAGAATGAGGGGGGAGAGGATGAGCAGCATGAGGGGAGATGAGCGGGCGATGGGATAGACAAACGACAAGTCTCCCACCCCATAGGCCCTACCCAGAAAGCAGTAGTAGAGGGCTTGGAGGAGCCCGCTGAGAAGAAGATAGGGGAGAGCCTCCAGGGGGAACCTGATCCCCGGGAGGAGTAGGAGGAATAGGGGGAGGAGCGTCAATAGAGATGCCAGCGTCATAAGCCACATGAAAGCCTCCTCCCCACCGCTCTCCTTGACCAAGGTGTTCCAAACAGCGTGGAGGAGAGCTGAGGCGAGGATGAGGCCTATGGGTAGGAGCTCCACACCTATCAGTGGAGGGAGAAACCTTAAAGAGATTCTGGGATAAGCTCAACGGCGATGAGATGCTTCATCGCCGTCGACGTCGAGGATGCTCAACTCCTCGAAGCGATAGCTGAAGCTCAGAGGAGGCTCCAATCGACGGGGGCCGACCTGAAGCTGGTGGAGAGGGAGAACCTCCATATAACGCTGAGATTCCTCGGCGAGATCCCCCCAAGCCTCGCGGAGGCCGTCGGGGAGCTCATCAGGGAGAGTAGCTTCAAGCCCTTCAGGGTTAGCTTCAGAGGGGTTGGAGCCTTCCCAAACATCCATAGGCCGAGGGTCATCTGGATCGGTGTCTCAGAGGGCGCCGATGAGCTGAAGAGGCTTCACGCCAGGATCGAGAAGAATCTCCTCGGCCTCGGCTTCAGGGGTGAGGATAGGCCCTTCACCCCGCATCTCACCATAGCCAGGGTTAGAAGCGGCAGAAACCGTGATAGATTAGCCATGGCTTTGGAATCGCTCATCGACATCGAGTTCGGCTCCCTCACCGTCAGCCATGTAAGGCTGAAGAGGAGCACCCTAACCCCTAGGGGGCCGATATACACCACACTGGCTGAGAGCGCCCCATATGAAGCATAGATAGATAGCTTTCGAATAGCATATAGATCGAGGGGAGGAGTCGAGAATCGATTTAAATCCGTGGGAGAGCCTCTTTCTGGAGCGCCTTGGGCTTCCTATTCGATAAAACCGGCCCCTGCCCCTACAGGGATCGATGTGGGAGTTTCAAGGCTATGAAACGTAATGAGGCCTGGATAGAGGAGGAGCTTCGAAGCCGGAGGGGGGATGGCCGATACGTAGAGCTCCTCCTATGGAGGCTTAGGCATATCAGGGATGTGATGGAGCGATGTCTAAACTTCAATGGTAGATGCCTGAGATACTGGCAGTTCAGGGAACGGGATGAGGCCGTCAATCCTCCGGCTCTGGATCACGCTGTATTGGCATGGTTAAGCAGTGTATCGAGCCGCTATTTAGGGGGTGGACGAGGGTAGGTATCTCAACCGTGATGACGTCGATACCATTCCTCTCCAGCAGTCTAATCCCCTCCTCCCTTCCAGGCCCAGAAGCGCAGATAACTCGGCCAGGTCTAACCGCGACGGCTGCCACGTAGACATCCCTCGGCCTCTCTATGATGTTTAGGCCAACAGTCTCCCTAAGCCACTCATACATCGTATAGGCCAATCCATCCCTGTTGACAACAGCCGTCTTCACGTCGACCATACAAATGTGCGCATCGATATGGCCTCCGAAGATGGGTTCAGCCCTTATATCTACGTCGGGGTCTATGGCCCAGACCACCTCGGCTATCTGCATCGCTCCCTCCTCGTTCATACGCCACGACAGGCCTAGGGCGAGGTGCTTTGGGGTGATCCACATGACGCTTCCCCCCTCAGCCACCCCATAGCCGTTGATGGTTCTTAGGATCGGACAGCCGATCTGGGCTAGGGTTCTCATCACATAGGGTTCCTCACCCCTCCGCAGCCTGTCATACATCCGGCCTATGATGACTCCTCCAGGGACGGCGAAGGCTGGATCCCTAGTGTAGATGGATTTCACAAGCCTTGGATTCGGACCCTCCTCTGGAAGCCTCTCCACGACCTCTACGCCCTCCTCCTCGAAGGCCGCCTTCAGGCGTTCATAGTCCCTCACCATCTCCTCCAGCTTTGGCTTGTAGGTGTATCTCCACTCCTCGTAAGGCTCCTTTATGGCTAATATCTCCCTCCCAGGTCTGTGGAGTAGAACCTTCCTAAGCCTGCCCACCTCGGTGTTGACGCCCCATTTATCGCCCCAAATCCATTCAAGGTCGTCTAGGAAGCTCGTCTTCAGAGGTGGATGATACCGATAGTAGACGTCGAGGAGCCTCTCCCTCGCCTTCTTCAAATCCTCAGACATGGACATCGATGGATATTGGGACACAAAGTAGATAACATCACCGCTCAAAGATATAGCGCTGAGGCCGCTGGGATGGAGTGGGGGGAGCTGAGGGAGCTTATACTTCGACGTATTAGGCCTAGCGTGGAGGAGGAGAGGCTTGTTGAGGCATTCTGTCGGCGTGTCTCAGGGGAGCTGTCGGAGAGGCTTAGGGAGGCCGGATTCAAGGCTGTGGCGGAGGTTCATGGAAGCGTCGCGAAGGGAACCTGGCTCTCGGGGGAGAGAGACCTAGACATCTTCATCCTCCTCGACCCAGGCTATGAGAGGGATGTCATCCCCAGCGTCCTAGAGGTTGTGAAGCGGTATCTAGGCTCGGGGTGGGTTGAGGCCTATGCCGAGCATCCCTACCTCCAAGCCCGCATCGATGAGTTCCAGGTGGACTTCGTCCCCTGCTTCCGCATAAGGCCTGGTGAACCCCTCAAATCGGCCACGGATCGAACACCCCTCCACACGGCCTATGTCAGGGAGCACCTGAAGCCTGAACAGCGAGATGAGGTTAGACTGCTGAAGAGGTTTATGAAAGGCATAGGCGTCTACGGGGCTGAGCTGAAGGTTGGAGGCTTCTCCGGATACCTCTGCGAGCTCCTCATCATCCACTACGGCTCCTTCGAGGAGCTCCTCGAGGCAGCTGCCAGATGGCGTAGGGGAACGGTCATCCAGCTTGAGGTCGGCCCTGATCCGAGGGAGCTTCGTAGACGCTTCGGAACTCCGCTCATCGTCGTCGACCCCATAGACCCTAATCGGAATGTGGCGGCCCCCGTCTCGGAGGACTCCTTCTGGAGCTTCGTCGCCGCCTCCAGGGGCTTCCTAAAAGCCCCCAGCGAAATCTACTTCTATCCAAGGGAGGAGAGGCCCGAGGCACAGGAGATCCTTGAAGCCCTCAGACTTCGAGGCTCAGATCTCCTCTTCGTTGTGATACCAGACAGCGATGTCGACGTCCCCGACATCCTCTGGGGTCAGCTCTATAAGGCTGAGAAGGCGTTGAGGGGCCTCCTAGAGCGGTGGGGCTTCGAGGTTCTAAGGTCTGCCGCCTGGAGCGATGAGGCTTCGAGGCATATACTCCTCTACGAGCTGGAGTCAGCTACGCTGCCCATCGTTGAGAAGCATATGGGGCCACCCGTCGAGGTGGTGGAGCACAGCGAAAGGTTTCTGAGGAAGCATCTAGGCTCCGAGGATCTCATCTCAGGCCCCTGGATAGAGGGGGGGCGATGGTGGATACTCACCCGAAGAAGGTGGACTGGAGCGAGGGAGCTCCTCAGACATCACTTAGAGGTGGATGGGGGGAGAGGGATAGGGGTTCCAAAGCGTCTAAGCAGGAGGATAAGGGAGGGATTCAGCCTACTGCTGAACGGGGAGATAGAGCCATACCTAGAGGGGGACTTCATAAGTTTCCTCCACCGATTCCTCTGTGGAAGGGCCAGCTGGCTTCATTAGAGTTTGATTCATAAGTCTCCTCTTTTGATTCATCTGGAGGTGGCCGCCTTGGAGGAGGCTGAGATACCCCTTGATAGGCTGTTGGAGGGGAGGGCATCCCTGCTGCTCTGCTATCCACGGTTCACAAGGGAGGAGGCTGAGAGGAGGCTGGAGGAGCTTCGGGGGCTCGGCGTCGACGCCATCATCCTGGAGGGGAGGCATGAGGTCGAGGGCCTAAAGGTGCTGGGTAAGGGACATGTCTCCATCGCCGTCGAGGCTAGGGTCGACGACGAGGTCTATGCCCTGAAGATTAGGCGTACAGACGCCGATAGGGAGTCCTTCATGGATGAGGCTGAGAAGCTGAGAATGGCCAACGAGGTGGGTGTAGGCCCAAGGCTGGTGAGACATACGGACAACTTCCTCCTCATGGAGCTCATCCAGGGTGAGTATCTCCCAGAGTG
>CALEIY010000241.1 GCA_937898665.1 Candidatus Bathyarchaeota archaeon | reverse complement strand
ATATCATCAACCTTCGACCAGACGGCCGCCGTCGGCTTCATAGAACTCTGGGGCCTGCCGACGGTCACAGCGTGGTCGATAAAGAAGAAGCTGAAGGGTTGATCCTCCCCCTTTCCTAATTTTAATTGAGAAGTGGCGTTGAGGCGTCTTAAACTATTTAACCTCGTCCCGACCTCTTTCTTCGATAGATATGGTGCGTCACATCCTCAGCGACTTCGACCTCTCGAGGGAGGAGGTCTTAGAGATTCTGGACCTGGCTGACCGGATGAAGTTGAGGCCTGATAAGTATTCCGACGCTTTGAAGGGTAAGACGTTGATAATGCTCTTCGAGCTTCCATCGCTGAGGACGAGGGTAAGCTTCGAGGCTGGCATGACCCAGCTCGGCGGCCACGCCATCTACTATCGAGTTGAGCGGGGAGCCTTCTCCAGGGGCGAGACCCTTGAGGACGGCGTTAGGGTGCTGAGCCGATATGCCGACTGCATCATGGCGAGGGTTCTAAGCCAGGAGGATTTGGAGCGTATAGCCTCGGCATCCTCTGTGCCAGTCATCAATGGGATGACTATGCGCTACCACCCCTGCCAGACATTGGCCGACCTGATGACGATAAGGGAGAAGAAGGGGAGGCTGGAGGGCTTGAAGATCGCCTACGTCGGCGATGGAGGATGTAACACAGCTCACTCAACGCTGATTGGATGTAGCAACGTTGGCATGGATGTCACCATCGTCTGCCCCGACAATCCGAAGTATTGTCCAGACCCCGAGATCGTCTCAAGGGCCGAGGAGAGATCTGGAAGGAAGATTAGCATAGTCCACGACCCTGTTGAGGGGGTGAGGGACGCCGATGTCATCTACACCGATGTCTGGGTGAGCGCAGGCATGGAAGAGGAGAAGGAGGAACGAATGAGGGTCTTCCCACCCTACCAGGTGAACCATGAGCTGCTTTCCCATGCCAAGCCCGACTGCATAGTGATGCACTGCCTCCCAGCGCATAGGGGATTGGAGATCACAAGCGATGTGATGGATGGCCCCCACAGCGTCGTCTTCGATCAGGCTGAGAACCGTATGCATACGGAGAAGGCGCTCCTCTATTGGCTGCTCCTTTAACCCAACTTTTTATCATCCTCAGCCCAATAGATGGTGAAGGGTTCTCCATGTCCCGTGAGCGGGAGCTTTTAAGAATAATGAAGCGCGCCCTCCCCCTTCCGCCCAGGGTGATAGCAGGCTATGCCAAGCTGCCTCAGACCTTCACCAGCGGGGATCTCGCGAGGGTATGCGGCATCCCCAGATCCTCGGCGAAATTCTATCTCGCTAAGATGCTGGAGCTACGGATGGTGACTCGGATCCCACATCGGAGACGATATCAGAAGTATGAGAATGCTGAACGCTTCTCAAGTTGGCTTCGAGACCTCATCAGATTGGCGGTCGTCCCCCTGGAGAACGGTGATCTAAGGCTGGAGGATTAAGGAGATGTCACTCCGCGAGATCGCTAGGGGCTCCAGGGGGAGGAGGGGGCATCTCTCAGCTAAGGAGCTTAAAAGGGTGAAGAAGAGGGGTTATGACGCCGAGAGGGAGCTGGTTAAGAGGTTGAGGCGGTGGGGCTTCGAGGCCTTGAGGGTTCCCGTGAGCGCCCCAAGCAGGGAGCCGCTGCCAGACGTCTTCGCCGTCAAGGGGGACACCATCATCGCCTTCGAGGTTAAAAGCCATGAGCGATACGCCTACTATAAGCGGTCTCAAGTCTCAAAGCTCCATGAATTTCTCAGGATACATCAAATCTACCCTAAGAGAGTCGCCGTTTTGGCTGCGAAGTTCAAGTATCGAGGCTGGTCTTTCCTCATAGTCGACGAGCCAGGCGACTACTCCCTCAAGGCCGGTGAGGGACTCAGCCTCAACGACCTTATCAGGAGGATCGAGAAACTATAGTTTGGGGTCTATGCCGAGGGAGTTAACCCCCGAGAGGGCTAGGTGGAGATGTCCATCGGATCTGGTGGGCTGTAGATGCACCGATGAGATCCCGCCCACCAGCGAGATAATAGGGCAGGAGAGGGCGGTCAAGGCCCTCAGATTTGGGTTGAGGGTTAAGCGTAGGGGTTTCAACGTCTACGTTGCAGGTCATCCTGGAACTGGGCGTAAAACGGCGATCCTCAGCTTCCTTGAGGAGCTGGCTAAGAAGATGCCGACGCCTCCGGATTGGTGCTACGTCAACAACTTCAAGGATCCAAGTAGGCCTAGGGCCTTGAAGCTGCCGCCTGGGAAGGGGAGGGCCTTCAAGAGGGCGATGGAGGTCTTCGTCGAGGAGATGCGTCGAGAGCTTCGCAGAGCCTTCGAGAGTGAGGGATATGCCCGTAGAAGGGAGGAGGTTTTGAAGGCGATAGAGGAGGAGAGAAGTCGATTGACGAGGGAGGTGGAGGAGACAGCTGCCAGGGAGGGATTCGTCGTTCAGAGAACCCCCGTAGGCCTCCTCATCACCCCGATAGTCCAGGGGAGGCCCATCACGGATAGGGAGCTGGCGATGCTCCCCGAGTCCATTAGGAAGGAGATCGCACGGCGTAAGGAGGAGTTGGAGAAGAGGCTGAGGGACGCCCTCAGAAGGTTTAGGGAGCTGGAGAGGAGGGCTAAGAAGCTTCTGATGGAGCTGGATCGAGAGGTGGCCCGCTACACCCTTACCCCCCTCATCTCAGAGCTCCTCGAGGAGTATGGAGACGTGAAGGAGGTGAAGGAATATCTCAGGGAGGTGGAGGAGGACATCCTCGACCATCTCCCAGCGATACTCGGCAAGGAGAAGAAGGAGATCCCCTTCCCCCTTCCAGGATTGGAGGAGGATCCCACGAGGAGATATCGGGTGAACCTCGTCGTCGACAACTCCGAGCTTGAGGGGGCGCCCGTGATCCTGGAGCTGAGTCCAACCTATAAGCGCCTCTTCGGCGTCGTCGAGAAGGTTGCAAGGATGGGAGCCCTCTTCACAGACTACACCATGATCAGGGCTGGATCGGCTCATAGGGCCAATGGGGGATTCCTAATCCTCCCAATAGAGCCATTGCTCTCGGATCCCCTAGCCTGGAGCACCTTGAAGAGAGCTCTTATGAATGAGACCCTGGAGATCGAGGATGTCGTCGAGCGGTTGGGCCTCATATCGACGAAGACCCTAAGGCCTGAGCCAATACCCTTCGATGCGAAGGTCATCCTCATAGGAATCCCCTACCTCTACCACCTCCTCTACAACCTTGACAGGGAGTTCAGGGAGCTCTTCAAGGTCAAAGCCGAGTTCGACACCGTGATGGATAGGAATCCGGAGAACATCAGGAAGTATGCCTGCTTCATCTCAAACCTCTGCAGAAAGGAGGGGTTAAGGCATCTGGACGCCTCAGCCGTTGCAGCCATCGTCGAGTATGGCTGCCGATTGGCTGGTGATCAACGCAAGCTCTCGACGAGGTTTGCGGAGCTGGCCGACGTCATCAGGGAGGCGAGCTTCTACGCAGAGGAGGAGGGAGCCGAATATGTGTCAAGGAGGCATGTGGAGAAGGCCCTGGAGGAGAAGGTCTACAGGTCGAATCTGATGCAGGAGAAAATTAAGGAGCTCATCGAGAGAGGAGTCATCCTCATCGACGTCGACGGCGAGAAAGTGGGGCAGGTCAACGGCCTGGCTGTGATAGAGCTTGGAGACTACAGCTTCGGCAGGCCTAACAGGGTGACGGCGACGGTCTCCCTCGGTAGGGATGGCATCATCGATATAGAGCGTGAGGCGAAGATGGGAGGCCCCATCCATACGAAGGGTGTCCTCATCCTCAGCGGCTTCCTAAGCGAACGCTACGCCCAGAAGGTTCCCCTAAGCCTCTCAGCCCGACTCGTCTTCGAGCAGAGCTACTCCGAGGTTGAGGGCGACAGCGCCTCCAGCGCCGAGCTATACGCCCTCCTCTCAGCCCTATCAGGTAAGCCAATAAAGCAGGGGATCGCCGTGACGGGGTCTGTGAACCAGAAGGGGGAGATCCAGGCTGTCGGAGGCATAAACGAGAAGGTGGAGGGCTTCTACGAGGTCTGTAAGGCCCTAGGCCTCAACGGTAGGCAGGGGATCATCATACCTGAGAGCAACGTCGACAACCTCATGCTTCGAGATGAGGTTCTCGAAGCCATGGAGAAGGGACTCTTCCACATCTACCCCGTCAAGACCGTCGACGAGGGCATAGAGATACTCACGGGCGTCAAGGCCGGTGAAAGGCTGCCTGACGGAAGCTATGAGGAGGGAACCATAAACTACCTGGTTCAAAAGCGCCTAATAGAGATGGCTGAAAGAATAAAGGAGTATCCAGATTAGCTTAGAATCAAGCGCCTCCAAACTCGCCATAGCCTTAGTGAGGAGATAGACATCCCCATTCCCCAATTACTCTTAATCGTAATAGACGATAATTGTTAAATTTTTGAGGTAATTGCCTTTTTTGATGAGTTCTAGGGCTGTGGAGAGGTGGTTGAGTAGGCTTGGTGAGGGGACGGGTAAGGTATGTTTTGTTATTTTGAGGTGTTGGTTGAGGTGGCTTGGGGAGCATGGGGGGTCCTTTGCTGGTTTGGATCCTGATGGGTTGGTGGAGTGGCAGAGGGGTCATCCTGGGGACTATGCCCTGGTGGACCTTTTGGAGAGGTATATCGATGGGCATTCTGATTGGAGTGTAGGTCATAAGCGTAAGGTTTTGAGCACTATCCGGAGCTTCTTCATACATAATAGGGCGCCACTTCCTCCTGATCCCAGCTATAAGCTTCGCAGCGAGAAGGAGCCGGTGGTATCCAGGCTCGACGTGGAGGAGTTCAGGCGAATTGTCTTGGCTTCAAATCCGCTGTATAGAGCCGTATGGCTTTGTATGTTGCAGGGTGGTATGGGGAGTAATGAGCTGATCTACTGGAGCAATCATGGCTGGAGAAGCCTTCAGAGACAGCTGCGGGAGGGGAGATATCCCATAAGGATAGACCTACCAGGCAGAAAACACAACCGTAACATAAAGTCCTACTACACCTTCCTGGGAAGAGACGCCTTAGAGGCTCTTGAGACATGGCTGGAGCATAGGCCTCCCGGAGCCAGAAGCATCTTCGTGACGAAGTTCGACAAGCCTCTAAGCTACTGGCCGCTGTGGAGATACTGGATGAGAAAGCTGGGCGAGCTTGGTTTGATAAAGCCAAGGAAGGGTCGTGGAGTTAGATACGGTAAGAATCCCCACGCCATTCGAAGCCTATTCCGCAGCCGATGGAGGCTCAGCGGCTGCGACATCGAAGTAGCAGAGTTCTTCATGGGCCACGACATAGACCGATTAGGCTACGATAAATCGCCATGGCTCTCGCCCGAATGGTTTGAACAGCAATACCTGAATGCAGAGCCCTGGCTCAACGTCCTAAGCGAGGAGCCGGAGAAGGTATCAGTGCACGAGCTGAACAAGACGAGGAGAGAGCTATACGAGACAAGGAAG
>CALEIY010000240.1 GCA_937898665.1 Candidatus Bathyarchaeota archaeon | reverse complement strand
AGGATCTCCACAGCCTCGTGGAGCATCAGGTATCTACTCCCCAGAATCTCCTCGAGGGTGGTCTTATCACCCGTCGTCGTTGGGCCTGTGAGATACTCCAAGAGCTCCCTCGGCTGGACATCCATCGAATCGTAGAGGTCGCGGAGGTAAGGCTTAATGGCCTCCAGGGCCTCCCTAATCCTTCTCAGCTTCTCCTCCGTCTCCTCATCCCTCCAGCCTCTGAGGCGATGGATCCGAAGACTCCTCCGCCGACGAGGCAGATGAGGGCCCAGAGGCTTCCATGGAAGGATCCCTCGAAGAGTATTTGATAGATGTATTCTAGGACGTATGCCATCACAGCCGTCGCCACCCCAGGTGTGAAGGACTCCCCAACTCTTCGGAGGCTTACTAGGTAGCCGCCTAAGACTCCGCCTAGGATGTGAACGGCAACGAAGGGGGCGAAGACCCAGCCCCATCGATCCATCAACTCACCCCAGCCAAGCCCTGGAACTCCCTGAGAGGCAGCGACGAGTTGAAGCATCAATAGATTGACGCCTAGGGCTAGAAGGCCTCCAGCCAGATACTCCCTCACCCTCTTAGCTGAGTCTCCCAAGCCATATCCTCCTCCTCGTGGAGGTTAAAAGAGATGGTGGTTTAGATTCGATAGGCCTCTTTTTATCCTCCAGGACACCTCATCTATTAGAGGTAATCGAGATGGGAAACTCTATGCCGAATGTGAATGATTATCTAGCTGGGGCGATATTGGCTAATGGCTTCATCTGGATTTGGAACCTCATCCTCCGTCAATTTAGGATCCCCCTCTCCAAGCTCCCTGTCGTGCTACTCGCAGACGTCTCCTTCGTCATCTACCTCCTCGCCGGTGGAGTTTCAGCCTACCTAGTCAGCAGGAGGGCTTCGAGGGGGCATCTCATCGTCAGCCTTAAGGTTTCATTTCTCTCATGGCTTCTCTCCATCCTCTTCATCCTCTCCATGGCTTTGAAACCCATAATCGGCTCCATAATCACCTTTCTCCTATGCCTCCACGCCGGAGGGGTGGCTGGGGGATACTTCGCCCTTAAGAGGAGGCTCAGAAGGAGAGCTGAGAATCCTTAAATCCCTTGATGGAATTGAAGAGGAATGGTGGACGGACTGTTCTGGGAGGATTTACAGCTCACAGAGGAGGATGAGGAGAAGGTCATAAGGAAGACGGCGGAGATCATCCACCGCTTCGGCCTAGACGCCGCGGCGATATTGATGATCGAGAGCATAAAGCCCCTCGCATACATCGGCGGACAGATGGGACGCTTCCTCATCAGCCCCTTTCTACTCGCGATAAGCGAAGACCTGGGAAGAAAGGGGGATATATTTCTAAGAGTCTTCGAGAAGAGAGAGAACGTTGAGAAACTCCTGAGCCTCTTAGAGGAGATGGCTAAAGAAGAAGAGGAGAGAAGACCCCAAGAGACATTCGAAAATGACGAGAAGGAACATAAAAAGAGAGGTTGGAGACGTCTAATCCCCTTCCTCTAAAGCCCTTAGGCCTCCACAGCCCCTATGGACTCCTCCTCTAGGATTTGGAGGGCGACATCAACCTGCTCCCTCGTAATCACCGGAGGTGGAGCAACCCTTAGAACCGCGGTTCCATAGGAGCCCATCTTATGATGTAGAAACCTCTCTTGAAGGCCTCAGAGCAGATCTTTTAAGCCTCCTCAACCGCAGGTCTCTTGGAACCCCTATCCCCAACGATCTCGACTCCTATCGGTAGACCCCTACCCCTGACATATCCGATGACCCTATGCCCCTCCATCATCCCTCTAAGC
>CALEIY010000239.1 GCA_937898665.1 Candidatus Bathyarchaeota archaeon | reverse complement strand
CTTAGGAGTCTCCGCTGATAGCTTGTCGGCCTTATATGGAGTATCTTCTCGCAGAACTCTATTGGGTCTGTTGGGAGTTTTATTTTCGCCTTCTTCAGCTTCTTTCTCTCTATTAGTTCACGTCTCCTCTTTCTCAAGCGCTTCAATCTCTCGCTCAAGGCTATCGATCTCCACATCCCTAATCATGATGTAGCACATTCTGATGACCCTGGTGAGGGTGTCTATCGCCCTTAACCGTATTTTGATGGATGTATTCGGGTTCTCTATCAGCCTCTCAAGCCTCCTGATGATGATCTTCAACCTGTTTATGAGATGCTCCCTCTCCCTCTCAGGCTCTATTCGAACCCTCCTCAGCCTTATGACCAGCTCACTCATCTCCCATCACCTCCATTAACAGGCGCTCCAACTCCCCCTTCGAGGGTCTTCCAGCCCATCTACCTAAGGCTCTAAGCCTCTTACAGACGAGGAGGTATAGCCTCAGGTCGCTCGTCAATCTCCCAATCGACCTCCGCATCCGATGGAATAGCTGTCGGAGATACCCCGTCTCCTCCCCATACCTCAGCCATCTGAGGAGGAGCTCCCGCTCTCGATCAGTGAAGATGTATTCCCTCATGTATCCCCACCCGATGCGTGAGCGCCACCAGTCACATCCTGGAAAATTTTTTCCATGTTACGCCTCTCCATCCAGTCTCTGCACCAGTATAGGTAGGCCTTCGTCTGACTCAGAACATTAAGCCTCCTTAGGCATCGGGCGAGGGCTTCAGGCCCCCGAGACCAAAGCCACGCCTTCATCTCTCCTCTCTTCAGATAGGGCTTGTTCCCTGGGGCTGTGGAGGCTATACGCTTGTATAGGTGGGGCGCCACGGTGAGTAGGGCTTCACGCACAGCCTCCAAACCCTCTGGGCTTAGACTCCTCAGCTTATGGAGGTTGTAGTTTTCCGAGGCCATGAGAACCGGATCGAAGCCCAGCTTCCTGAGCCTCTCAATAGCCCTCCAAACCGTTGGATGGGGCCTCTGAAGCCTTATCAGCTTCATCCCAGCCTTCTCTGCGAAGGGGTTATACTGAGCCATAACTGCGATGAGCTCCACATGGCGTCGGCCCACGAGGGGCAGCGTCTCCTTCACGAGGCGTATGCCGAGGCCTATGCTTCGATATTTGGGATGTATGATGACTCGGCTTATGACGGCCCACTCGGCGTTTAGCTCCTCCAGGGTCGGCGTATATCCGACGGCCTCTCTGCGGCCCTTGGCTGTTGGCCCTGGATATGCATAGACGATGACGCCTATGAGTTCGCTTTGTCGCTCCATGCAGTAGATTTTGATGGGGACTCCAGGTCTCCCCGTATGCCTGTAATGTAGATAGCTGAGCCTCTCATAGTCTTTGAGGCCTCCCTCCCTGATCGTTATGCCCTCGGCGACGCTGCACCGAGGTGCAGGCCTGTTGGGTCTGTATTCTACGCTGACCTCCTCGCCCCAGCCTTTGTGTATGCGTATGCTGGGGTTCAAGTCAGCCTCCAGGTCTGTGTGCGTCGTCGCAGCGATGAGGGTGGCTCCGACTCTTCGAGCCTGCTTCTGGATGTTATATGCGACGATCCTGGCCGTCGTCCGGTCGAGGGTGGAGCAGAATTCGTCGCATATCCAATAGGGCTTCTGGGCCTCTAAGAGCTTAGCTAACTTAAATCTGTATAGCTGTCCATCGCTCAGCTCACTTGGTCTCCGGAGGAAGAGGAAGGCATCGTTGAGGCCGACTCGACATAGGAGGCTTAACCCCTCCTCGAAGCTGGCTCCAACCTGCTCTATTAGGGGGCGATCCTCATCCCATGCGACCTCATCGATGTCTATGGCCTTGTCTCCCAGGTCAGCCTTTATGGCTTTCAGCAGGGCGCTCTTCCCTGAGCCGCTGTCTCCGGTGATGTATACGATGTCTCCAGGCTTCAGGTGTAGCTCGAAGTCTCGGTAGATGACGAAGCGATGCTCCTCGTCTATGCCTAGGCCGAAGGCCTCGGCCACCTTGAGGGTGCGATCCGTCAGCGGCGTCTTCGTTGAGAACTCGATGGTGTAGACGTAGCATCCCCGCTTACTGTCCCATCGGCGTTGTTTCACCCTCGCCGTCGTCCTCAGCCTCATCCATGCCTCCCCCATAGAGCGCCTAGGACGGTTCCGATGACGAGCATGATGCCGTTGAAGATGGAGTCGCTCCACTGATGGAAGGTCAGCAGGTAGAGGGCTTCGAGGATTGAGAGGGAGAGGAGGATGAGCAGCGTCAACGCTATGGTGTAGACTAGGGCTTCACTCGGCTCCTCCTCCAGAACCCTAACCCTCCTAGGGGCCTCGTCGTCGACGACGACCCTACGCCTCGTCAACGTCCTCCTCAACCAGCCTAGCATAGAGCCTCACCCAGTCGGAGTTCCTATACTGAAACCTCCTCAGCCTCACCCTCCTCGTGATGCTGAGAACCTCCCTGATCACCTTGGAGGTCTCCTCCCTGGGCATCAACAGTATGATCTCCTCGATGAGCTCCAGGGGTATCCTCGTCGCACCCCACTCCCCCTGAGCCTCCACCACGTCCTTACCCAGGAGCATCATCCTCCTCCGCCTACCCGAGACGCCGAGGTAGACGCCCCAATCCTTCACATAGACCTCAGGCCTCGCCTCATGCTCCCTCAGGGGAGCCTTAACATCGCTGGCGTCGATCCACCGAACAAGGATGAGGTCGCCCCTCCGAAGCTCCCCGAGGCTAACCCTCCTCATACGATGACCACCTCCAAGTCTCCCCGACGCTCCAGCCTCAGCTCCCGCTCCAGCAGCCGTCTCAGCTCGGAGGGCAGCGCATATCGACCGCTCTCCAGCAGAACCCTCGTGATGTAGCCCTCCCTTCGATTGAGGATATGCTCAGACTCGGCGATGACGTAGACACCGCCTAGCCCTAAGCTGGGGACGTCCACCTGAACCCTTCGACCACACTGGAGATCTGGCGCGCCTATAACCGGAAGCAATATCCGATCGGCGGCCGCCTTCATCGCTTCTAGTAGGCCCTTGGCTAGGTCTCTGAGCAGCTCCAATCGATTGAGCCTTGCATCCTTATAGACGTAGGTGTGCTCCGGCAGCCCCGATGCGACGTCTCTGACCTCAACCTTGAGGTTCTCCGCATACCAGTGCCACCCATCCCAGGTGACGTTTCCGTATAGGTTGCTGGGCCAGACGGCTTCGAGAGCTATCCAGGTTACATCGCTGAGGTCTGGATTCCCCTTCTTAGCAAATCTCTTCAGCTCCACGTCGATGTGCGCCCACTCGTTGATTCCGACGCCTAGATTGACAGCCTTATAATAGCAGTTGGAGTTGTCGCTGCCGAATTTTATTATGACTTCATCGCTGCCATCTCCACTCCAGGAGCCGTTGATCTTCACCCATAGCCTTACTCCCTTGTATCCTGTGAGGTCTATGCTGGGTATGCTTCGGCTGACCCTCCACCAGTTTAGGCTGTCATCATAGATCATCATCGCATAGTCGCCTTCCTTCGCCACGTCATCATTCTTCAGCTTCGGGTCTGTGCACTGGCCGCACCACTCGATTGTCCAGAGGCTGATGTCCTCGCAGTATAGGTCTTCCCATGGATACTGAACCTGGCCTGAGAGGATGATGATGCGATTAGCCAATTCATAGAGGTCTCGTCCTCTGCGGACGCCTGCTAGGAGGTTGACTCCCTCCTGGATGCTGGTCGAGCAGAGGGGGCCTTCATCTCGGGGCCTAAACCATAGGTCTTGTCCATGGCCCAATCCCCAGCTCCAGGCCTTTCCGGTTGTCTTCGACGCTATTGAGGCCAGTTGGTCTAGGATGTCGTTGATGTGGCTCTCTATGTAGGTCTTCGATATGTTGACGGGAACTGGGCCTTTACTGTAGGCCTCCCATATCTCCTCTGGGCTCAGCTCCCTGTTGAGGATGACAACCTCGTCAATTACGCCATCCCAGTATCCACGTCTATGGCCTATATACAGTGGGGCTGTCGTCGATGTTATATGGTCGCTGACCCTATCCGTGGCCTCTGCTCTGAGCTCGCCGTTGATGTAGAGCCTCTGCCTCCCATCCCTGTGATATGTGGCTGCTATGAAGAACCATCGGTCTGCCTCCAATACGTCGTATGCCCATACCTGGCTCCAGTAGGTTGTGCCGTCAGCCCTCGTGAGGTTTAGCTCCCATCTGACATCATCTCCACTCCTGATGAGGTTGTAGTAGTCCTTGTCGACGAAGCTGTGCTCCCCACCCCCAACGGAGGCAGGTTTAACCCAGGCGATGACGGTGATCTCATGCTCAGGCATCAACTCAGGGCTGTGCCCACAGTCAACCAGGTCGTCGACTCCGTCGAAGCTGAGAGCCCCTCCATATCGCCCCTCAACCCATGTGGCTCCATTTATGCTGCCGTCATGTCCACATCCACTGCTGTCCCCAGCCACCGAGCCCTCTCCCTCATCGAGATGCCATAGGCCGACGCAGTCAGGGTCTGAGGGAGGCTTCACACGGCTTGTGGAAATCTCTGGGAAATCCTCCACCACCCTTTTAACGGCCTCACTCAGCTCCGTCTGATCGAAGGCTATGCTCAAAGTCGCCGTATGCAGCCTGGCCTGGAAGCATCTCCCAGAGGCTTCGACGACGCCTCCAGGCTTATGGCTGACCTCCTCGATATATCCTGCAAATAGCTTCACGCCGTCGACCACTATGCGGATGCAGTGGCCCTCTTCGAGCTGCTCCTCAAACCACTCAGCCTCGAAGACATCAGGCTCATTCTCACGTTGATGAACCCTCAAGTTGATGAGGTTCTGAGGTTGACCTGGCTGCTCGCTGAGGAATTCATAGAAGTCATAGGTGATCTTCTTGCCTTCTCCCCCTCCAACTCCAAGGCGGATGCCTGTGATGACAGCCGAGGTGATGCTGCTTAGGTCTACGACCCTAAACCCGTAGGTTGATGGGGCGGATTCACTGATGGCTGTCAGCCATGTGGAGCCGTCGTAGAGCTCCACATAGTAGTCTCCGTCTCCCCATAGGCCGAGGACGAGGTATCGATAAACCGAGACGTCGACGCTGATCCCCGTCTTCTCTATGTAGCCTGAGGAGTGGCCCGCCTGAACCTGGAGCTCCGCATAATCGCCGTCCACCTGGTTGAAGTCTACCTGGATGGCTGACCAGCCCTCGGCGAAGCTGTCCTCACGGCCTCCAATGGCCCTGGGATTCCACGTCATCACCCTAACCTTAGCCACTTCTCCTCACCCTCAGCCTCGACTTGAGATGGCTGAGGAGCTCCGGCCTCTGGCTTATCGCATCGAGGATGGCCTCAACGGCATCGACGCCATACTCATCCAGCAGCGGATCGACAGCCTCCCTCACCAATAACCAGCGGAGCTCCTCCTCGTCGACGAGACGTCTCCACCTCACACGGCGTGGACCCATGGTGTAGTCGTTGAAGCGTTCAACGGCTCCCAGCTTTGTCAACCGTTCAAGAGCCTCGGCGATGGTTCTATGGGGGAGCTCGGTCTTAGCCTCAAGCTCCTTAGCTGTGAGAGGCCCTTTACCGAGGGCCTGGAAGACTTCTCGGTCGGCATTCCTCAGCCTCATCTAGGTCTCCTCCCTGAGGATGATTGTGTAAGCAACCTGCTGCGGCTTCCCAGCTATGTGGCTGAAGCTCATACGTTCAATCCAGACCTGCTTTGGGCTATCCGCTGAGCCGTAGCCGATGGTGTCGGCGTAGAACTCCTGTTTTGCTCCAGACTTCAATAGGCTGATGAGAGTGTCCCTGTCAGCGTATCTATTCGGCCCTGTGAGTCTACCGGTCAACGTAATCCTGAGGGCTCCGACTCCGACGTGGCTTAGAGTTGTGCCTCCCCCATATCTACGCCTCTCAGCCAAATCGGCTTCAAGCTCGAAGAGGATTTCAGGCTCCGCAGCGAAGACGTAGCTCCCCAGCTTAACCGTCATCCCTCATCGCCTCCTCAGCAGCTCCTTACCGAGCAGCTCCACGATCTCACGTGCCACCTCAGCCCTATCGAGGCTGCCCTCCATCCTCGGCTCGATGAATTGAATCGCCCCCTCCTGGAAGACGAGGGTGAGGCTGCGCCCCGCCTCGAATCCCTGAGCCGTGATAGGCTGAGGGGGCTGCAAGCTGGGGGTTATTACCATGGTAATAGCCTTCTCAGCGATGGACTCCACCTCAGGGAGCTCAGCTAAACCGCCGACGACTCTATTCCAGGTGGAGCCGAACTCCTCTACGGCTGCTATCACATCTCTAAGCCCTCCAGGGCTGCGGCCATACTCTATGGCCTTCAGGCCGTCGACGATGCCCCTGGAGGCTCCCTCAGCCGCCTCCCTGGCGCTGCGCCAGAAGTTGCTCCAGGCACGTCCCAGGCCTCCAAGCCAATCCCTCAGCCTATCAAACCACGCCTTTATGCCCTCGATGGCTTCACGAGTCTTATCCCTAATCCCAAACCAGTTCCGACTCCAGGCTAAGGCGAAGAGGCTGACAGCGACCGTAAGGCCGACCAGGGCGATACCCAGAGGACCTGAAGATGCGATAAGTCCAGCTATCTGAGGAACAACCCCACTCACCCCTTTGAAGGCTGCCGTCAACCCTCCGGCTCCAGCTATCTTCTCGATGAGCTGGGGAATCACGGCGACGGTGAGGCCCTGCATAGCTCCACTGAGCATCGTCGATCCAAGGGCGTCGGCCAAAAGGCCCACGGGGCCGAGGGCAGCCGTAATCTGAGCTCCTAAAAGCCCGATCTTCGTAGTCAATTTACCCGTCTCTATGGCCGCCAACTCCTTCTGGGCTCGTGCCTTCGCCACCTGCCCCGCATAGGTGTCCAGGATGATGTTCACCTGGTCAACGGCCCCAGCCATCTCCTGAAGTCTGCTCTGAGTCTCGCTTAGGGTCTCATCATACTGAGCCAAAGCCAGTATGGCTTTAGCCGCCCTGGTGTCGAAGAGATTGAGCCAATCATTCAAGGCCTTCTGGTCATCGCCGAAGCTCTGAATCTTGGCCCTCAACTCCTCGACGATCTGGCTGAGACTCTTCATCGAGCCATCGGCGTTGTAGAGGCTGATACCCGCCTTGTCGGCCTTCTCAGCCAGGTCCAGCAGCATCCTGTTTAGATATGTCCCCGAAACCTGCGCCGACCCAAAGGTGTTATCAAGCTGAACCAGAGCAGCCAGAGTCTCCTCAAGGCTTAGGCCCATGGCATGGGCTGTGGCGCCGACGTTAGCCAATCCGGAGGCGTATCCCGAAGCCGTATCGATTCCGGCGGCTGAGGCCTTAACGAAGCCGTCGACAACTCTCGTGGCCTCCTCAGCGGAGAGGCCGAATTGGGTCATGGCCTGAACCACCATGTTCGCCGCCGTAGAGGTGTCTATGCCCTCGATTGTGGCGAGCTGAAGCACACCGGCTAGGGCCTGAACCGCCTCCTCGCCTTCAAGGCCCGCCTTAACCAGGGCCTCCATGGCTTCCATAGCGGCCGTAGCTCCGACTCCATACTCGACGCCGAGGGTCTTAGCCGTCTCCTCCAGCTGCCTTCTTAGCCTCTCGGCTTCTTCTCCTGTGGCTCCGATGGCTGCTATGATCCTGGCTGTGGCCAGCTCGAAGGATGCCGCTGAATCGGTTGCTGTTCGGCTCACTTCTTCGAGAGCGCCGGTGACGTTTTGGGCGAACTCGGCTGCTATGATGCCTCCTGCAACTGACCCGATGTCCTTGAAAGTGCTTGCAAATCTACTCCTAACCCTCTCCAGGGTCTCCCCCGTCTCGTCCTTCAGCCTTAGACGGCCTGTGATTATTGGGGCCTCAGCCAAGTTGGATCAGCCTCCTCAGGATGCCTAGGAAGTGGAGGGGAAACCTCATGGCTGCGTGGATGAGTCCAGGCCTTAGGTAGGGCTGGGCTGGAGTCCTTGAAGTCCCATATTCAACATGGGCAGCATAATCGACCTCCCGCCCCGTTTTGGGGTTGACAACTCCTCCGCCTCCGGCTGAGATGCCCGCCTCATAGCTGTCGCCCTCTCTCCTGGGCCTCGGCTCCTGCCTAATGCTTCTCCTCAAGGCTCCGGTGTCAACGGGAACCACAGCCTTAGCATATTCAACGCCCTCCTCTGCCGCAGCATTGAGAGCCTCCAGGGCGGCTTTCTCCAGGGCTTCGGGGATGGTCTGAGCTAGGTATCGGTGTAAGGCCTCTAGGCCTTCCCACTCGATGGTTAAGGTGAGGCTCAACTCATCAGCCTCCTCAGGCGCTCCCTGAGGGCTGCCTCCAGGAACTCGTAGTTGAGGGGGTCTCTTCGACGAAGCTCCCCCAACTCCCTCGGCGTTTTGTTCAGCAGCACGCATAGGGTGAACAATAGCTGTCCTTCAGCCGACGCTGCGAAACTTCCTGACATCCCTGATGGCCTCCCCAAGGGCCTCAGCAGCACCAGCAGCCGTGTTTAGGACGACGGCCACAACGACATCATCGGTCGCCGGACAATTGGGGTCAGTCCAGAAGCCATCACTGAGGCCTGGGGTTACGCACAGCTCGTCGAGGAGCTCCCTGAAGCCCCTCATGGCCTTGAGATACTTCTCAGGGTCGTCTCCGGCTTCCCTAAGCATTTTATCAAGTTCCAGGGCCTTGGCCATCTCCTCACTGGTCATCAACCTGGTCTCGATGATGAACTCCCCGAGATCGTCCCTCAGAACCGTCTTCACCGTCTTGGTTCTGAGCCTCCTCATCAGCCTGTCCTTGATGCTGAGCCTCGATAGAACCTCTCGGCGTAGGCGCTCCTCATTCTCCTCGAACCTCTGCCTTAGGGCTTCTCTCTCCCTGAGGATTTCACGACGCTTAGCTTCGAGCTCCTGGAGCTCCTCAGGCTTCATGCCTCTAACTCACCACTCCTGGCTCGATGCTGGTTCCCATCCACTCCAATTTCTCGGTGACAACCTCATCGGGGTCGGGGATGCTCAGCGAGTGCGCTGAGAACTTGACGCCGCTGACTCTGAAGTAGGGCTTCCCAGGTTCTTCGCCCTGGGGGTATAGGTAGATGAAGAAATCCGCCTGCTCATCTTTGAGGCTGCCGAGCTTCCCTATGAAATCCCTTGAGACGAAGTATCTCTCCAGGGTGCCTCTGATTACGACAGCCCCCTCCAGAATCTCCTTCGGCGTCCTCTGATCCAGGACGTGAAGCGGCTCCAGGCCGCCTTCGAGGGTGACTTCACCGCTCCGTCCATAGGCCAACGTATGCCGATAAGAGTAGCTGCAAGTCAATACGTCGCCCTCGCTTGCCGGTGATGCCAAGGTGATTCGGCCCACAGCTCCCTCCAGGGTGTAGTCGGTGGTCGCCAGGGCTACGCCATTCTTCTTCACAACCACCTCCTCCTCGCTGTCGGTTACGTTGCCGAGGGCGTCGACGATGGGGAAGTTTCTGGTATAGAAGACAGTCTGACCCTCCGACGCCGGTGAGCCTATCATCTCCTCGTCTTCCGGCGAGCCCTGGACGACGATTCTACATCTCCAGCCCTTAGTGGCTGACATGGCTTAGACCTCCTGTTTAGATGACGCCGACGGTGATGCTCTCCACAACGAACTCCAGGGTCTCGGTTACATAGCCGTCCTGGGCGACGTTCAGCCTCCAGCTTCCGAATTTGCCCTTGCAGACGATCTTAGGCTTCCCAGACTCATAGCCCATGGGATAGATGCCGAGATACTTCGTCGGCGGAACCATATCGCTCTGCCCTACACCCGCATATCCAGCCCAGGTGTTGTCGACATACTTCTTCGTGATCCTCACCGACATCGAGACATTACCCTCGTTGATCTCCTGCGGCAATCGGCTTCCAAGCTGGTAGAGGGCCTCAAGGCCTCCATCGATGTTCGTCTCCACCCTATCGATGTAAGGCTCATCCGAAGCCGTGTCCAGAGCCGCCTCGGTGTCCCCTATCCTCAGCGCACCCCTCCAACCCTTTACGGCACTCATATCTCTGGGATATCATCAGAAGGGGTGGGATAAAAGCAATTTCAGTAAAAACTAACAGTTAATTGGGAACAGTTAAATCCCACCTCCCACCATGGGATAGGGAATGGAGGAGCAACTCGTAAGGATGGATGAGAAGGGTAGGGTGCTTATACCGGCGGAGATTAGACGATCTCTCGGCCTAAAAGGCCTAGTCAGGATGAGGGTTGAGGGGGGTCGGGTCATCCTTGAGGCCATGAGAAATCCACTTGAGGAGTTGACGAGCTTGGTGGTGGATAAGAGTGGAGATGTGGAGCGGGATATAATGGGTCTCAGAGAGGATGCCGAGAAGGCCTTGGAGGCCCTCATCCATGAAGATGCTGATCGAGCTTGACTTCCTCATCGCCCTCATACGCTCGGGAGATAGGCATCATCGGGAGGTCGTAGGGATACTTGAGGAGAAGAGGGGGGAGCTGGCTCTATCCCCCTACTCCCTCCTGGAGCTCGACCTCCTCCTATGGTCCAACCGCCTCAAGGTGAGGGAGAGGGGGAGATTCCTCATCCTTCTCGATGAAACCCTCAAATACTACTTGGTGGAGGTCTTAAGGCCCTCACCGAGGCATCTCTCAGAGGCCTATAAGTTGAGGGGGAGCGGCCTCACCTTCTTCGACAGCCTCCACGCAGCCACAGCCCTCTCGGAGCATATCCCACTACTCAGCTATGATAGGAGCTATGAGAAGGTCGGTGAACTCCGCTACATCCATCCCTCAACCCTCATCGATTCCCCTATCTAAAATACCATGTCTCAATCCATTCCGACTCTCGGCAGGCGCCTGGGAGAGTAGCTCCTCTAGGTATTGTAGGGTCTTTAATCCCCTCTCCGTGATTATGTAGGGCCTCCTCTCCCCTAGATGCTCTATATCCCCATCCTCCATGGCCATCCTAAGAACCGTCCTGAAGGTTGTCGATGTGCCTCCAGCCTCTATGGCTGCCCTATGGAGTTCCGTCCAGGTCTTCGCCCCCTCAGCCAGCTCTCTCAGGAGGGCGTAGAGAACAGCCCTATGAAGACTCCTCCTCACTCTCCCCTCCTCCCAGCATCTTTGATTAGGGGGCTGGAAGCTGGCTCCAGCCATTTATACGCCTCGTTTATGAGGCTGTTGAGGCCCAGGCCGAAGAGCAGGGCCTGGCTAAACACCCATAAGGCTCCGCCCTGGGGAATTGCGAAGGTTGGATAGGCCCTGAGGGTGACCAGTATGGCGACGAGGATCGCCGTGAGGGCTGTCCCCGTGTAGGTGTGGTTCCACTCGAATTCTGGGTCTTGGAGGGCCTTTCTGATGGCTGGGAGAAGTGTTCGGAGTAGGACGCCGGTGAAGATTCCGAGAAATGCGATGATATGGACGCTGATCATATTCTCACCCCTGTTAGGAGCCGGTATAGGAGCCAGCTGATGAAGAGGAGCAGGATGATGAGGGCGATGAGCAGGAGGCAGGGCAGTGCTGGATGCCTCTTCTTGAGGCGGTCATACCATCTGAGCAGGACTCCGATGTCTATGCCGAGGGGTAGCAGCGAGTAGTAGAGTTGAACCATCCAGGGTTCGGGGTCGACAAGCCTGATCTCAACTAATGGATGGGAGCCGTCCAGCGTGGCGTTGAAGCTGAGAATCCTGGTGGCCCTTGAGAACTTTAGGCTGGTCTGCTTAACGCCCTTGACGTAGACCTCGCAGATGTAGTTTCTATAGGCCTCGGGGATGTGATATGAGAGCTTGGCGGTGTAGGTGACGCCTTGATAGGTTACGACTCGATTTCTCAGCGTCTTGTTCTCCTCGAACCACTGATGCTGATCGAAGCCGTAGAGGCCTTGAGATGTGAGGGGGTCTATCTCGTATACGCTGGGCGTGGTCCTGGAGTATCGGCCATAATACTCCTCATATTTAACATAGTCGACCTCTACGGCCTGCCCGTCTCCGAAGAAGCTTGATATCCTTATCCTGCCCAGCTGGGGCATCACCCTGTTCCTATGGGTTGCCCTCAACACGCCGTCGACGTAGAACCTCACCCTATCCGGCTCCCAGTCGATGACGTATACATGCCAATCGGTGTCCCATATCCCTGGGTTCCACCAGGTCTCCTCATCACTCGGCGTCTTGGATTCATCGACGGTTAGGAAGCGGTAGCCGCCGGTGTTGGGCCAATCCCTTATGGTGTTCTGATCCCTATCCCAGGTGTGAAGCCATCCCTGTAGGCCTATTGCGACGGAGCCGATGGCGGAGACATCGGTTATCCTCATCTTGATGGTGAGCCTGCCATAGTGGAACCACCTAGTGGTGTAGAGGTTCCCATGATCGAGCGTGAGGATCCCGTTTGACACCGTGGCGGAACCCCTCTCAAGCCACCACTCACCCTCATCCAGGCTTGAACCATCGAAGTCATCGTAGAAGGTTCTGAGCTCCTCACCCACAGCCGCAATAGGCATTCTGAAGACCATGGCTAAGAGCAGCACCGCCAGGAGCGGAGCCAACTTGAAAGCCTTAAACTGCATATCCAAGATGCATAGCTTAAAAGGAAGTTTAAAAACAATTTTGAGAGTTGGCAACAGTGGAAAAACCACAGTGAAATTTTCACTGTGGAAATTTCACAATAATGTTGATTAGTCAGCTGGAGAGATG
>CALEIY010000238.1 GCA_937898665.1 Candidatus Bathyarchaeota archaeon | reverse complement strand
TGATACATAATCTTTAAATAGGGTCTGAGGGGGTCTCGTATCGGCGATGACAAGGCGGAGGTCGAAGTTGGAGATTTATCTTGATGTGCTGAGGGTGATTAAGGAGGGTGTTCATAAGCCGACGAGGATTATGTATGGTGCCAATCTCTCTTGGAAGCCCCTCCAGCAGGTTCTGCAGTCACTTCTTGATCAGGGTTTGATCATCGAGATCGATGTTTCGGATGGTGGGGATAGGAGGACCACGAAGCATTATGAGATCACTCAGAAGGGTGAGAATGTCTTAAGGTATTTCGATAGGGCGAGGAGGCTTATTGAGCTGGAGGAGGCTGTGAGGCTTCCCTAGAGGTGTATCTCCCCCTCCAGGATTTTATCCTCATCTATTTCGAGCTCCTCTGAGAGCCACTTCTTCGCCTTGACGGGATCTATTGTGTATTGCAGCCTATAGATGGAGGACCCCTCGGGTAAGTCAATCGTCATTCCGCTGATGGAGATGTCCAACCCACATTTGAGGCGTCCCCTCATAGCGGTAGGGAATTGTTCACGGTCTCTTAGGTCTATGCTGTCGATGATTGTTCTCTCACCCTCCTCCCTGAAGCGTATCGACATCTCGGGCATCTCCTCCTCATAGATGTAGAGGATATCATCCTTCAGAGCTGATACCCTGAAGCGTCCATCCACGACTTCGAAGGCGGCCAATCTAGAGCCTCTACACCTCTCCCTGAACTCCATCCAGTTCCTGACCTCCACAGTCACTATAGGCCTCTCAGCCGGTCTATGCTCCACTGGAGCCGGCGGCCCCCTAGAGAGGGCTTCCTCCAGCCGTGATATCAACTCGTCTAGGGTCTTCTCATGTTCCTTCAACACATTTATTATTAGGTCGATTACATCGACCTTCTCATCGAAGCTCATCTGGGATCCCCGCGGGGTTTCTAAGCTGATATTGTTGGGCTACCTTTAAATCATGTAGTAGCATCGCACCAGAAGAACCCTACGGAGGTCTTCTCAGACCCTGGGAAACCCTATTAGGGGTTTCATCCCCATAATTAGAGTCGCCTTGTCGATGTTCACAGCCCTCATATCGCTGATCCTCGCCCTCCTCTCAGGGCTTTTAGGATCCCTGCTAGGCCTCGGGGGAGGGGTAATCCTCGTTCCACTACTGGTTCTACTACTCCACCTCCCGATGCACACGGCATCGGCGGCGAGCATACTGGCCGTCGTAGCCACCTCAACGGCCTCAACCTCAAACTATGTGAGGGAGGGATTAACAAATCTGAGGCTGGGAGTCTTCCTCGAACTCTCAACAACCCTTGGAGCCATATCCGGAGCCATGATGACCATAGCCATGGGAGAGTCACTGCTCAGGGTTGTCCTAGGCCTCATCCTCATCTACGCCGCCATCATGATGCTCAGGAGGATGGGGGAGTGGAAGCCTAAAGTCAGCGATGGATTGGCCTCAAGGTTAAAGCTCGACGGATGCTACTATGACAAAGCCGAGGGCATCGAGATCGCATACGGCGTGGATAAAACCCCAGCGATTCTCATCCTCAGCTATCTGGCAGGCGTCATCTCAGGCCTCCTCGGCATAGGGGGCGGCGGAATAAAGGTTCCGGCCATGAACCTCCTGGGAGGAGTCCCCATGAAGGCGGCCGTAGCCACGAGCAGCTTCATGATCGGCATAACAGCCGCCGCAGCAGCCATAATCTACATGAGATATGGATACTGCAACAACATCATCGCCTCCTCCGTGATACTGGGAGCCCTCCTCGGAGCCTCCCTAGGTTCAAGGATAACGCCGAGGGTTAGAAGTGGAAGTCTGAAGATGCTATTCTCCATCCTCCTGATAATAGTCGGCCTCCGCATGATCCTATCGGGGGTGGGAATATGGATGTAACCCTAGAGAGGATCGTCTCCCTCATAACGAGGTTCGGCGTCTACTCCTCAGCCCTGCTGCTAAGCCTAGGCCTCTCGATGAGGTTTACAGCCCCCTCATGGAGGCTTGGAGACATTGTAATACAATTGGGCTTCATCACCCTTATCTCAACCCCCATAGCGGCCGTCGCCTCCCTAGCCATCCTCTCAGCCATCAAGAGAGATGTTAAGCTGACCTTAACCTCCATCCTCGTCCTACTCATACTCCTCCTGGGCATAGCTCTGGGAGCGATTTGAGGGAAAGATTTTTAGATTCAATGCCATTAGCTTGATGAGACGCTTAAAAGAAGAGATGAAGACCCACATCACCGATGAGAAGGCTGAGAAACTACTTAGAGAGCTGATCTCAACGCCTAGCCCATCGGGTAGGGAGAATGAGATAGCTGAGATAATAGCCGAAGAGCTGGAGTCGCGAGGCCTGGAGACGGAGAGGATGAGAGTTCCAGGATGCGGCAGCTTCAACCTCCTCTGCCGAATCGGCGATGGCGGCGAGACCCTCATCCTAAACAGCCACATGGATACGGTTCCACCACATGAGATGGAGCATCCCTACGAGGCGAGGATTGAAAACGGCGTCCTCTATGGTCGAGGAGCCTGCGACGCGAAGGGGGGATTGGCGGCGATGATCCTCGCCGCGGAGGAACTCGCCGACGTCGAGGCGGAGAATATGCTGCTCCTAACCTTCGTAGTCGACGAGGAGAATCAGGGGATGGGAACCATCACACTACTACTCAGAGGCGTAAGGGGAGACGCCGCCATCGTCTGCGAGCCGACGGATCTCAAGCTATGCACAGCTCAATATGGATATGTGGAGGTGAGGCTTAGAACCCATGGACGCTCAGCCCATGGAGCCACACCTGAACGGGGGGTAAACGCCGTGGAGAATATGATGAGGGTCTTAGAACATCTTAAACACCTCCCCCTGCTAGATGAGGAGGTGAGGCCGGCGCTGAATATAGGCATCATCAGAGGTGGAGAGGACTCCTGGATCGTCCCCCACCTATGCGAGGCGGACATCCTCATCTCAACACCCCCCGAACTCCCAACCTCTAGGGTGGTGGAGGAGCTCCGGAGGCATCTATCAAAGCTGGGGGATATAGCCCTGGAGCTGGAGGTGTTGGAGAGCGATGAGGGTTATAGGCTTAGCCGCCGAGAGCCGATAGTTAGGCTGATGGAGAGAAGCATCAGAGAGGTATTGGGATATGTAGAATACTCAGCCGCTAAAAGCTGGACTGATGCCAACACCCTATTCAACTATGCCGGAATCCCATCGGTCATATATGGCCCAGGGGAGCTCCACCACGCCCACTCAGGGGAGGAGAGGGTTAGAATTAGGGATGTAACCCTATGCGCCAAGGTGCTAGCCTCGGCGTGTGGAGAGTTCCTCAGGAGGGGTTTAGGCCATAACCTTCTTATATAACTCAAATATCCCCTATCCGAGGCCATGTCGAGATTCCAGAGTCTAAGTGGAAGGGCGGCGCTGCTCTCGATCCTCATAGCGGTGACAACTCTCATGAATCTCATCATGATACCGATGCCTCCACCCCTCGCCGAATATGACCTCTCACCCATCCTCACCTACGCCATAGGCATTCTCGTCAGCCCCATAAACGCGGCGGTGATCATCGCCATAGCCCAGGGGTTGGGAACAGCCTATAAGGCGGCGATCTATGGCTGGCCGGCGGTTTTCATCCCTGGAGCGATGATCGTCAGGGGGTTAGAGGCCCTATTGATCAGCATTCTAACCAGGCTTAGACCACCTGCGAGAACCATATCAAGATGGGAGGTGGCATCCATGATTATAGGGGTTCTCTGGGAGACCCTAGGATTCTTCATCGCGGACTGGATACTCTTCGGCCCTGGAATGGCGATGATAACCCTAATGACCATCGTCGACGCCATCTTCATACCACCGGCCATAGCGGTGGTCGCAGCTGTGAGGAGGAGCCTTGATGTCGAGAGACTCCTCTAAGCCGAGGAGGCTGAGGCTTGGAAAACTCTCCCTAGAGGAGTTGAGGCGCCTAGTCTTCCCCCACCTCTTAAAGGTGGAGCCAGGCCTCGATGGCGGAGTCTTAAGGCTGAGAGGTGAAGCCGTCGTGGCTCATGCTCCAGCTATAGGCGTCCCCATCGAGACCCTAGGCTTCTTCGCCTTCCACTACGCAGCCTCCAACGTCGCAGCCCTCTTCGCCAGGCCGAGATACCTCATAGTTGGCATCTACCTCCCACCCGACAGCGGAGAGGAGGAGCTCCAAACCATAGTTGAGGGGCTAGGCTCAGAAGCGGAGAAATACGGCGTCGAGATCATAGCTGGACATACAGCCACCTACAGGGGGCTGGAGCTCCCCCTAGTCTCAGCCACCTGCATAGGGGAGAGAATGAGGGAAACTGGGAGGATCGAGGCTGGAGACCTAATAGCCCTAGTGGGGAGAGTAGGCGGGGAAAGCCTCTGGCTGAGGGCGGTGGCCGAGGGGCGGAGGAGTGAGGGATGGAGGAAGCTCACACCCCTACCTGCACTCCTAGGGCTACAGGAGGTTGAGGGGGTGAGGCTTCTACACGACGTCTCCGAGGGAGGGGTGAGAGGAGCCCTCTATGAGATCGCTGAGACGCAGCGTCTGAGGCTGGAGGTGGACTCCAGCCGGATCCCCCTGGAGGAGGGGGTGAGGGAGATTGGGGTTGATCCCCTCTCAGCCCCCAGCTATGGCGTCCTCATCGCCCTCCTAGACCCCGATGCCATGGGGGAGGCCTCTGAGAGCTGTCTTGAGGCTGGATATCCCCTAACCATCATCGGCGAGGTGAAGGAGGGAGAGGGGGCATACATAGATGGCGTGAGGGTTGAGGGGATTGAGAGGACGGAGCTGGATAAACTCTATGGCCTCGTCGTAGGTGTCGACGAGATCATATCAAGCCTGAAGAGGGGCCTTAGGAGGCTGGAGGAGGAGCCTAGGGTGGCAGCCTTAATCCCAGAGGTAGGCCTAAACATGGTCTATGCGAAGCCTGGAGCTCGATCCATAGAGGAGGTGGCAGGCCTAAGCGGTAGAGTGATCATCAGCCTAGGAAAACCGAGGATTTGCGGCGAAGTCGTATATGGGGGGTCAAGGCATCTAGCCTACGTCGTCTTAGAGGCGATGAGACTCAACCCAGAGATGAGGGCGGCCATAAACCTGAGAGGGGGAGAGGACATCGCCGAGACTTTGAAGGAAATGGGTCTCAAGGTTAAGCATCTACCAGCGGAGGCCCACGGCCCCTGCCCCGTGGCGGATCACCTCAAGGCCGCTGGAGAACTCTATGATGCCTACCTCCACCCTGGAGCCGTGGGCATAGAGGCCACCACAACTATTCTGGGTAGAAATCCGGAGGAGATCGTCGATGTCGTCCTCAGATTGGCTAGGCGTCTCCGAGACCATTAGGGTCTTCAACGAAGCCTCAGAGAACTATGACAGCTGGTATGAGACCCCCATGGGACGCTACGCCCTCAGCTGCGAGCTTGAAGGCCTTAAGAGGATGCTCCCACCGAGGGGGATAGGCATCGATGTAGGTGCTGGAACCGGCATCTTCGCAGAACATCTAACCGATGACAGGATCATCATCTGCCTAGACCCCTCCCCAGGGATGTTGAGGAGGGCCGTCGAGAGGAGGCTGCCATCCATCCTAGGCGTCGCAGAGCATCCACCCCTCAGGCCTAGATGCCTAGACTTCATCTACATGGTCGCCACACTAGAATTCCTCCCTGAGCCGGTTAAGGCTCTT
>CALEIY010000237.1 GCA_937898665.1 Candidatus Bathyarchaeota archaeon | reverse complement strand
CGAAAGGCTTCCAGACCACGTCTACGCACGCTGCTGTAAATGCAGCCGCCGAGCCAGGTATAGGGTCACGATTCCAGGCGGCTTCCGGGGACTCCTCTGCAGCTTCCATACCAAGCTGGTCAGAGCCCTCGTCTACGATCTCCCCGAGTATGACCCCTGGAGGGTGGGGCCATGAGGATTCCCAAGCACGTCCTCGAAGTTCTCAACCATTACAATGAATGCTACTCCAAGGCTAATCGATGCCTACACTGCGGAGACTGCATAGCCTTCGCCCTCCTCATAAGCGAGCATCTCAACCTATGGCTTCCACCACCCGGAGTTCCCTACATCGTCGGCGACACTGGTCAATGGCTATTCGTGAAATTCCTCGCCTCAACCATCTCAGCCGAATATCTACCCTGCAGATATGATAGGGCTTTACCCAGGGACAAGGTTAAGAAGTTCGCCCGAGCGCTGCTACGGCTCCCCCTTCAAGTGAGACAGCATATACGCTCATCCCTCATAGCACATGACGAGTTCCACGGCGACGCTGAGAGATCACTACGGGACAGCGTCCAGGTCTTCAGGGTTTCAGACAGAGAGCGGCTGAAGAGGAGAATTCTGAGGGGTGAACCATGATAAAGCTAGGCATCAAAGACTTGATAGAGCAACTCAGGAACATCGACCTCTTCGACGAACTCCTCAACATACTCCGGACACTCATCAAAGAAGACGACTTCTACGCCAGCATGGTTCTGATGCACGCCTTCTCAGCCTACACCCCAGAACCCATGAATCTCCTCGCCCAGGCTCCGACCAGCGAGGGTAAAACCTATCCCATCGTCACCATCCTCAGCCTCTTCCCCAGGGAAGATGTCTGGTTCCTCGGCGGCCTCTCACCGACCGCCATCGCCCACGACCACGGCACACTCATCCTAGAGGACACAGGCGCAGAGCTTGAACCCATCCTCATGCAGCTCCAAGAGGAATATGAATCGACGAAGGATAAGCAGCGAAGGCGTGAAATCAAACATGAGATCAGAGACCTATTGCGCAGGGCCGCCATCAGAGTAGACCTGGAGAACAAGATCCTCTTCTTCATGGACAATCCCAACCAAGAAACCCTCAATCGTCTAAGGCCGATTCTAAGCCATGACACCTGGGAGATAAGCTACAAGTTCACAGACCGCAGGAAGGGTGGGCCCCTTCAAACGATGCATGTCAAAGTAAGGGGATGGCCCGCAGCCCTCGCTGCGCTGACCAAGGGAAGCAGAGACGTGGACACCTGGGAGCAGATGGTCAGCCGCTTCACAACCATCAGCCCCAGACAGAGCAGGGAGAAGTATAGGGAAGCTGTCAAGCTGGTGGCCCTCAAGAAGGGGCTTCCAGAACCCGCCTTAAATGCGGCCCTCCAGCTCAGCCGATTCGAATGGGCCAGAGAAGCCGTCGGAGCCGTCATCACAAGGCTGAAGCTGTTGAAGGAGAAGGCTCGCAGGGCGACGGGGAAGCCGAATCAAAACACCTTCTGGATACCCTTCTACAGGC
>CALEIY010000236.1 GCA_937898665.1 Candidatus Bathyarchaeota archaeon | reverse complement strand
ATCGGTGCTAGATGGTATGTAAGCCATAAGGAGCTCCTCGGAGATGGAGATGTCGAGGCCGTCGCCATCAACACCCCCCCAGACCTCCATGAGGAGATGTCCCTCGAAGCCTTGAGGGCCGGTAGGCATGTCCTATGCGAGAAGCCGATGGCGAGGAGCGTTGAGGGGTGTAGGAGGATAACGGTTGAAGCTGAGGAGAGGGGGCTTGTAGCCCACCCCTTCCATAACTATGCTCACACCCCAATCCTAGACGAGGCTCTAAGGCTTTTAGGGGAGGAGGCGATAGGCAAGATAGAGCGCGTTACGATTAGATTGATGAATAATCTCAGGGGCTATAGACCCCTGACGCCCTTCAGGCTTCAGGGGGACAACGCCATAATCGAGGATTTAATACCCCACCTACTCTCCGTCGCAGGCCTAATCACGGGGTGGAAATTCCAGGTCTTAGAGGTGGAGGGATGGAGGAGGAGCTACCCCGTCGTCGACAACCTCACCTTCCACCTCAAGGCGGATACCATCCCCCTCCAGGGGGAGGTGAGCTGGACGGCCATCATACCAAGCTTCGAAGTTAAAATAGAGGGGTCGGAGGGCTCGATGAGGATGGATTTGATGAGGAATCCATGGACTCTCACCCTGAAGAGAGATGGAGAGAGGAGGAGGATTGGGAGAGGAGGCCTGAGTCGATATTTCAAGCTTCTCAGGATGAGGCACCCCTCCTTCACGAGGCAGTATAGACACTTCCATAGGATTGTTAGAGGCTTGGAGGAGCCGAGGGTGACGATGGAGGCTGAGACGGCCATAATAGCAGCCCTAGGGGAGATGGGGGAGGTGATGGAGATCCATGGGTAGAATAGCCATCATTAAAGTCGAAGGGGATGACGTATACGGGGCCGTCGAGAAGGCGGTGGAGCTCCTAGGTGGATTCAAAATCAGGAGGGGGGCGAGGGCCGTGATAAAGCCGAACATCTGCTATCCCAGGAATCCCTACGGAATGGTCATCACAGACTTCAGGGTTATAGAGGCCGTCATAAGGCTGCTACAGGATGAGACAGATGATATAGTCGTGGTGGAGAGCGACAACATCTCTGGAACGGCAGACAGTAGAGCTGAGAAATCCGGTCTACTCGACCTATTGAGGGATCTCGACGTCGAGTTCATCAACCTCAGCGATGATGAGGGGGAGACCCATAGGATCGGGGAGGTTGAGATAAGACTGCCAAAAACAGTTCTGGAGGCGGACTACTTCATAAACCTCCCGAAGATGAAGACCTCTGGGCCTACCCTCGTCACCCTATCGATAAAGAATCTCTTCGGCCTCCCTATGAGGAGGGATAAGAAGAAGCTCCACCCATATCTCAACGAGATCCTCCCCTATCTAGCGAAGGTGATTAGACATGATCTCATCGTTCTCGACGCCATAACAGCCATGGAGGGGAATGGCCCCGTCATAGGGACGCCGAAGGAGATGGGTCTCATAATAGCCGGTAGAAACCCCCTGGAGGTGGACGCCATCTCCACCAGCATCATGGGCATAGACCCAATGGAGGTTGAGCATCTAAGGAGGGCCTACGAGCTAGGCGTCGGAGAGATCGATGTTGAGAAGCTCGATGTCGTGGGGGAGGATTGGAGGCGTTTCATAACACCCTTTGAGCGACCCTACTCCTTCAGGGCTTCGATGAGATCCATTAAGTCGATCTTCAGAACCTTCATCGGTTGATTCGGCGATCGCCGAATGGCTAATCGATGCTCAACGAAAACTTATAAATAGTATATGAATATGAATCCATCAATCATCGCCACTGGTGATGGTTTTGAAGACAAGCCGCCCCGTCGGCATAATAGGTTATGGGGCCTATATCCCCATGAATAGGCTCAAGGCCTCCGAGATCAGCAGGGTCTGGGGTGGATGCGCCGAGCCGATAGAGGAGAAGGCCGTAGCCTCCATCGATGAGGACGCAGTAACCATTGCGGTGGAATGCGCCCGATACGCCATCAAACGGGCCAAGATAGACCCGAGGGAGATCGGAGCCATCTATGTCGGAACCGAGTCCAAGCCCTACGCCGTAAAACCCTGCGGAACCATCGTCGCCGAGGCGATAGGGGCGACGCCCCACGTTACTGCCGCCGACTATGAGTTCGCCTGTAAAGCAGGGACAGAGGCCTTCCAGGCCTGTATAGGCCTGGTGTCCAGCGGCATGGTGAAGTATGCCATGGCTATAGGGGCCGACACGGCTCAGGGGCGGCCCGCCGATCCATTGGAGTATACCGTAGCCTGTGGTGGGGCAGCCTTCATCTTCACCCTAAAATCCGAGAGGACTCTCGCCTATCTTGAAGGCTCCTACTCCTACGTCACCGACACCCCAGACTTCTGGAGGAGGGGGCTTGAGATGTATCCGAGGCATGGGAACAGGTTCACGGGTGAGCCAGCATATTTCAGGCATATCATCGGGGCCGCCAAGGGCTTGATGGCTGAGCTGGGCTATGGCCCCGAGGACTTCAAGTATGCCGTCTTCCACCAGCCGAATGTTAAGTTCCCAGTTAAGGTGGCTAAGAGGCTTGGCTTCAGCATGGATGCCATAAAGCCTGGTCTCATCGTCCCCTATGTCGGCAACACCTACGCCGGCTCCACGCCCATCGGCTTGGCTGCCACCCTCGATGTGGCTGAGCCTGGGGATAGAATCCTCGTCGTCTCCTATGGCTCTGGGGCTGGGAGCGACGCCTTCAGCTTCGTCGTCCAGGACGCCATAATGGAGGGTAGACCCAGAGACCTACCCGTCTCAGCCTTCATAGCTAGGAAGAGATACATAGACTACAGCCTATACTCCAGGATGAGGGGAAAGATCCACCTATGAGACCCGTATACATCGCTGGGGTGGCCCTCACCCCCATAGGTGAACACTGGGAGCTATCGCTGAGAGACCTAGCCTGCGAGGCAGCCCTAAAGGCCTTGGAGAAGGCTGAGGTGGAGCGCATAGATGCATTATACGTCGCGAATATGGGGGCCGCGCCGCTTCAGAGTCAATTACACCTGGGAGCCTTAATGGCTGACGCCCTCGGGCTATATGGCCTCCCAGCTATGAGGGTTGAGGCAGCCCAGGCCAGCGGCGGAGTCGCCGTTCATGAAGCCTACCTCGCCGTCGCTTCAGGCCTCTACGACAGCGTCCTCGTCATAGGCGTTGAGAAGATGAGTGACGCCCTGCCACATGAGGTTCGCTCAGCCCTGGCGATGGCTGAGGATCAGGAGTACACAGCCTACACTGGCGTCACAGATGTAGGCCTATGCGCCCTACTTCATAGGCTCTACATGGAGCGCTATGAGGCTAAGCCCGAGGAGGTCGCAGCCCTCGCGGCCATAAGTCATGAACACGCCGTGGGCTGCCCCCATGCTCAGTATCCCTTCAGGGTCAGCGTTGAGAAGATCCTCTCCTCTCCGATGGAGGCAGACCCGATACACATGCTTGAATGCTCCGGCATAGGCGACGGAGCGGCGGCCCTCGTCCTAACCGCAGATCGCGGCGATGTGGAGATAGCAGCATCAACGGTCGCCGTGGATCACTTCTTCCTAACCGAGAGAAGCGACCCCCTAATCCTCGAAGCTGTGGGAACCGCGTCCAAGAGAGCCTATGAGACGGCTGGCATCTCCCCACGGGACATAGACCTCGTGGAGCTCCACGACTCGACGACGATCATGGGTATCCTCAGCCTAGAGGACTTAGGCTTCGTCGAGAAGGGATTTGGAGCCCGCTATGTATCTGAGGGAAATGTCCGGAGAGATGGGGAGCTCCCCGTCAACACCTTCGGCGGATTAAAGGCGAGGGGCAACCCCGTGGGGGCGACGGGCGTATATCAGGTTGCGGAGATAGCACTCCAGCTCCTAGGGGAAGCGGGTCGATGTCAGGTGGAGGATGCGGAGGTGGGCCTAGCCGAGAATCTCGGCGGAGTCGCCTCCACCGCCTCAATTACGATTCTACGGAGGCATTAGGATGAGTGTCCCAAGGTATTGGAGGGAGATCAAATATCGCTATAGGCTGATAGGGGAGCTCTGCACTGAATGTGGCGCCATAATCTTCCCTAGGAGAAGTCTCTGTCCACACTGCGGCTGTAGGGAGTTGGAGGAGTGTAAATTAAGCGAGACTGGGACGGTGCTATCCTGGACTGTTATACAGCATCCCCCTAAGGGGTATGAGAAGTATGCCCCCTACGTCGTCGCTCTCATAAAGCTGGATGACGGCGCTCGGATCCTCTCTCAGGTCGTCGATGTGGAGCCTGAGGAGATGAGGGTTGGCCTCCGAGTTGAGGCCACCTTCAGGAGGGTCAGGGAGGACGGCTCCTCGGGCATCATCGAATACGGATATAAATTTAGGCCGATCATAGAGGAGCCTTAGGGAGGAGCTCCTTATTCATCTTTATATGGATCAACATCAATTCGATTAGGGCTGGATATGGAGGGGAGGGAACTCCACGAGGCTATTATGGAACTCGCCAGGAGGAGAGGCTTCTTCTGGCCCTCCTTCGAGATATATGGCGGCCTCAGAGGCTTCTACACCTATGGAAACCTGGGGACGAAGCTGAAGAGAAACATCGAGAAGGCTTGGAGACGCTTCTTCGTCGATCCCCACGGCTTCCTCGAGCTGGACACGCCTGTTCTCAATCCCCTGAGGGTTTTCAAGGCCTCGGGGCATCTGGAGCACTTCAAGGATGTTATGGTGGAATGCCTTAAATGCCACAGGGTCTTCAGGGCTGACCACCTCATAGAGGAGGAGGCGGGCCTCGAATACGTAGAGGCGATGGGCGAGGAGGCCATAAGGAGGCTGCTACGGGAGAAGGGGATTAGATGCCCCGAGTGCGGCGGAGACCTAAGCGAGCCACAGGAATTCCTCACTATGTTCCAAACCCAGATTGGCCCTATGGGTGGAGAGCCAGGCTTCGCCAGGCCTGAGGCCGCTCAGGGGATGTTCCTCAACTTCAAGCTCGGCTTCCACCACGCCAGAGAGCGGCTCCCCTTCGCCCTCGCCCAGATTGGGAAGGTCATGAGAAATGAGATCTCGCCTCGAAGGGGGCTGCTGAGGCTTAGGGAGTTCACCATCATGGAGCTGGAGCTCTTCTTCGACCCCCAGGAGGGTCAATGCCCCTGGTTTAAGGAAGTCTCAGATGAATCCGTCAAGCTCATAACGGAGGAGATGGAGGCTGAGGGCTTTAAGGAGCCGCTGGAGGTTACGTTGGGGGAGGCGGTGGAGAGTGGCTACATAAAAACCGAGTGGCAGGCCTACTTCATGGGGGTATCAAAGAGGTTCATCACATATCTTGGCGTACCCCCTGAACGGCAGCGCTTCAGGGCGCATCTGCCGGAGGAGAGGTCGCACTATTCAACTCAAACCTATGATCATGAGGTCTACCTTGAGAGCTGGGGGTGGATCGAGATTGCTGGACACGCCTATAGAACCGACTACGATCTCAAAGCCCATCAGAAGGCCTCTGGAGTAGACCTTACGGTTCGTAGGGCCGATGGATCGAGGTTTCTACCTCACGTCGTTGAGCCGAGCTTCGGCCTGGATAGACTCGTCTACGTAGCCCTCGAGGTGGCGTATCGTAAGAGGGATGGGAGAACAGTCCTAGCTCTGCCTAGGTGGATCGCCCCCATACAGGCTGCTGTTATGCCCCTCGTCACGAGGGATGGCCTACCTGAGAGGGCGAGGGAGATATGGAGCCAGCTGAAGGATGCGGGATTGACCGTCGAGTATGAGGAGAAGGGGTCTATTGGGAAGCGGTATGCTCGTCAGGACGAGATCGGGACGCCCATCGCCGTAACGGTTGACTATCAAACCCTTGAGGATGACACCGTAACGCTGAGGGATAGGGACAGCTGGAGGCAGGTGAGACAGGAGGCTTCAAGGCTTCCGGAGCTGTTAAGGAGCTATATAAACGGCGAGAGAGAGTTCGACGAACTCGGGAGGCCCCTCTAGGTCTTCCCAAGTAGAAGTCTGACAGCTGAGACGTCGACCTCTAGGATTTTAGCCCCCTCCACAATCCTGGTCTCGCCGAGGACGTCTCTTAGGATCACCTTACCACCTTCCTCCCTGGCGTAGATGACGTCTCTCATGATCTCCTCATCCCCTAGAAAGACCTTAAACTCGCACATCTCGGACACCATTTTACACTCCCTAAAGGCTTGATTAGAGTCTTCCCCTTAGGGAACTCTTTTAAAACATGGGGAGAGGATATCTAGGGTTCTTCTATGGGTAGAAAGGGTCGGGAAATAGTGAAGGTTGACGTGGGGGAGCTGATAGAGCTTCTGAAGAAGGCCTATGCGGATGAGTGGATCGCCTACTATGCCTATAAGTGGATCGCGAAGATGGTTCATGGTCTTGGTTCCCCCCATATCAAGGAGCTAGCTGAGAAGATCGCGGAGGAAGAGGAGGAGCATGCTAATGAGCTTGCTGAGAGGATCCTAGAGCTTGGTGGGGATCTCCCCTATGGAATTGAGAAGCTCTATGAGATCGCGAACTGTAAGACGGTGAAATACCCCGAAGATCTAAACGACCTTAAGGGGATATTAGAGGCCCTAGCGGAAGCTGAGGCCTGCGCCATCGAGGTGTATAACAAGATATTGAATTGGTTAAGCCCCTGCTATGAGAAGGATGTCAAGACCTTCCATCTCATCGAGCACATTCTCTCCGAGGAGATAGCCCACGAGGAAGCCTTCGAAAACCTCATGGAGTAACATCCATCCATTTTTAAATCTATGAGAGTTCCACGGATAGGTGAGCCCCTATTTTAGGAGATTATCTAAAACCATCATGAGGGTGAAGCCTATTATAAGGCCGAAGGTGGCTTTACGCCCGAAGCCTTTCTCATGGCTTTCAGGAACCATCTCATCGACAACTATGAAGAGCATGGCTCCAGCGGCGAAAGTCAAACCCCAGGGAAGGAGAGCATGAGCTAGGGAGACGATGAAGAAGCCTAGAAGGGCTCCGAGGGGCTCCACGAGACCTGTGAGGGTCGCATAGCCTACCGCCCTCCACCGACTATATCTTTCCCTTACGAGGGGTAGCGCCACGGCTAGGCCTTCGGGGGCGTTTTGTAGACCTATAGCTGTGGCAACCACCAATCCAGTCGCCACATCTCCCATGCCAAAGCTGACGCCCACGGCCACCCCCTCAGGGAAGTTGTGTAGTGTCATGGCTATGATGAAGAGCCAGACCTTTGCCAGCTTTGAAGGAGGCCCTTCAGGGCCGGCCACGGGGTGGAGATGGGGGATCATCCTATCAAGGATGTGGAGGACGGCTGTACCTAGGAGTAGTCCCAAGGCCGCTATTATGGGGTTGCTGATCTCCATGGCGGGAACTAGGAGGCTGAAGGCAGTGGCGGCTAGCATAACTCCCGCCGAGAAGCCCAGGAGGAGATCCATGATCTCCTCGGAGAACTCGCCGAGGAGGGCTGGGAGGGCTCCAAGGCCGGTGCTGAGGCCAGCCATCAAGCTGGCGGTTAACACTATCATTATTGGATACATTACCTTACCTCTTGGAGCTGTTTCAAAAGGGGGAATGGATGGAGAATTAAATAAAGAGTTATGGATTACTCGGTAGACCAGAGGCCGTGTATGTTGCAGTATTCTCTAGCCCTCTTAACCTCCTCCCCGGTTTTGAAGACGGCTATCGGCTCCTCCCCCGGCTCTAGGAACCTGATCATGATATCCCTCTCCGTCTGAGCCTCTATCCACTCGATATAGTGATGCTCCTCCATGGGGTGGAGAATCGAGCCGACCTTTATCTTAACTCCACCCTCGATCTCCTCGATGACAGGTATATGCTTCTCATAGCCCTTCTCCTCACCCTTCTCCTCCATAAGCCTCATAGGCTGACCACAGCAGACGAGCTGTCCAACGCCGCTATGCATCACCAGAACGATGTTGCCACAAATATCGCACTTATAAACCTGTAACTTCTCAGTCACTCTCTACTCCTCCTTGAATACTCCCTCTTGATGCTTATTTAAGATCTCGTCAGCTAATCGATCCATCCTCTCGAGATCTCTCTCCCTAGCCTTTCCCTTAATCTCTATCGAATCTATGATCTCCGCTTGGAGGCCTGATAATGTTTCCCTCAACATTTTCAGCGTTCTCCCGCCCCAGGCGTAGGAGGTTATGAGGGCGATGTATCTCAGCTTAGGTCTTAGGGCGTTGATGATGTGAGCCGCGTATAGTATGCTTGGATGGGGGCCTCCAAGCACTGTTGGGGATGCGACCACGAGAGTTGCGGCGTCGACGAGGGCGATGGCCAACTCGCCTATGTCTGTCACCGTTAGGTTGAAGGGTTTCACCCCTACACCCCGCTCCATCAAGGCGTCGACAAGTCGAGCAACCATCTCTCCCGTGCTTCCATGCATGGAGACATATATGATGACGACTTCGTTCTCCACCTCATCTGAGATCCAGCGCTCATAGGCATCGAGTATGAAGGAGGGGTCTCCATAGATCGGGCCATGGCTCGGAGCTATAATGTCTACCTCCAGCTCCTTGATCCTCTCTAGGTGTCTACGTATGACAGCTCTGAAGGGCATCATGATCTCGGCGTAATACCTCTTCGCAGCTTCATAGACCTCTCCCTCGTCTCCGACTGAGAGGTCGCTGGTGGCGAGGTGGGAGCCGAAGAGGTCGCAGGTGAAGAGGATTCGCTGCTCCCTCAGATAAGTCAACATAGTCTCAGGCCAGTGAACCCAGGGGGCGTGGATGAACTCCAGGGTTTTATCCCCCAGCGATAGTTGCTCCCCATCTTCAACCGTCTTGATCTTCTCCTCGGGGAGGTGGAGGAGATCCATGAGGAGCTCCTTACACCTCGGCGTTGCGACAACCGATGCCTCGGGATAGGCCTCCAGGATCTCGGGTATACCACCCGAGTGATCCTGTTCAGCGTGATTTGCGACGACGTAGTCTATCCATTCTATGTTCAGATCCCGGAGGGAATCGAGGAGTCTCTCAACCTTGGAGGGATCTACGGTATCTATCAACGCCACCCGCTTGGCTCCCTGGATTAGATATGCGTTATAGCTTGTCCCATCTGGGAGAGGAATCAACTCGTCGAAGAGTCGTCTATCCCAGTCTAGGGCTCCAACCCAGTAGACTCCCTCTGCCACCATCCGCGGAGCCATCCTCAATCCCCCAGCTTCTCGAAGAGATCCTTGCCGACGCCGCAGACGGGGCAGACCCAGCTCTCAGGCAGCTCCTCGAAGGGGGTTCCAGGCTCAACCCCTGAATTTGGGTCGCCAATCTCTGGGTCGTATACGTATCCGCAGATAGAGCATCTCCACTTCATATCCATCAACATATCAATCTTTCATCATCGATAAAAAGTTGGGGATCAATACTCCTCGCAGAGGATCTCGAAGTAGGCCCAGGAGTGTCCGCAGGAGGGGCATCGCTCCGGAGGCTCCGTGCCCTCATGGACATAGCCGCATTTACGACACTTCCATCTCACAGCCTTATCCTTCTTGAAGATGGTTCCCCTCTCCACATTCTCTAGGAGCTTTAGGAATCTCTCCTCGTGATGCTTCTCGGCGACGGCTATGGCTCTCAGGGTGGCGGCGATCTCATTGAAGCCCTCCTCCTCCGCCACCTTGGCGAACTCGGGGTACATCCGGGTGAACTCCTGATGCTCCCCGGCGATGGCCTCCCCGAGGTTCTCCCTGGTCGTCCCCACCGCCCCGATGGCCCGCAGGTGGTTGCGGGCGTGAACAGTCTCGGCCTCTGCTGCAGCACGGAACAACTTTGCTACCTGCTTATGCCCCTCTTTTTCCGCTTGCTCAGCAAAGAATAAATACTTGCGGTTTGCCTGGCTTTCGCCAGCAAAAGCGGCTGCTACGTTATCGCTGGTCTTGCTCACTGATTTCCTCCTTCTTAAGAGTCGATTATTTTGACACTTAATCAGACCGAAGTTACATAGGTACTAACAGCCTCCCAACTCACCCTTCTTTATGTGTTTTCCCACTCAGCCTGACGTGTTCCTTCCGCATACAACGATCCATAACTACCAGGAGGCCAGCTCGCCTGGCACGGGCCGCTGCCTCCTCGTTTATCACTCCTTCTTGCATCCATACCGCCCTGGCCCCAAGCTTTATAGCATCCTCAACAATGGGCATAACTTCACCGGAACGGCGAAATATATCCACAACCTCTATAGTGTCTGGAACCCAGGTCAGATCAGGATAGGACCTCTCTCCAAGAACCTGCGTCTCTTTGGGGTTCACCGGAATAACCCTGTATCCATGCTCCCGAAGATAGGATGCTACAACGTTGCTGGGACGTTCCGGGTTCGATGAAAGCCCTACCATAACCACGTTTTGATAAGTTCTTAGAATCTCCTCTTCGTCACCCATACTCCCTTCCTGACCATTCTTTCATAAAACATCGGTTCTGTTCACACTACCCTCCACCCCAGTGATAATTCATGCCAATACCCACTTCATCCCCCTCCTTGAGTACGGTCTCTAATCC
>CALEIY010000235.1 GCA_937898665.1 Candidatus Bathyarchaeota archaeon | reverse complement strand
GCGGAGGGTCTCATTCCGGTGTCTATGAGGATGAGCCCCTCATCGCAGTTTAAAAGGTAGCATTCTAGGGGTAGGCCCTCTACCTCTGATAGATCGATGGCGTGTACTCCCTTTGTGACTTCAACCATCTTTATCGCCTCTTAGAGTGATCTATGGGGTTTTCTTAAAGGCGTTTATGTGTGGTTTGAGGAGGGGAGGGAGACTGCGGAGCTGGGGGTTCAGCCTAATCGAGAAGGACTTTGGTTCCCGTTGAGTTAGCTAAGCTATCAGCGGAACTGAGGCATAGGTATAGGGTGTCGATGGCCGACAGCGTCATCGCCGCCACAGCCAAACTTCTAAGCCTCACATGTGTGACAGATGATCCCCACATATGTCAGATGAGGGAGATAAGAACCCGAGGGATATAGCCACCTAGATTAAATTAAGGAATTGGATTCGGATTAATAGGGGAACTCTGATGGGTGATATACCTCGATTGGTGGCTTCTTCCTCTTCACCTTGCTGATGAAGTCTCTCTCATCTAGGGATACCAGGATGGCGTTCATGTCTATGGCCGTCTTTAGATATAGGGCATCTATCGAATATACGCCGTATTCCTGGCATAGGGGATAGGCTGCCTTGCAGAGATTGATGTCGCACTCTATGATTAACCTTGGATGTAACAGGGAGTCTAGAAGGCTCTCAGCCCTTTTAGCGACATCCATGTTTATCCTTCTAGCCAGGGTTCCACAGACCTCCTGAAATATTATACTAGGTTCTGCCAGGATGAAGTTCCCTGGGATTTTCCGAAGTATATTTATGCATTCTTCACTGTATTCTTCATCAGCCTTCAATGCAGCTATGAAGATATTAGCGTCCAGTGTCAGAAGCCTCATGTCCTCTAGCCCTCCTAAGCTCATCTAGAACTGTGCCTTCTCCCCATCTAGATGTGACGACCTCCCTCAGCTCTAGAAAGCCGTCGATCGCTTTTCTCATCTCCTCTACATCCTCCTTCTCGACGACTATAACCTCCCCAGCCCCGACCCTTACAAGCCTCTCAAGTAGTTCAGCCCAGGTTCTGCAGCCCAGCTCAACCTTCAATCTCCTCAACTCCCTCATGAGGCTCTCAGGCACATTTCTAACTAGGAGCGTTGGCATGGTATCATGGATATTCTTGATATCTTATGATATAAATATTATCTAGAAATGGAATTTCGCCGTCGATGGCCGTTCGGCTTCACTGTGGTTTGGGGCCTTTGGTTGTTGGTATTGAGGCGATTTATGTAGAACCTTTCTGAGAAATAGTAGTTGATATGAGGGGGAGGTTGTCTTTTCTCGGAAGGTGCAGACGACGGCTGACCTGGCGGGCTCCGGCTTCGCTTATGCCACGCCAGAGGAGATGAAGGAGCTCCTAGATAGGTTGGGGATCGCTATGTTTTCGTGTGGGTGATTGGGCGTCGACCTTCGGTGGAGATGTGTTTGAGTAGGTGCTCTAGGTC
>CALEIY010000234.1 GCA_937898665.1 Candidatus Bathyarchaeota archaeon | reverse complement strand
CCGATAGGCATCCCGATACATCGCATAGTTGTTGAAGAATACATAGATCCTCTCAGCGTCCAAGGCCTCAAGGCGGCGGTGGAGCTCCAGAAGCTCGGCGTTCCTATAGCTATACTTCAAATTGTATCCAGGGAGGCCGTGAAGCCTGAAGTAGGCGATGTCACCGACCACAACGGGCATCAGCTTTAGGGGGTCGGTTACATGAACAACCCCAAAACGCTCCAGGATAGCCCTGAGACGGCTCCTCGCCTCAGACTTCTCCCAGGCTGATCCACGGGTCTCCCAGGCCAGCTTGAAGCCCTCCCTGGAGACGGCGTCGAAGAAGGCCTCAACATCCCTAAAGGCCTCCTCCGAGGGCTTTAGGCTGGCGGGGGTTTGAAGCAGTAGAATTCGAGCGTCGCAGGCCTCAGCGGCCTCATACATCCGATCCATCGCCTCCAAAGCCCTCTCCGTCGGCCTCATCATCTCCCCATGGGTGATGCTCCGGTGACATTTGATGGTGAACTCGAAGCCTTCTGGGACGCTACGCCTCCAGCTCCGATAGGTTGAGGGCTTGTGAAACTTGTAGAAGCTGCTATTCACCTCCGCGACGGGAAACAGCTCAGCATAGGCCTCCAGGATGGAGCGCCCCTCCCGCTCTGAGGGGGAGAGGAACTCGTAGAGTCTCGACCAGCCGCAGGTGCCGACGAGGATGAGGGGGCCATCCTCCCTCCTAGATGATCCCATCTCGATGAAGACTAAGGCATTTAACTAATCATCCTTTCCCTATGGGAGAAGTTATAGGCTCATATCCCATAGAGTGAGGGGATGGGGGAGAAAGGTAAGCTTGAGAGGGTTTGGATCCAGGAGTTGACCAGACCCGCCTTCGAGGAGTGGCTGGAGAATGAGCCGGCGCCCGTTGTCATCATCGGCGTAGGCTCAATAGAGCAGCATGGATTACACCTCCCCCTGGGAACCGACTCCCTCGGCGTCTGCCGCTTCATAGAGGAGGTGGCTAGGCGAACCAACAGCGTCTGCGTCCTCCCCTGCTGGCCTGGCTACTCACCCCATCACATGGGCTTTAAGGGAACCATAACCTTCAGGGCTGAGACCCTGCTGAACGTCCTCCTCGACACGATTGGAAGCTTGGCGGCCCACGGCATAAAGCGCTTCGTCATCATCAACTTCCACGGAGGCAACACCCACATCGTGAACCTCGCAGCCCAATTAGCCCGTAGACGCTTCAAGGTTATGGTGGCCACTCCCCAGGGGCCGAGTCAGACGGAGCTGGCTAAGAAGATCAGGTATAGAATGCAGCGCTACTTCGAGGTTCACTCTGGGCCAAGGGAGACGGCCTTCGCCCTCCACTACTTCCCGGAGCTCGTGGAGATGTGGAGACTTGAGGATTGGAGGAATACCTTCAAGGTTCACCCAAAGCTGATGGAGTTCATGGATCCCGAGAGGGAGGACTATGAATTAGTCAGCCAGATCTTCATGGCCTGCCTCGAACCGGACACCGATGACTTCACCTCCAGCGGCCAGTATGCCATCACCGATCCAAGGGAGGCCGACCCCGAGGAGGCTGCGAAATACATCGAGGAGCGAATACGGTTCCTCGTCGACTTCATAAACCTCTGGAAGACCATTCCGCTTCCTCCAGCCTATCGCTGTAAGCCCCAGCCTTTTTCTGCCTAAACCTCCTCAACAACCCCTCACAGGGCGCTCTAAGATGAGGGGGTAGATCGGGATCTCGAAGCCAGCTCTCAGCGTCTCTAAGCCTCCTCTCCAGCCAGGCTTGATCACCCTCCCGCTGAGCTAGGGTGAACTCCACCTCAGCAGCCCTCATATGGGCCTCATAGGTCTCAACG
>CALEIY010000233.1 GCA_937898665.1 Candidatus Bathyarchaeota archaeon | reverse complement strand
ATACGCCGCTGAGCCTCCCTCCTGGCGTGGTCATAGAACTGATGCTGCAAGGGAGCCGGAAGCCTCTGCCACTCGCTAACCTCCTCCTCTTCGCTCATCTCCCTCAACCTCGAAGCGTATCAACAGCGGAACGGGGGAGGGACTCATATTGCCGAAGAAGTAGAAGTGACCCACATCCAGAGACTGTAGGAATTCGAGATCGACGTCTGGAAGCAGCTTCTCAGCCTCAACCCTATCGAGGGGGTGAACCTTACCTATGAACCAGGTGTTTATGTTCCTCCGGACGGCTGCGTTGATCCCGATCTCTCCGGCGATACCCTGCGATAGGAGGATTATGGGGAGCCGATAGCTCCTCCCAAGGGCGCAGAGATCGACGATTATCCCCGTCGTCTCCCTCTGAAGACCCGTTGGACCCCAGGGGCAGTATTGTGGAGCCTCATCGATGACGAGGGCCAACCCTATACGCTGTTTCTCAACATCCATCCTATACCTCAGAATCCTGGCGATCTCGAGGAAGATCGCGAGCTTCTCATCGCTCTCCCTCCCGCTTAGGTCTATGACCTTCAATCCCCTCCTCGCCTGCTCTATCACATCCTCGGCTGTGTAGCGCCCCTCCTTCATCCTCCGCAGGCATTCATCGAAGATCGAGTTGCTCAACCTGCTGAAGTAGTTCCTGAAGAGCCTGATATTCTCCTCAGCGTATCGGCTTGAGGCGTAATTCACGATATACCTCGGCGTCTCCTCCAACAGCCTCATCTTCAGCTCCCCTCCACCCTCCACCTCATCGAGGTTGAGACGCTGGAGGGCGTCTGTTAGGGCCAACACATATCTCATCGCACCCTGAGGGCCACTGCTACCGCAGTAGTTTGCCCTCTCGATGAGGCGTTCAGCTATCTCCTCAAACTCCATCTCAAGGATGATCTCATCAGCCCTGATCACATCCCCTGGGAAGTATGGCGCATAGTCGTCCCCCTTCCAGTCGAAGACCAGCACACCATATCCCGCTTCCCTTAGAAGCGGTATGATCTTATGCCTCACTAGGGAGGTCTTACCCCAGCCGGTTGTACAGAAGACTCCGATATGGTAGGGTATGTACTCCGGAAGCGCCGGAACCCT
>CALEIY010000232.1 GCA_937898665.1 Candidatus Bathyarchaeota archaeon | reverse complement strand
GGGCGCCGTATCTCAGGCGGGGTCTCCTGGGATTAGATAAAGCAATACCCCACTTCGCCTCTCCCCCTCGCCTGGGGGCCGACAAAACAATGCACTCCTACAACCCCCCCCTGGCTGAGTTAGGGGAGAAGCATATAGAGGATAAAAGCTTTATCCTCTCAGCCCTGGAGTTTCTCGATCATCTCCCTCCAATTCATGATTCCCCTTGGATGGGGATGCCTTCCCGTGGATGCTATCTCCCTGAGCTCCTCATCCTCGGTGAGTAGGAGGGCGTCGTTGACGATGGCTGAGGCGTAGATCAATCTATCGAAGTAGTCCCTCAACTCCGCCTCTACGAGCAGCCTGTCGGCGATCTCCTCAACCTCCGGCTCCGTGAGCGCCGTCGGCTTCACCCTCTCATCGAATTGTAGGGCCTTAAGCCCCCTCCTATAGGCCTCCAAAAGCCCCTCAGCTCTCGGTTTACTCCTCCGCATTAATCTCAGGATGAGCCATTTGGCTTCCACCAAAGATACTGGATTGTATAGGGTGTTGAACTTCTCAAGCAGTCTTGGGAGGAGCTCCTCGAATCGTGGCAGCTTCACATCTATGCCGAATAGGGGGAGGAGATAGGTTGTGTCTAAGAGCAGTCTATCCATGTATCCCCCTCTCCCGCTGTATCTCCTCGCTCATCCTCTCAGCCTCCTCAGGGGTTAATTCAACGATCCTCGCCCTAATGGCATCCTCTACGGAGGGTATCGCCTCTATGATGAGGCGCCTCCCCTCGATCCACGCCCTCGCCCTTCCACCCTCCCTTAGGCCGATACGCCTCCTGACCTCCGCCGTTGTATATATCTCCCCCCTCTTACCGACCCTCAACACAATCTCAGACATATTATGATCTCGGAGAAAGGGAGACTCTCGGAATATAAATAAATTTCCGAGGAAGAGTCACTCCACGACTTTATAGACTATGTCCCCCTCCCTCACCCTATCAACGACCTTAAGCCCTATGAGGTCTCCAGGCTTAGCCTCCTCTATGGCCTCATGCTCTATCTGCATCGACTCGACGACCTGCTCGAAGCTGGTTGTATGCCCCCTGACGGCGATGCGATCCCCAACCCTCAGGGGCGCCGTAACCCTGACCACAGCCACCCCTATACGGGTGTAGTAGTGGGTGACCTCCCCAACCTTCTCCAATTGAGGCATGATCAAAGAGGGGTTAGGCAACGTTAAAAGGCTTTAGACCTTCACCCAACCCTTTTAAGTGGTCTCTATCCCCTTAGGGATGTGTTGAGCCTCCTAACATACCTCGAGTGTTCTAAATGTGGAGCCATCTATGAGGCCGATAGGGTTCAGGGCGTCTGTCCTCGATGCGGCAAACCTCTCTTAGCCCGATACGACCTGGAGAGAGCAAGTCTGCTGGATAAGGAGGCGTTGAGGAGTAGAGTCCCC
>CALEIY010000231.1 GCA_937898665.1 Candidatus Bathyarchaeota archaeon | reverse complement strand
TGTTTTAGGCGTTCCTTCCTTATGCTTGGTTTTGCTAGGCTGCGGAAGACGTGGCTTCCCTCCATGAATAATACCAGCCTGGTCTCCTTTCCCAGAGCCTTTAGGGCTGTGTATAGGCCTATGGATTGGTCTATCCAGCATCGGTAGTCGTGGAGGCTGTGCACAAACATCGTCGGCGTCTCCACGTTGGGCGCGTAGGTGATTGGGGACTTTTCCCTGTAGGCCTCCTCATTGCTCCAGGGTGTCCCCCCAATCTGGTCTGGGGCGAAGTAGAAGCCTATGTCCGTCGTCCAGTAGAAGCTGCGCCAATCGGCTATGCCGTTCTGGCTGACGGCCGCCCTGAAGCGGTTTGTATGCGTCACGATCCAGTTTGTCATGAAGCCTCCATAGGATAGACCCGTCACCCCGAGGCGTTTGGGGTCTATGAAGTTGTAGTGCTTGAGGATGTGGTCTATGGCCTCCATGAGGTCTTGGTAGTCCCTCGTTCCATATCGACCTCTTATGTCGGCAAACTCCTCGCTGTAGCCGTCGCTTCCCCTTGGATTGGTGTAGAGGACGACGTAGCCCTTCGCCGCGTAGAGTTGATGCTCGAACATGAAGCTGTATCCATACTTGCTCTTTGGGCCTCCATGTATGTCCATGATCAGCGGGTAGCGTTTACCCTCTTTGTAGTCGATGGGCTTCAGCATCCACCCCTCGATGACGACGCCGTCGGAGGCCTTGAACTCTATGCGCTCAGGGGGGCTGAGCCTCAGCTCCCTCAGTAGAGGCTCGTTGAAGCTCGTGAGTCTCCGATGCTCCCCCGCCTCCCAGATCCAGAGTTCCCCTGGGGCGGTGGCCGTCACCTTGATGTAGGCGACCACGCCGCTGGAGGCTGAATATTCATCTACGGATAGGTCTCCCTCGACGACGGGTTCTGGTCGCCCCTCCCGCTTCATCCTGTATAGGTTGTGTCTACCCCCATCGGAGAGGGTGAAGTAGAGGTGGCCGCCGTCGTAGACGACGCCTGGATATGCTGCGTAGGGGCTTCGGAGATCATAGTATATCCGCCTGGAGCATCCCCTGTCTAGATGTCCCGTGAGGTTTCGCGGCTCTCCCCCCGCAGGGTCTATGAGCCATAGGGTGTTATGCGATGAGTAGCCTCTATGGAGGTCGTTCCCTATGAAGGCCACCTGATCGTCGGCCCAGCAGAGGGATTCTATGTAGAATCCCCTCAGGAGCTCCTGAGACTCCCCAGACTCGATGTCTAAAACCTTTAAACTCATCTTCCTGGGGTCGAGTTCATCGATGGAGGCTGCATAGACCACCCGATGGCCGTCGGGTGAGGATGCGTGGCAGACGACGTTGAACTCATCGGGGGTGAGGTTTTTCACCTCGCCGGTGAGGGCGTCAACCATGTGGAGCTGCCTCTTGAGGTGGTATACGAAGCCTACGGCGTCGAACCAGAGGGGTATGCGATCGATAACCCTAACTCGTTCATCCCCCTCGCCGACCCTGGTCAAGAAGCCTATGCGACGCTCATCGATCCAGAGGGGCTGCTCGACACCTCCCCTTAGAACGGCGACTAGATGCCTAGAGCCTCCAGCCTCATCGCAGATCCATAGAGCCGTCCCCTTCCCATCGACTCCCCTGTCGGATAGGTAGAGGAGCCTCCGGCCATCCCTAGACCATCTGGGATGGTGGCATCTGCCATCCTCAATGACGCCTATGACCTCGCCATCCTCAGAGTCCACGATCCAAACCGAGGCCCTATAATCATCCTTCTCGCCGTC
>CALEIY010000230.1 GCA_937898665.1 Candidatus Bathyarchaeota archaeon | reverse complement strand
TGGTGAGGGAACCCCTGAGGCTTGTTAGGGGTGAGGCTAGAAGCATCGATCTCCTCGCAGCCTCCATCCCCTTAAACCTCGAATTGGTGGAGGGACTACTTGGAGGAGTCTCCGAGAGACTTAAGGATATGCGGATTGAGGGCTTCTACCTGGAGGCTGAGGAAGCTAAACTGAGGGAGGCCTCCTCTCTCCTAGAGGAGGCGAGATACCTCAGCACGGAGGGCCTATACATCGAGGGCTTCGACGCGGCGAGGAGATGCTACCTCACCCTCAAGGCCCTAGATTTGAGGCTTAGACATCTACGCCTCGACGCCTCCACCTCCATATATCTACTCCTAGCCTTCCTCTCCTCCACGTCTACCCTAACAGCCCTACTCCTAGTGGAGAGATGGCGGAGTAGGCTGGCCACCGCTCTCGCCCTCTACTTCCTCAGCCTCGCGGCGCTGAGATGGAGCTATCCAGGTTTCCAGCTTCTATCCCCTATGATCCTCGCATCAAGCTCCATCGCCGCCCTCTCAGCTACGCTTCTAGCCCTCTACCTCCTCAGCCACATCACCCCGAAGGCTCGGGGCGACGGCCACATACCCGTGAGGAATCTCATAGGCCCCATCATATCCATAGGGAGACGCAACCTCAGAAGGCGTAAATTGAGGACGATGCTCACATTGACGTCTCTGATGATCCTCATCGCCAGCTTCGTCTCCCTCACAAGTGTCTCCACCGGCTACGGCCTGATAACGAGGAGAGTCGGCAGATCAAGTTGGAGAGGGGTTCTCCTAAGACCTGGAGGCGTGATGATCCAGGGCCTAGAAGCCACCGTGGACTGGCTGTTAGATCAGCCTGGCGTGGAGGCTATAGCCCCAAAGGCTGAGAGCATGGCTATCCCGAATCCCCACGCCCATCTTAAGGGTCACCCCATCTATGGGATAGTAGGCGTAGACCCAGAGGCTGAGATCTGGGCCAGCGGCCTTGGGGACATTCTCATCGAGGGTCATCTACCCTCCCCAGATGGCCTGGCGATAAGCTCCAGATTGGCTGAGGAGCTGGGGCTGAGGATCGGCGACAAGGTAACCCTCCTCGGCTGGACGTTGAGATTGGAGGGAGTGCTCAGCGATGAGGGTTTGAGGCGGCTGAGGGAGGTGGATGGCTCCCACTATCTGCCGGAGAAGCTGGTGAATATAAGCCCTGAAGGTGAGCCGCCTAACTTCGTCCCCACCCCCTGTGAGCCTGGGGAGGTGGTTATCCTCCATATATCCAGGGCGTTGATGGCTCCCCTCGTCTCCCCCTCCCGACTTTCGGTGAAGCTCTCCGGAGAAGTCGATGTGGAGGCCTTCGCCTCTAGGATGGCCTTGGAGAGGGGCTTCAAGGCCTATGCCTCGACGGGTGGAGCCGTCTATCTCTATCAGCTATCCTCCTATCTCGAGGGTAGGGGGCTTCCCCTCTTCATTCCCTGGGTGATACTGCTGCTAAACATCGCCTCTATAACCCTCAGCGCCTTAAGGGAGAGGCGTTGGGAGGTCTCCATACTCTCAGCTATAGGCTTAAATCCAACTCAGATAGCGGCCGTCTTCCTCGTCGAGGCGTCGATCCTCGGCTTCGTGGGGGGAGGCCTAGGTCATCTCATCGGCCTCAGCCTCTATAGACTACTCAGCCTCTTAGGCATTCCCCTGAGCGTATATCAGAAGGTCTCAGCCCTCTGGTGCCTCGCCTCCCTAGCCCTCAGCTTGAGCGTCGCCCTCGTCGGGGCGGCCGTCGCCCTGAAGGCCTCCGTCATACTTACACCCTCCCTCATGCGTAGATGGAGGCTGAGGGGTGAGGAGGAGGCCTGGGTCGTATCCATACCCGTAAGGCTTCGACCCGAGGAGGAGAGGGAGTTCATCGACTATGTCGCATCTCGACTCTACGCCCTTAGAAGAGGAGTGGTTAAGAGGACGAGTCTCATAAGGGTTCACCGTCTTGATGGCGCCTATGAGATAGAGTTCATCTATAAATCCGCTGGTCAAGCCCTCGACTCCTTCTATACGAGGAATAAGCTCAGGATTGAGAATGGCTCCGTAACTCTAACATCCATAGGCGCTGAACGATGGGCCTATGAAGTTGGATCGCTGATGAGAATGATCGCAGTGGAGTGGGCCTCGGAGAAGGGTTCTATCTCACCTCTATCTTCTCAACCCGACCATCCCTCAGCCAGACAACCCTATCGCTCCCCTTAATCATCTCGACATCGTGTGTTGCGGCGATGATGGTCACCTCTCTCTCCCTATTGAGTCTCTGGAGAAGCCCTATGATACGGCGCCCCGTCTCATGGTCGAGATTCCCCGTCGGCTCATCGGCGAGTATGATGTCGGGATCGTTGACCATGGCCCTGGCGATGGCCACCCTCTGCTGCTGACCGGCTGAAAGCTCTGATGGTAGATGCCCCAATCTATCACCAAGGCCTACAAGCCTCAGGAGCTCCTCAGCCTTCTTCAACCCCTCCTCCCATGGGAGGCCTGCGAAGACCGTTGGAAGCGCCACATTTTCCAGGGCCGTGAGGACGCCGATGAGGTTGAAGTTCTGGAAGATATAGCCGATCTTGCGACATCTCAGCCACGCCAATTCATAGGCGTCAAGCTCCGCTAGGTCTACCCCATCGACGTAGACCTTCCCCCTCGTCGGCCTATCCAGGCCGCCTATGAGGTTGAAGAGAGTTGTCTTACCCGAGCCTGACGGGCCGACGATGGAGACGTATTCCCCCCTGTAGAATTCGAGATTCACGCCGTCTAGGGCCTTGATGATGGTGCCAGCCATCTCATAGTATCTCGCCAGGTCTACAACCTCTATGAGCGGCTCAGACTTCATATCTCAACGCCTCTATCGGGTTTAGCCTCATGGCTCTATAAGCTGGATAGAGGGAGGAAACTATGGAGATGAGGGTTGAAAGTAGCAGCGTTGAGGAGAGAGCAAGATAGTTGATGCCGCTGAGCGAGATAGATGTATTGGAGATCAGGGTGGATATGGAGCCCAATAGGATGCCGATTCCCCCTCCGATGAGACCCTGGATCAAGGCCTCCACGATTAGGAGTAGGAAGACATGTCGATCTAAGGCTCCAAGACATTTGAGAACCCCGATCTCCCTATACCTCTCATAGACGGAGATGAGCATAACCGTCGCCATCGAGACCGCCGCCACAACGACGGCGACGAAGAGAAGCCAAAGCCTATAGGTTCTAAGGGTCTGTGTACCAATTCTCATCAATGCTATATAGGCGTAGAAGGCTGAGGCGAGGGAGATGGAGGCGATATTCACAGGGGCCTGCCCCCTACCCCTGATATATCTCAAGCCTAGCCTGAAGGCGTCGGTGAGGCCGAAGTGAGTTGAGTCACCGGTCAATTAGAATCCCTTCCAGAGGCTAGTTAGCCTCCTCCCACTCCTCCCAGTCTTCCTCCCCCCATTCCTCTTCCTCCCATTCCTCCCACTCCTCTTCAACCCACCCCTCCTCACCCTCTAGGTCTAGGCAGTCGTAGCATAGCAGCCTCTTAGGGTCTCCACACTCGTCGCAGAATTTGGCTCCACAGCGGGAGCATTCGTAGAGGGTGACGGCCTCCATACCGCAGATGTCGCAGATCGGCATATCCTCCCCCAGTGAAATGGGAGGGCGCCCATCAGCTTATAAAGGTTTAGCGACTCCCTCTAAGGGGGCATGGCCATAGGGCGTTTCCAGGTTATGGCGATGCTCCAGGCCGCCAGGGCCTATAGGCTCGGCCTTCCCCTCGAATCCTCCCTGAGCTGGGGGCTTAACAGGGCGATCTTCTACGCAGCAGCCAAGAGGGGCTTCAGGAGGCTTAAGATGCCTAAGAGGCCGAGGGAGGAGATGCTTAAGAGGCCGATAATGGAGAGGCGGGATGTCTTCTACCTCGGCGATGAGATGGCCTATAAGGCTGAGGTGGACGGCGTCCTCTGCTTCACCATCGGTGGAAAACCTCAGACGGCTGAGGATTTCAGGCGGGAGATCGCTAGACGCTTCGGCGAGGCCTTCGACGAGGCCTGGAGGGAGGCCCTTGCGATCGTCGGCAGCTACGGCGAGGAGACGCTGCTATCTCAGAGGAGATTCTATGAGGAGGTCTATAAGCCCCGCAGAGATACTCTAGCCGAGAGATGGACTAGACTGGTGAGGGAGCGGAGAAGGGCCTCTAACGCCTCCTGAGGAGCTCCTCAAGATATTCGGGAAGCGTCTCAACCTCGCGAGGTATCCTAACTCCCCTCCTCGCCTCCCTTATAGCCTCTATGATGGATATTGCGAAGAAGGAGAGGATGGTGAGGATGAAGGGGGAGAGTAATAGGAGCGCTATAAGCGTCTCCCAACTTTCCATTCCATTTGCTACATCTGAATGGTGGAAATAAAACTTTACGTCGACACCATTTTAACATCCAAAGTGAATCATCAAAGGAGAGCTATGAGACTCTACATCAGTGAGGAGGAGTATAAGCGTCGAATAGAGAGGGTTAGAGAGGAGCTGGAGAGGCGAAACCTCGACGCGCTATTACTGACAAATCCCAAACACATTTTCTACCTCACCGGCTACACCCACATACCAACCGAGAGACCAGCCCTACTGCTGGTTCCAAGGGAGGGGGAACTCGCCTTCCTCGGCCCCCTATTAGAGGAAGATCACCTACGGCATCAGACCAGGCTCATAGGTGAAGTACGAACATACTTCGACTACCCTGGAGAGCGCCATCCAATAGAGCTCTTCGCCGAATGGCTCAGGGAGATGGGCTACGCCAAGGCGAAGCTGGGAGCCGACAACCCAGCTGGGGCCTCAGGCATCTACGGCTATGTTGGGCCACCGCTCAGCGAGAAGCTTCCCGAAGCCACCTTCACGAGGGCTGGAGACATCATCTGGAAGATGCGGCTCATAAAATCCGACGCGGAGATCGCCCTCATAAGGGAGAGCGCAAAGTGGGGAAATCTAGCTCATAGGCTGCTGCAGGAATACACGGCTCCAGGCCTATGGGATGTAGAGATCTCCCTAATGGCGTCGCTGGAGGCCACATCGATGATGAAGAAGACCCTCGGCGTCGAATACATCCCAACGAGAGTGGGGAGACCCCCAGCCTACGCAGGCTTCAGAGGCCAAGTGGGATGGAAGTCGGCGATGCCCCACTCCATAGGGATTGGACGAGAGATCAGGGTTGGAGACGTCCTCATAACCGGAGCTGGAGCCGAAGTAGGCGGCTACAGCAGCGAGCTGGAGAGAACACTAATCGTCGGGGAGCCATCAGAGAAGCAGCGTAGACTCTTCGAGGTGATGTTGAAGGCCCAGGAGGCAGCCCTAGAGGCGATGGCCCCAGGGGTGAGATGCTGCGACGTTGACAGGGCCGCCAGGAAGATCATCGTCGACGCCGGCTATGGAGACTACATGCGTCATCATACAGGTCATGGCATAGGTCTAGACGGCCATGAGCCTCCATGGCTCGATATAGGCAACGAGGAACCACTTAAACCGGGGATGGTGGTGAGCTGTGAGCCGGGCATCTATATACCTGGCTTCGCAGGGTTCAGACACTCGGATACGGTGTTGATCACTGAGGATGGAGCGGAGAGGATCACATACTATCCGAGAGACTTGGAGAGCCTCGTGATCTCCGTTTAACCCTTATAGAGGCCAAGGGCGAAGCCAGAGGCGAAGCCGAAGCCAAGTAGATTCGACGCTCCGAGAATCACATCCTGCAGCTCCGCCGCCCTGGAGAGGAGGGATGAGAGGAAGCTCTCCAGCGCCCGATAATTTATGGTGATAACCCCCTCCCACTGGAGATATTGTAGGATCATGAGGAGAGAGCCCAGAGAGAGGAGGATGATTCTCCCCACCTTCTTTAAGGCGTAGCCTGAGGCGTATCCTATGACGCCGCCTATGGCCGTAGACTTAACCGCCGGATTTGAGAGGAGGGTGGGGAGGTCTATAATCATCGCTTCCAAGTTAAACTCTTCTCCTCCCTTAAAACATTTTATGGATTGAGAAAAAAGTGTAGAACTACCTAACTCTCTCCAGATATAGGACGTTGTTGATAACTGACGTCTTCACCTTATCCTTCAAACCACGCGCTTCTATTCTCTTGTTTAGCTGCATTCTCACATAGTTTGGATTCTTACCCTTAACCTCCACCTCCACGATATCCTTATCTGACTCCAAAAATGCATCTATGATGGGATCATATTTGCTTCCCCTTCTATATCTCCTTCTAGGCTTGCTCTCAACAGGCTTCAGCGTATATTTCAGCCCCTTCATGATGACGCCCAGAAAGAAGGATTCATGTCAATTATATATAATTGACCCCCTACCCTTTTAAGATATCAAGGATCTCCTCTAAAGCTCCCTTAGCCTTCTCATAGGTCTCCTGAGTTATTGAACCCTCGTTCAGCAGCCCCTCCAAGTTTTTCATCATCTCCCCTATGGAGCTCTCCAACTCCTCGTCATTCATGCCCATGGCTTTTGACAATCCCTTCAGGTAGTCGATCTCGGCTTTAAGCCGCTCCGCCTCATCGCCTAGTTTCTCCACATCCCATCTATAGGCGGGGGCCTTGACTTCATACTCCTCCTCGGAGGCGTCGCCTATGGCCCTCCTGATCTCCAGCTCCTCAAGTTTCATCTTAGCCTCCATCAATTTCTCCTCCAGCTCCTCCAGCTGTACTCTACGTCTCTCCAGTAGCCCCCTCCGCTCGGAGAGCCACCTCTCACCTCTCTCCACATAGTGGCCTAGCAGCCGCTTGAAGGCCTCCTCCCTCATTTCTCCATTTAGTAGCATTTTCACCATCCTCATCCTGATGGAGAGATTCTTCGCAACCTCTCTCATAACCTCCTCCAGGGGTGGGGGAGGCGTGAATATCTCAGCTCCCTCCTCAGCGGCCTCGATAACCTCCGCCGTCTCCTCCTCGACGCCTTCCTCCCCTTCCTCCTCAACCTTCTCCTCCGCCTCCTCTAGAGGGGCCTCCTCCTTCTCTGCCTCTTCCTCCACCTTCATCTCCACATTCTCCTCCTCGGTCGCTTCTTCCTCCTCGAATTCGACCTTGTATAGGGGGTATCCACAGTTGAGGCAGTAGAGCGTCTTCGGAACCATCTCATGGCAACTAGGGCATCTAACTAGGTCTCCAGTCGACTCCACTTCCATCTTCTCCCCTGGTAGAAGGGGGCTTCTAAGAAGTGGTTCAACCTTTTCAGAGACTTCTTTCAAGGAATATATCAAGATCCTCTCATTCAATCTCCAGGATTTTCCAATATGATTCAAGAGACATCGATGGACATCAATGTCTGGAGAATAAAGCGTTAAACTCCTCTCCTTCCCCCCATTCTTCTTTATAGTTTGAGCGTAACGGGGATCGAAATCCCTTAATTGGGGTGAATCTAAAATCCCTGAAACTCCCCATAGAAGGTGGGGAGATCACTGTCAGGGGATGTTGAAGGATATCTGGAGCGCTCGGCGCGGGGTGTCTTCATATTACTGATAGGGAAGGTTCTCTCCACCGCCTTCTCGGCTCTAGCCGTCATCCTCATCGCGAGGCTGATAGGCTCAAGGGCCTACGGCCATGTCTCGATGGCGATGATACCCGTCTCCATCGCCATCCTCTTCTCGGATCCAGGTGTCTCAGCCGGATTAACGAGGCATATCGCATATTATACTGCCGCTAGAAGACGGGGCGATGTTCCACCCCTGCTAAAGGCTGGGCTGGGTTTAAATCTCCTCCTAAGCCTCCTCCTAGCATTTCTCATCTATTCCCTCTCCTCCCCCCTCTCAGCACTCTTCCATGAGCCGGCTATAGAGGCCTTAATCAGGTTAGCCTCCCTCTACATCGTCGTCAACACACTTCTCTCAACGTCTCAAGCCATCTTCACAGGCTTCGAGAGGATGGAGCTCTACACCCTCATCTCGGTCGTCTACTCCATTCTCCGCTGCATCTTCTCTATACTCCTCATCCTGATAGGTCTCGGGGCGCTGGGGGCCATAGCTGGAAACGTCCTCGCGATGGCCGTCTCCGCCCTCCTAGCCTTCCTCCTCATCGTCCCCTATCTTAGACTCCCTTCAAATAGCTCTCTAGATGTCTCCGCTGCGACATCCCTACTTCTATCCTATGGTTCCCCACTCTTCGTATCGAATCTCCTCACGGTGGGGCTTAACCAGCTCTACAGCTTTCTCCTCGCCTCCAACGTAGAGGCATATGTTATGGGGAATTATCAGGCCGCTGTCAACTTCTCAGCTCTTCTAGGGCTGCTCACCGTGCCGATAACCACTGCCCTCTTCCCCCTCTTCTCTAAGCTGGATGGTGGTATGCTGAGGGAGGCCTTCCAGGTATCGGTGAAGTACACCGCCTTCCTCCTAATCCCCGCAACCCTGCTATTAGTCGCGGTCTCGAGGGAGGTTGTCTGGATCGTCTATGGGGGGAGTTACCGCCTGGCTTCTAGGTATCTAGCCCTCTACCTCCTCAACTTTCTCTTCATAGGGCTTGGGGGTCTGAGCGTCGCTAATCTCCTCAATGGGCAGGGTGAGACTAAGGTGGTTCTCCATATGCGCCTCTTAAACCTCCTGTTGGGTCTGCCCCTCGCCTTCATCCTCATACCTCGATTTGGGGTTGTAGGTCTCATAGCCACGTTGATCGTATCCCCTAGGCTCGGCCTCTTCTATGGCCTATATTGGATATGGAGGAACTATGGCTTCACAGTTGACTTTCCATCCTCCGGCAAGATATACCTCTCCGCTGGTATAGCTCTCCTCGTCGTCTGGCCCCTACTGCTCTCCCTACATCTATCTCCTTGGCTATCCCTCCTATTGGGGGCCTCCCTCTATATCCTGCTCTACCTCCTTCTCACCGTCCTCCTCAGGCTTCTAGATGAGCGTGACTTAAGGAATCTAAGGAGGATGGTGGAGGCTTTAGGCCCCCTATCAACGTTTCTCAACCCCCTCCTCTCCCTTCTGGAGACCCTCCTGGAGAGGTTAACCCCTCGTTAACACCCGTTCAGGATGGGTGTAGATGTTCATCCGTCCCTCTCTGAGGAAGCAGATGAGAGTGATCCCCGTCACCTCGGCGACCTTTACCCCAGAGGAGATGGGGGCGGCCCTCGATGCTATGAGGGGTATACCACATCGGGCTGCCTTGAGCACCATGGAGGCTGACTGCCTCCCCGTGCTGAACAGCATGAAACTCCACGGCCTCAGATTCCTGAGGAGCATCGAGCCGACGGCCTTATCCACAGCCGAGTGGCGGCTTACATCCTCCACATAGGCGGCGATCTCGCCTTGAGGCGATGCCAAGAGAGCTCCATGGACTCCACCGGTCTTTCTGAAGGTTACTCCCCTCCTCTCCATCTCCTCCATCAGTCTCATCAATCTCTCAGCCTCCACCTTGATGTCTACGTCGACTCTAAGCTCCCTCAGCCTCTCAACTGGTTTGACTCCCTCAGCCTCCGATAGGAGTTGAGCCTCTAGATCCTGGATGTCGGCCACATCTATCTCTCTTCTCAGCCTCACATATACCTTAGGGGGTTTGATGATGATCTCCTCGATATCCCCTGGATGGGCGATGCCATGGGTATAGAGGTGGCCATATACGAGTTCTCTCCTCATGGTTGGGGAGGCCGTGAGCCTCCGATATCTAATCCCGTTGATGTGGAGCTCCAAGCCCTCATCGAGGGCGACCTGATCCCTTATCTTCCTGATGCCTGAGGCATCCAGTCTATGGAGTGTTAACTCGGCGATCATGGATTCCCTTCTCACATCCATCTTCATCTTTTAAGCACTCTTAGGAGGGTTCCCTCTATCAGCTTCATCTTCGCATCGATGTGGCAGAGAACCACTTTCATCACGGTCTCCTCATTCACCAATCCCATCTTGACTGCGAGGTTGAAACGTCGATCGGATGAGAGGAGTAGATCCACCATCTTTCTGATCCTCAGTGAGTTCTCCAGGGTTTCGCCCAGCTGTCTCCTCCATTCCTCCTCGTATAGTCTTAGGGTCTGGCCCTCCAGGAGGTGCTGGGCGATGGCCCAACCCGCGATTCTGCCGCAGATGAGGGCTGGTGGGATTCCCCCGCCGACGGAGGGTATTGTCTGCCCCGCCGCGTCGCCGACAGCTAGGATGTCAGCCCCATAGGTTCTCTTTAGGGGGCCGCTGACCGGTATGAAGCCCACCTTCACCGCCGTTGACTTAGCCTTCCTCAACCTCTCCGAGGCCTCGGGATGCTGCTTAACAAATCTATCGAAGTAGTCTCTGATGCCTAGTCCAGCCTTCATGTAGGGGGTTCTGGCGCCCACGCCGACGTTGGCTATGTCCCGCCCCTTAGGGATGATCCATGCATAGGTTCCAGGGGCGTAGTGTTCACCGAAGTACATCTCGATGGTTGATGGATCCTGATCTACGTCAACCATCTCATGTTGATATCCCACGGCGTAGTCGTAGGGATCCCTGGGGACGGGGAGGCCTCCCCTCCTAGCCATCAGCGAGTAGGCTCCATCGGCTGCCACCACCACCTTGGCTGAGACCTCTGAAATCCTACCTGAATGTTTTAGGAGTATCCCCCTCCCCGTGAGGGCTATCGCCTTGGCGTTGGGCATAAGCTCAGCTCCAGCCCTGGCGGCCTCGACGGCGAGATATTTATCGTAGAGCTTCCTCTCCACGACCACCCCTTTGAAGGGTATGGAGACTTCAAAGCCCCCTGGAAAGCTGAATCTAACTCTACTAGTCCTATTGAGGATACACCATCCAGGGGGGTCGAAGAGGGCTTCGAGATCCTCAGCCTTTGGGGCGAGCCTCCTCATCTCCTCAAGGCTTGGGATGAACTCTCCGCATTTATCGGGAACCCCTATCTCCAAGCTTCTATCGATTAGGAGAACCCTCAGACCTCTGGAGGCCGCCTCTCTCGCCGTGAGTGAGCCTGCTGGCCCCGCCCCAACGACGATGACGTCATAATCCCTCTCCTCCTCTACTTGGCTCAGGGGCTACACCTCCATCTTCAGGTAGTATATGTCGACGAGATGTAGGAGGCATTCTAAGGGCGGTGAGGATTTAAAGCCTCTTAAGGCCTCTCTGCACTTCTCGGCGTATAGCCGCATCTTCTCCACAGCCCTCTCTAGGGCCTTGGACTGGATGTAGATCCTCCTCACCTCATCCGCCTCTAGGAGGCTTCCCCTCTCATAGGCCTGTAAGAGGCTTTCCCGCTCAGCCTCCGTTATGCTGGAGGATTCAAGGGCGTAGATGAGGGGGAGGGTGACATCGCCGTTCACCAGGTCGTTTAGGGCTTCATCGCCGTTTAGGATGCCCTGTATGTCATCCCTTATCTGATAGGCGACGCCGAAGCATCTACCGAAGCCGGCTAAACGCTCCACCTCCACGTCGTCCCCTCCGCCGATGAGGGCTCCAAGGGCCGCTGAGGCTTCGAAGAGGCTTCCACTCTTCAGATATGCGATCTCTAGATACTCCTCCTCGGAGAGGATTCTCCTCCTATAGTGGGTTTGGAGGGCTACTCCCTGAACCATCTTTGAGGAGGTCTCGGAGAGCCATTCAACGATTCTGGGATCCCCCGTCTCGGCGGCGTATTTGAGTCCTAGGCTGAGGAGTATATCCCCCGCGAGTATACCTCTCTTCACTCCGTATGTTATATGGACTGAGGGTTTTCCCCTTCGAGTCTCATCCTCGTCGATGATGTCGTCGTGGATGAGGGTTCCATTATGGATGAGCTCCAATGCGAGGGAGGGTTTTATGGCCTTTTCACGTTCGCCGCCTACAAGCTCGGCTGAGAGGAGACAGATGAGGGGTCTCAGCCTCTTACCGCCGGTTTCAAGCATGTATCTCACAGGCGCCTCCATCAGGGGGTGAAGCGAGGTGAGGTCGAGATGCTCTAAGGTCACATCGATATATTCCCTGAGATTTCTCAGCCTCTCCTCGATCAACGCTTCTGACATCGAGGTCTACCGACCTTCTCCTACTTAACCCTCCGCTAACTATTTTAACCTTAACTTAATTAGGTGTCTGATGCCGCGGCTTAAGGTCTGGCTGCTGGAGACCAGACCTAACTTCCTATTGCTGACGCCCATCACCTACTCCGTGGGCCTAGCCTCGGCGTTGATCCAGGGCTACTCTAATCCCCTCAACGCCCTCCTAGGGCTGCTGGGGGCGCTTCTGGCCCATATAAGTGTCAACGTCCTCAACGATTACCATGACTATAAGAGCGGCCTTGACCTCAGAACTAGGAGAACCCCCTTCAGTGGGGGAAGCGGCATCCTCCCAGAGGGGCTTCTAAACCCCGAGAAGGTCTATCTACTTGGCCTCTCAACCCTTTTCCTAGGCCTTTTAATCGGCGTCTACTTTCTCCTCACCCTCGGCTTAGGCCTCCTCCTAATCCTTATACCCGCGGCTCTCAGCGTCTACCTCTACACGACGCATCTAAGCCGTTGGTATGTCGGCGAGTTCTTCGCAGGTCTCAACTTCGGCCCATTGATGGCTTTGGGGGCCTACTACCTCCAGGCTGGACACCTGGATTGGCCGCCTCTCATCGCTGGTGTTATCCCAGGCATATTGGTCGGCATACTCCTCTTCCTCAACGAGTTTCCAGATGTGGAGGCGGATCTAAGCGTCGGCCGCAGAAACTTCGTCATCCTCCTCGGCAGGCGTAGAGCCTCAAGGGTCTACGCCCTTCTAATCACCTCCGTCTATCTCTACATCATCTTCGCCATCCTGTTAGGCTTAATCCCTGAGACCTGTATACTATCCCTCATCACGGCTCCAATCGCCTATAGGGCCATCAGGGGGGCTTTAAGCAACTATGATGATGTGGAGGCCCTCATACCCGCTATGGCCTCCAACGTCCTCGTCGTCCTATCAACCTCAGCCCTGACGGCTCTGGGCTTAGCCCTCGCGTTGCTCCTCTGATCGCTCAGCCACCGCAATTATGATGGCTCCCAGGGCTAACTCCTCCATCTCGGCGTCTCCCAGGAGCTCTTCCAATAGTCTAAGCATCTCATCGTTTCTGGGCAGCATCCTATAGGTCTCATAGAGCATCCTCCATGGATTCCTCAGACCCCTGCGAGCTGCGAGGGCCGCGATGAGGGGGACAACTATGCGGAGGTGGAGCGCCAGCAGCCTCTCCATCAGGGGGTTTCCAGGCCTCCCCAGGTCGATGAGGAGGAGTCTCCCCCTCGACTTCAGGATACGCCTAACCTCCTTTAGGGCTCCCACCCTATCCGTCGAGTCTCTCAGGGCGTAGGCGGCTACAACGAGGCTGAGGGTTGACTCCCTCAAAGGGAGGGCCTCGAAGACGCCTCTAAGCAGATGAGCATTCAACTCCCTCACCCGCTCTCGGGCCTCTATAAGCATCTTGGGGGAGTAGTCTAGGCAGAGGAGGGGAGCTTCAAACCGCTCCGCCAGTAGCCTGGCATAGTTTCCTGGCCCCGATCCCAGCTCTAGGGCTATATCCACGGAGTCTATGAGTTGTAGGCCTCTCCTCCTAGCTCTCTCATCTTGCCAGAGGGAGATGAGGTGGTTCACATGCTCATAGCGTCCTATGGTCTCCTCTAATGCCTTCTCAACCCTCCTCCACAGCCTCGGCGGCAGCCCCCTCAAGCTCTATTCTCACCCCTCTCATGGATTGATAAACCTGCTGAGCCGTCGACCGTGCTAACTTTTATCTGGGAGGCGGTGGGGTTAATGGTGATGTCGAGGGAGGGCCTGAGCTTCCTAGACGATGAGAAGCCGAGGATCGTGATGTTCTGTGGCAAGGGGGGCGTCGGAAAGACGACGGCGGCCTCAGCGACAGCCCTCCACTTCGCCAGGAGGGGTATGAAGACGCTGCTCATCTCCACAGACCCCACACCCTCACTCTCCGATATCCTGGAGCGAGATGTCTCTGGGAGCATCACCCCCATAGAGGAGGTGCCCGGCCTCGAGGCCGTGGAGCTGGACTATGAGACGGTCATCGATATGTGGAAGAAGCGCTTCGGACGGGAGGTCTATGAGGTTGTCTCATCTTTTCTACCGGTCGACGAGGAGATCATCGAGTATGTCGCGGGGGCGCCAGGCATAGATGAGGAGTTCGCCCTCAGCTACGTCTACGACCTATACCGAGGCGGAGGATACGATCTCATAGTCTGGGACACAGCCCCAGCGGGGGGGACGCTATCCCTGATTAAGCTCCAGGAGAAATTCTATAGGCATCTAGGGGACGCCGCGAGGCTTTATGTCAGGGTGAAGAAGGCTCTCGACATCCTCGTTAAGGGCCGTGAGCGTCGAGACCCCCTGGGCATCATAGAGGAGTGGAGGAGGCTCGCTGAGAATGTCTTATCCATGCTGCGGGATGAGAGGACTAAGGCGTTTCTGGTGACAATACCTGAAGCTCTAGGCGTCAACCAGACCCGTAGGGTGAAGAGGGAGCTGGATGAGTATGGAATAAAGGTGTCAGGCGTCATCGTCAACTACCTAGTCCCAGAGGAGGAGGCTGAGCGATCCGAGTTCAGCCGTAGGCGGAGGGAGATGCAGCTCCGCTATCTAAAGGAGATCGAACACTTCTTCGGCGATGAGCTGAGGATCATCGTCCTCCACCTCCTCCCCTTCGAGGTCAAGGGCCTGGAGGCCATAGGGGAGGTGGAGAAGCATCTCTTTCCCTCATAGACGTCGAGCCAGGCCTAGTAGATGCTTGAGGACTCCCCTCAGCCTTATCCCCGCCCTCTCCGTCACCCGTAGCTCACGTTTACCCTCCCAGGTCCACCTTCTCGCCCTCTCCACCTCGCCTCGAAGCTCCTCATAGCATCTCGCCCTCTCCACGGGATCCCTGACCATCGAGTTTATCTCATCGATCCTATGCATCACCCACCTGGCCAGCTTCAACCCCTCTTCAACTCGTTCAGCCCTCTCATCATCTATGAGGCCGAAATCCCGTTTCACCTTGTTCATCCTGAGCATCGCCTCATAAGTTGCCTCAGCGATCTCATCTCGATTCATCCATCTGGTCTCGTAGTTTAGGAAGAGCTTCCAGCAGGGCTGATAGAGGGCTTCACGATGCTCGCCTAGCGTCCTGTAGAGCAGTTTATACCCATATTCATCGGGATTCTCGAAGGCGAGGCTTCCAGGGTCGAGGAAGGGGGAGAGGGGGGCGATGAAGGGGTGTAGACGCCCATCGCCGAGTTCCCTTAAAAGTCTACGTGAATACTCCACCGACTCCAGGGCCGACTCATAGCTTTGACCTGGTAGGCCGATCATGAAGAAGACATCGAAGCGTTCACAGCCCAGCTTTAAGGCCTCCTCGATGCATCTCTCCATCTCCCCCGTCGAGTAGGGTCGGCCTTGTCGATGTCTGATCTCATCGTCATGGCTCTCCGGTGATATCTCAAGGGTGAAGCTGCCGCAGCACTCAGCCATCTTATCGAGATACCATCTTGGAGCGGGGGTGAAGAGTTCCAGGGTGATGGTGTTGTCGATCCCCTCGCGTCTTATACCCTCCAACACGGCCTCGGCGTATCCGCGGCCTCCCTGCCTGAGGTCTCCGAGGAGGAAGATTGGGGAGTGGAAGTACTCTGAGACAACGGCCATCTCCTCAACGAGGCGCTCGGGGGATTTAAAGGCTGGACGGGGCCTGTTGAAGAAGCATTTGAAGGCGTAGCGGGAGCCGCCGCAGGTGACGCAGTTGTATAGACACCCCTTACAGGTGAGGAGCGCCGTGAAGGGGTAATCCATGAAGTTTTCATAGGGGAGATGACTCTCAAGGTCTCTATGCCTCAAAACCAGGCGAACCATCGCTCCATAGTCCAGGGTTAGCTCATCCAGGCTCTCGGGGATGTAGGTGAAGGGGTTTATCCGCCTCTTCCCGTCGCGGCTCCTCCAGGTGAGATTCTCCACATCGACGGGTTCGCTTCCCCGCTCTATATGCTCCATCAACCTCAGCAGAGGCCTCTCAGTTGAGTCGCCCCTCAACACATAATCCACCTGGGGATAATCCTCGATGATCTCCCTGTGATAATAGGTGGCTGACAATCCCCCGAGAATGATGGGGGTGTCAGGGTGAAGCCTCTTGACGAGGGCCGCTATGTCGAGGGCCCCCGCCGCGTGGACGAGCCAGTGGAGGTCTATGCCGAAGGCCTTGGGATTTAATCTTTCAATGAGCTTCTCAACATCCAGCTTCGGGTCTCTGAGCATCTTCACAGCGAGGTTTACGATGCGGGCGTGGTATCCATGCTCTTCGAGGTAGGCGACGAGGCTGACATAGCCGAGGGGATACATCTCGAAGATGGGCGTCGAGGGTATGACATCGCTTATGGGGCCATACATGGCGAAGCGTCTCCGGAAGTCATAGACACTCGGCGGATGCAGCAGCACCAGATCGGGGTCAGCCATCATCTCAGCCTTAGGTCCACCCTATTTAACCGCTCACCCTTATAAGTGGTAGCCATTTATAGCGGGTTTCCCTCCCTCACGGCCATTATCTCCTCAATCCTCTCCAACTCCTCAGGGGTGTTGATGTTATAGAAGGTGTGGAGCTCGGGGTCTAGGATCCTCAGCTCCTCCGTTGAGACGTAGAGCACCCTATTCAGTTTATCCAGTAATCCTCTCACCTCCAATCTCCCCTCCTCTAGGGCCTCCTCAGCTGCTTTCAGGGCGGCCTCAACCCTATAGGCGGCGTGGAGGGGTTCCAGATAGCCGTTGGGCCATCTTGGGACGGCGGCGTCATACCCCCTCACCGCCTCTAGGAGGTATCGGAGAATGTCGACGTTTAGGAGGGGGGCGTCACAGGGGAGTATCAACGCGTAGGGTTTTCTCACGGATCTAAGCCCCGTATATATCCCCATGAGGGGGCCAAGCCCCCCCTCTAAGTCCTCCAGGAGCTCCCCCCTCTCAGGCATCAATTTCCTCAAGGCCTTGGAGGCTCCCACCCCCGCCACTACGATGATCTCGTCGACAACTTCCATAGCCGTCTTGAGGACGTAGGTGATGAGAGGTCTCCCATGGAGCTCTACCAGGGGCTTAGGCCTGCCAAGCCTTCTACCTCCTCCACCTGCGAGTATTATGGCGGCCATCCAGACCCTCCTCGAAGACCTAATTATAATCTGTTGGCCTATACCCCGTGATGAGGATTCTGGTGGCAGGCGTCGGCAATAGGCTTATGGGCGACGACGGCTTCGGCCCGAGAGTTGTGGAGCTCCTCTCCCAGAGACCTCTACCACCCGACGTCGAGGTTAGAGACATTGGAACCGCAGGCCTCACCATCGCCACAGACCTAGCCGACTATGACGCCGTCATCTTCCTCGACTCAATAGACCTGGAGGGCGCCCCAGGAACCCTGAAGATGATGAGGGTTGAGATAGAGGATGGGGGGGAGGTGGAGACCCTCGCCAGATTGACGCTTCACGAGGTCGGCCTCGAAGGCCTTCTGAGATTCGCCAAGGCTCTGGGCGTCCTCCCTAGGATGGTCTACATAATCGGCTGTAAACCCCGCAGCGTTGAGCCTAGGATAGGCCTCTCACCCGAGGTTGAGGAGGCAGCTCATAAAGCCGTGGAGATGGTCTTAGAAACCATATGGGAGTTGAGAAAAAGGTTGGATTAACAGATTGGTATCTCCCTTATGCATCTATCACCCTGGTAGAGGTGGACGCAGCAGGCGAGGCAGGGGTCGAAGCTCCTAATGGTTCTCACGACATCGATGCCGCTCAGCTCCCCCTCCGTCGGCTCCGTTATAGGCGTGCCAACGATGGCATCCTCATAGGGCCCGAGATCGGCGTCGCTCAGCCTCGGCCCAGCATTCCATCCGCTGGGGGTGATGACCTGATAATTCTGTATCCGCTGACCCTTCATCACTACCCAGTGGGCTAGGGCGCCCCTCATCGCCTCCGTCATCCCCACGCCCATGCCGTCCTTAGGCTTCCTATACCTCCTCCAAACCTCAGCCCTCCCAGTCTTCACCATCTCCAGGGCCTGGAGCAGCTGATTATACATAACGTAGGCCGTGTAGGCGTAGTAGTAGGCCCTCGCCCTCACCCGTTCAACGGTGTTCACCCTTTCAGGTATCTTCCACTCGAACTCCATCTCGTCTACGACCTTATAGCCGGCGACGGCGGCCTTTGGAAGCGTGAACTTGAGGCTGCTCCCCGTCGACTCGGGGACGTTTCCAGCCTTGGCTGTAACCCACATACGGGCTATGGGGCCTGCCTCAAGGGCGTGGGCGAAGCCGTCCACACGCTTCTTCCAATCCTCCCATCTAGGCGATCCAGCCCAGCTATACTTAGAGTCCCAAGCCTTATAGGGGCCAGGCTTAGGCTTAGTCTCCTTATTCCATGGATGCTT
>CALEIY010000229.1 GCA_937898665.1 Candidatus Bathyarchaeota archaeon | reverse complement strand
GCCCTATTCGCCTCCTCTAGGGGGAGTTTATGTGTGATGGAGGTTGAGAGGTCTAGTCGTCCTGATGCGACGAGGTCTACCAGTTGATATAGCTCGGATTTAAGGTGGTCGTTGACGCCGATGATGGTCATCTCCCTCCCTATTATGGTCTTGTAGGGTGATAGGGTTATATCCTCGGGGCCTATGCCCACCAACGTCATTCGACCCCCCTTTCCGACGCATTCTATTCCCTTCATTATGGTCTCTCTATGGCCGACGAGGTCGAGGACGACATCGGCCATTCTGCCCTCGGTCTCCTCCCTCACCCGTTCAGCTGGCTCCTCGTGGAGGGGGTTGATGACCACATCTGCTCCAAGCCTCCTGGCCAACTCCAATTTATACTCCGCCACATCCACGGCGACGACGAGGCCAGCTCCGAAGACCCTTGAGGCCAATTGGACGGCGTGGACGCCGAGGCCTCCGACGCCGTAGATGACGATAGTCTCCCCAGCCTTCAGGTCAGCCCTCCTCAGAGCGTGTAGAGGTGTGGAGACGGCGCAGCCGAGGATGGCCCCCTGCTCATAGGGTAGATCCTCCGGAAGTCTAACGAGATTCCTAGCTGGGACGGCGATATACTCGGCGAAGCCTCCATCGACGTCCTTACCGATCATGGCGTAGTGCTCGCAGAGGTTTTCCTTCCCCATGGCGCAGTATCGGCATCTTCCACAGCTGATGACGTAGTGAACCACAACTCTATCTCCAACCTCGAAGTCCTCAACGCCATCGCCGACCTCGGCGACTACACCGGCGATCTCATGGCCGAGGATGATGGGAAGATGGCCTACCGTCCCTATGCCGTCTCGATAGTTGAGGTCCGAGTGGCAGACGCCGCTCGCCTTTATGTCCACGAGAACCTCTCCAGGCTTAAGGGTTGGCCTTGGAACCTCGTCGACGCTGAGGGGTTCACCAACCCTGTGGAGCCTGACGGCCCGCATAATCTCCATCATAGCCCCCGAAGGAGGATTGGATATCAAGCCTAAAGCCTTATCCTGAATCTTACAGCCACTGTAATTCCAGTTTCAGGAAATTGATTAAGGGTGGAGCTCCATCACATTTAGAGAGCGATGAGTGGGATACTCGGCGGGGAGGGGGAGCATAGGCTCCTCATGGGCAACGAGGCCATAGCCCGTGGAGCTCTTGAAGCTGGCGTCGGCCTCGCCATCGGCTATCCTGGGACACCCTCCTCGGAGGTCATCCAGACCCTCTCAAGGGTCGCTGATCAAATCTCCATGAGGGTTGAGTGGGCCGTCAATGAGAAGGTGGCCGTCGACATAGCGACGGGCTACGCCTACGCCGGTCTCAGAGCCTTGGCGACGATGAAGAACGCCGGCCTGAATGTGGCCTCAGACACCTTGATGTCGGTCGCCTACAGCGACGTTAAGGGAGGCCTCGTCATCTATGTGGCCGATGACCCTGGAGCCCACGCAGGAATGGAGGAGCAGGATAATCGATGGTTTACGAGGCTTTCGCTTCTGCCGATGATCGATGTCTCGGATCCCCAGGAGGGGAAGGATGCTGTAGTCATGGCCTTCGAGCTGTCGGAGGAGTATGAGGTTCCCATGTTGGTTAGGTCGACGACGAGGGTTGCTCACATGACTTCAATAGTGGAGCTCGGCCCTGTTAGGGAGTTGAGGAGGACTCCAGGCTTTGAGAGGGATATTAGGCGTTATACCAGGGCCTCCCCGAAGTGGTGTATGGAGCAGCATGAGAGGCTCAACGAGAAGCTGAAGCTCCTCAGCGGAAGGGTTGACGGACTCCCCGTGAATAGGCTGCACATACCCGAGGATGGAGCTGAGCGGGGCGTGGTGGCGTCGGGAATCTCCTGGAGCTATCTCAGGGAGCTCCTCGATAGACATGGATTGTGGGATAGGGTGGCAGCCCTGAAGATCGGAACCGTAAACCCCCTGCCGAGGGGTCTCATCGAGAGGCTGATGGAGGGCGTCGGGGAGCTCCTCATCTTAGAGGAGTTAGAACCCTATCTGGAGCTCCACCTGAGGGCTGTGGCCTCGGAGCTTGATTTGAGGCCTATAATCCATGGAAAGATGGATGGCTGGCTTCCAAGGGTGGGTGAATACACACCTGAACTTGTGGAGAGGGCCTTAGGGAGGCTATTGGGGTTAGAGCTGGAGAGATCGAATAGAGAGGTGGAGGAGGCGAGGGCTGAGGCCCTTAAGCAGGCGCCGAGGAGGCCCCTACCCCTCTGCCCAGGCTGCCCCCATAGGGGAACCTACACCGCCATGCGGATGGCCCTAAGGGAGCTTGGCTACAAAGACGGCGAATTCATCGTAACCGGCGACATCGGATGCACAATCCTCGGGATGCATCCCCCCTTCAACCTCTGCTGGACAGAGGTCTCCATGGGAGCCTCCATAGGCTTAGGGATAGGGCTGCGATATGCTGGCATCGACAAGCCCATCATCGCAGCGATAGGGGACTCAACCCTCTTCCACGCAGGTCTGCCCCCAGCCCTAAACTCGGCGTGGCATCGAAGCCGGATAGTTATAGCGGTTCTCGACAACAGGGTGACGGCGATGACGGGTCATCAACCCTCCCCCACATCTGGATACACAGCCACAGGCGGAGAAGCCAAGGTCATCGAGGCCGATGAGGTTCTCAGAGCCCTTGGCGTAGAGCACATCTGGGTGGCAGACCCCTACAACTTGGAGGAGGCGAAGGAGGCCTTCAAGGAGGCCCTGAGATGCGATGGCCCCTCAGCCGTCGTCCTCAAGCGGGTCTGCGCCCTCGTCGCCAGGAGGATGGGCCTCACTGAGCAGCCCTATAGGGTTGACCCTGAGCGATGCACCGGCTGTCAACTCTGTCTCAGAACCCTCGCATGTCCAGCCATGACCCTAAGCCCTGAGGGGAAGGCCGAGATCGACGGGGAGGCCTGCACCGGCTGCGGCCTCTGCGCCCAGATATGCCCCGTAGGGGCCATAGGGAGGTCTGAGCCATGATCAGGGAGCATAACATCCTCATAGCCTCAGTTGGGGGTCAGGGGGGTATAACCCTCAGCAGGATCATCGCCAGGGCCGCCATGAAGATGGGTTATAGGGTCATAGTCGGCGAGACCCTCGGAATGGCTCAGAGGGGAGGCCCCGTCCAGAGCCACGTCAGAATAGGAAGCCAAGTCTATGGGCCATTGATACCGGAGGGGAGATGCCACATCCTCATCGCCTTAGAACCCGTCGAGGCCCTCAGGGCGGCGAGATACCTAAGCCCAGAGTCCACGATCCTCCTCAACGAGACGGTTCTCCCACCGATCACAGCCATATTAGGTGAGGTCCCCTACCCAACGCTGAGGGAAGTCGTGGAGGCCCTAAATCGAATCGGATGTGGGGTGTATCATCTAAACGCTGAGAAGCTCGCCCTTGAGGCGGGGTCGAAGCGGTGTCTAAACGTCGTGATGCTCGGCGCCTACATGGCCTACATGGAGGCTGAGAGACTCAACATAATCACCATGGAGGCCGCGGAGGAAGCCGTGAGGGAGTCTGTCCCCAGCCGCTACCTAGAGGCTAATCTAAGGGCACTTAAACTCGGCTATGAGGCCCTTATGAAATCTATGTCGAGCAGCGCTTATTAGGGAGTATGTACTCCATACCTTATAGGTGGCTTTAAGGTTGGGAGCCAAGATAAAGACGAGCATATTGATCGATGAGGAGTTATGGAGGAGGTTTAAGCTCAAGGTCGGCGCTGAGAGGGGGATGAGGGCGATGAGTAGGGCCGTTGAGGAGGCCCTGGAGGATGAGCTGGCGGAGACCCTGGTTCTGAGGGAGCTGGAGAGGATGAGCGCCGGAATAACCATAGGCCTCGACGTGAAGCCCGTCAAGCCTAAGGTTGAGACCTCCGCTGGAGATGTTATCAGGGAGATGAGGTGGAGGAGGGATTGATCACCTACCTCGACTCCAGCGCCATAGTTAAGAGATATGTATTGGAGAAGGGCTCCAAAGCCGTTAGGGAGGTTTATACGCAAGCCTTCAACGGAGAGCTCTCCATCTCCTTCTCCGTCTGGAATATAGGGGAGGTCTTAGGGGTTTTGGGGAAATATCATAGGAGGGGATGGCTCGACGAGGAGGGCCTCAAGGAGGCGAGGGGCAGCTTCATAGTGGAGACCCTCAGACTCATCAAGCTTAATCTCCTAAGGCTGATACCGGTGAGGACACGCCTCCTAATAGAGGCGTGGGGGCTAATGGAGAGGCATCACCTATCTCAGGCCGACGCCCTCCAGATAGCCTCAGCGAGATACATAAGGGCTGATAGCCTCCTCTCAGCGGATGAACAACTGATAGAGGCCTCGAAGGTTGAGGGTCTTAAGGCGGTCTACGTGGGCTGATCACCCGACGTCTCAGCTGAGGGGCAGAGGTCTCTTATCACGCATTCATCGCATCGAGGCTTCCTGGCCTTACATATCCTTCTGCCATGCTCTATGATGAGGTTTGTGAAGTCGAACCAGAGCTCCCTGGGCACCAGGTTCATCAAGTCTCTCTCGA
>CALEIY010000228.1 GCA_937898665.1 Candidatus Bathyarchaeota archaeon | reverse complement strand
GGCTTCATCTATAGACCAAGCTGGCTGATGAAAGCCATGGCCCTAAGGGGATACAGCAGAGATGAGACGCAGGAGGCGATAAGGAGGTTGGTGGAGAGGGGGATATTAACCGAGGATGAGGAGGGTGTGAAACTCACCCCTTAAGCGTTCTCTAAGCGTGGATAAGGAGGTGAAATCCAGCTGGAAATGGCAGATTTTAGGGCGCTCCATTAAAGGAGATCTAAAAAATCAAATACTCCAGAGTAGCCCCCCTCCCTCTATAAGGCGCCTTAAGCCGCTGGGAAAAAGGGGGTTAGGCCTCTTTGAACCTCTCCTCCAACTTCTTCAGCACCAGAGGGAGTGTCGTATACTCCATGGCCTGGGGGCCGAGCCTGGCGGGCTCGAATTCGCCCATGCGTCTTAGGGCCGCCGCAAGCTCCAGGGCCTCCCTCCTAGCGAGGTCGAAGGCTGGATCGGCTAGGAGGTCGTTGATCAGGGGTCTCCCATCGTCGTCGGAGACCAGCTTCCCATCCGCGACCTGTATGCCGAGGGCGACGATCCTCGGTGGGCCGTCGAAGACGGTGCATCGGCTGTCCTTTAGGCCGACGGGCATCAGCGGCCCCCAGTGGCTCCCCCGCATCCATCCAGAGACGAGGTATGTATGCAGCAGGGGCGCCAGGATCTCACCGAGGGCTGGGAACCCGCTTTGGGCTCTGACGAGGCAGACGGGATCGTCCTTGCCTACGTATTTGCCTGCGATGAGGGAGAGCTTCGTTGTGCTGGAGACGGCTGCGATCTCGCCGTCTGAGGCTCTGCGAATCTTCCAGACGATGTATCTCTCCGTCGTCCCTATGAGGGCCAGCAGCATATACGCCTCCTCGGGGGTCTTGAGGGTGACGACCCTGTTCTCTATGGCGTCTAAGACCTCGAATTCGAAGCCCTCCACCATCCTTGGGTCGATGACGAGGCCGGCTGTGTTGAAGGGGTCTGCAAACACCTTGTATAGGAGGTAGTTGAAGGCTGATGGCTCCGTCTTGTCTGCGGCGAAGACGACGATGGGGTCGCTGGGACGCTCCTCAAACTCCATCTCAGCGACTCCAGGCCCTAGACCCTTGACGTTTCCGCTGAAGGCATCCTTCAAGAGGTCTTGACCGGCGCCATAGAGCTTGAGGGCCTTAGCCTTCTCGGCAGCAGCCTTAAAGGTCTCCCATGCGAGGCCGTGAACCTCCTCATTATCCACGCCCTTAAAGTGGGTCATGAGGAGCTCCAGGTCGTCGCCGGCGTTAAAGACGTAATAGCTGTTGATGATGCCCGTCTCAACGCCCTCAGCCAGCTTCCTCTCAGCCAGCTCCATGAGAGGCTTAGGAACGATGGAGTGTCCAGCCAGGCTCCCTATGTCAGCCTTGATTATGGAGACCGTCGTCTTCACCAACCCGGGGACACCTCAGAGATATTCACCCCACCCCTTTAAACCTGTTTAGGTGGGCGGCCCCCTCAGAGTCCATTCGGGGACTCTGGCATCTGGAACCGAGTCGGCTCTCGGCAGATAGGGCTTTATATCGATGATAGGTGAACCCTCGAAGGCGTCGAGGCCCCTAACCCTAAGCCTACAATCTTCTAGACGGAGGAGCTCCACCACCGACAGCCCTATGGGATTCGGCCTTGAGGGGCTTCGGCAGGCGAAGACCCCAGTGAGAGGCGCCCCCTCATGCCTTCTGGGTATAACTCTCAGCGTCCTCCGATGCTTCTCGTTGTCCCTTAGGTGTAGCCAGTAGAGGATGATAATATGCGAATAGGCGTCGAGACCGAGGAGTCCCTGACAGTATTCAGGGTAGATCCTTATGGTCGACTCATCTCCGCTGACCTCCTCCACGACGCCAATGAACCAGACTTCGCCTCCCATCTATAGGCCTCCCACTTGGTTAGATGTCTATTGAGGAGAAGACTTTAATCCTCCCTCGGCTTCGTCCTCTGGATTAGTTGGTGGGTCGATGAAGAGCCTACGCCACAACGGCGTCCTCATCCCCCCAAGATATGAGGGCAAGGGCCTCACCATCAAGGTTAGGGGAAAGACCATTAGGCTGACGCCTGAACAGGAGGAGATGGCCGTCGCCTGGGTGAAGAAGCTTGGAACCCCCTATGCTGAGGACCCTGTCTTCGCAGAGAACTTCCATAGAGACTTCTCGAAGAAGCTGGGCATAGAGGTGAAGCCTGGAGACGTAGACTTCTCGGAAGTCATCAGATACGTGGAGGAGGAGCGTAGAAGGAAGGAGAGCCTCACCAGGGAGGAGCGGAAGCGATTGGCTGAGGAGCGTAAGAGGCTGAGGGAGCTGAACAAGGAGCGCTACGGCTACGCCTGGGTCGACGGCGAGAGGGTTGAGGTGGCCAACTACACGGTGGAGCCGAGCTGCATCTTCATAGGCAGAGGGGAGCATCCGCTGAGAGGGAGGTGGAAGGAGGGGCCACGGGAGGAGGATATAGAGCTGAACCTCTCACCAGACGCCCCGAGGCCTCCGGGAAACTGGAAGGGAATCGTATGGCGGCCCGATGCCCTCTGGATAGCGAGGTGGAGGGATAAGCTGACGGGGAAGATGAAGTATGTATGGCTCTCAGAGTCCTCAGCCATAAAACAGCGGAGGGAGAGGGAGAAGTTCGATAAGGCGAGGGAGCTCCGGGAGAA
>CALEIY010000227.1 GCA_937898665.1 Candidatus Bathyarchaeota archaeon | reverse complement strand
TACACCGTCTAATTCGTCGGCAGCGTCAGATGTGTATAAGAGACAGGACGAGGAGCTGGAGAAGATTAAGAAGAGGATGATGTGGAGGATGATGCGTGGAGAACCCGAGAAGCCGAGCATCTGGAGGGATGGAGAGGTCATAGAGCTGAATGAAGCAAACTTCGATGACGCTATCTCCACGGCGTCGAAGCCGGTTCTCGTAGACTTCTGGGCCGTCTGGTGTCCACCCTGCAGGGTGATGAGTCCCATAGTTGAGGAGCTGGCGAGGGACTACGCTGGGAGAGCCTACTTCGCAAAGGTGAACGTAGATGAGAACCAGGGATTGGCGCTGAGATTCAGGGTTATGAGTATACCCAGCTTCCTACTCTTCAAGGGTGGACGCCTCGTCGACAGGGTCGTCGGAGCCGTCGGGAGAGGCGGCTTGGAGGCGATGCTACGCAAGGTGCTCTAAGCCTATGCGACATCGAGGATTCGACACTCAAGGGTCTCGGCGTCGAGGACTGCGACGGTGCATCTGCCGGTGAGGTATCCGCAGACCTCCCCTGGATTGACGACTAGGGTTTCCCCGATCTTTTTCACCTCAGCCCTATGGGTGTGGCCGTGAACCACCACATCGAAGGCCTCAGACCTTATCAGGGAGTTGAGGAGCTCAGCCTCATGGCCGTGGAGCAGAGCGATGTGGATGCCGCCGCATCGAACCTCGGCGAAGTATCCTCTAAGCTCCATCCCCGCCTCCTGGAAACGCCTCTTGAGAATCGCCCTCTCAGCCTCGTTGTTCCCATAGACTCCGACAAACTTCGCCTTTACACCCCTCAGATGGTCGACGGTGAAGGGGGAGACATAGTCTCCGGCGTGGAGGACGAGCTCCACCCCCTCCTCGTTGAGCCTCTCAACAGCCCTATCTATGAGGTGGATGTTGTCATGGGTGTCAGCCATCAACCCGAGGAGCATATCTCATCCCTTAGAGATTCAACGCCCCCACTAAAGAATTTTAGAGGCCTATGAACCTCGTTATCGCCAGGGCGGGTAGCAGGGTCAGCGTCGCCGTCGTATCCGAAGCCGAGGTGATGGCTGGGATCACGACATTATCGGGGTTTAGACCCCTCCTATGCGTTATGTGAGCCAGTAGGAGGGCGAGGAGGGAGATGGAGAGGAAGCTGAGGAGATTCGTAAGCAACGAGACGGAGACGAGGAACCCTAAGACGCCCAGGTTGGGCATCCCTAGGAGAAGGTAGGTTATAAGGGCGAAGAGGAGGTGAAGAGGAGCTGCGACAGCCTCGACTCGTAGAGTTCTCCTTAATCCCTCGTCGAGGAGGCCTCTTAGACTCCTGATATAGCCTAAGGCGAGGCTGGTAGTGGTCAAGGAGCCGATTATGGAGCCTATATCTCCGAGGGTGTCTATGAGGGAGGGATAGAGAATGAGGATACCGGGATGACTAGCTATGCCCTCCCTCAATCGTGAAAGGACAACGCCGTTAAAGCTGGCTAAGAGTGTGGAGAGAATAACTGCCACCGTCCCCTCTCTAATCATCTCCCTGAATAGGGAGTTCCTCCACCTCCTATGGATTATGAGAAGGGAGGCAAGAAGAGCACAGAGAAAGCCAGCTAGAAGGATCCTGAAGCCGAGACCTCCGATTACGATTATGAGGGCAGCTACGGCGGCATAGGAGGCACTTACGAGGATATCGTTGATCGAGGAGAGCCAGGGATAGACGATGATATCTGGGTCTAGACCTCTCCTATATCCCATAATGGCGATGAGGATGGTCAGGGGCATAGAGCAGAGAACGGCGAGGATACATGTCACCGATGGGACAAGTAGATATAGAGGGAGATGTTCGAGAGAGGCAACTCCAAGGGAGACGTTGAGTAGGAATGCGATAAGACCCATGCCGAGGGTGTCAAGAAACGTTAAGACATAGATGGAGGATATGAGGCTGTAATAAGTCTCAGTGTTCCTCCTAAGCCTCGGATATATGAGGCCGAGGTGAAGCATGGTGGAGAGATTGCCGGAGAAGATGCCGCTTATGTCACCCCTCACAGTCAATATCGGCGGATAGAGGGCTAAAAGCCAGGGCCTAGAGCGGAACCAGGGAGACAGCAGAGAGACGATGCCACCAGCGAAGAGGCCCATCACATCGATGGAGAGGGCGAGTAGAGCCTGAGCTGACACCGATGCGTAAGGGCGTCCAAGCCCATTCCCCCCTCTCACATTTGCCCCATCGAGACATCCCCATGGAGTCCAGGGCTGAAGCCCCACCGGAGATAACTAACAATTCTTAAAAAGATATCCTAGGTGGGAGATGGATTAAGGGGAGACGGGCCCGCTGGGATTTGAACCCAGGATCTCCGGCTTAGAAGGCCGGCGCCTTATCCAGGCTTGGCCACGGGCCCCT
>CALEIY010000226.1 GCA_937898665.1 Candidatus Bathyarchaeota archaeon | reverse complement strand
GTCACGGGCTTTGAGGATCAGCGTCGCCAGAGGATAATCGAGTATTATAAGCGGTTCTGCGACTCCGTCTCGGTTGATGTCATCGGCAACGTCATTGGAACCCTCGGCGAAGGCGATAGGGCTGTGATGATCGCAGGCCACTACGACCAGATAGGGTTCATGGTCCGCTACATCGATGATAAGGGCTACATACACTTCTCACCCGTTGGAGGCTGGGATCAACGTGTCGTCTATGGCATCAGGGTTAGGGTCTGGGTCGGCGATGGATTGGATGACTATCTCATAGGCGTCGTCGGAGCCAAGCCAGCTCATCTGGCTGAGCCTAAGGAGAGGGAGAAGGCTGTTGAGTTGAAGGATATGCGCATAGACATCGGGGTCCACAGCCGAGAGGAGGCGGAGAAACTCGGCGTAAAGCCTGGATGCCCAATCACACCCGACTCAACGCTGACGAGGCTGGGTAAGGGCGACGGAGACCTAGTGGTTGGCCCCGCCTTCGATGATGTCTGCGCCGTCGCCTCGATGATCAAGGCCCTGGAGCTCCTCGACGGCAAAGCCCCCGAAGGCTTGAAGATACATATGGTGGCGACGGTTCAGGAGGAGATAGGGCTGAGGGGTGCAACGGTCTCCGGATACAACCTGAAGCCCTGGTGCGCCATAGCCTGCGATGTGACACACGCAGTGGCTCCAGGCGTCGACGCCGAGAGGGTTGGAGGCGTGGAGCTGGGGAAAGGCCCCGTCATCGCCGTGGGAGCCAACTTCACCAGACCCCTATGGGAATTGATGATGAAAGTAGCCGAGGAGAGGGGAATCCCATATCAAAGAGAGGGGATACCAGGCCGAAGCGGAACAGATGCCTGGGCCTTACAGGTTGTGAGGGGTGGAACCATAACGGGGTTGATATCCATCCCGAACAGGTATATGCATACGCCCAATGAGGTCATCTCCCTCAGCGACCTGGAGAATGTGGCCAAGCTGATGGCTGAAACCATCAAGGCGCTGCCAGACAGCGATCTAAGGCATATTGTCGAGGTCTATAAGAGAGATTAAGGTGGCTTTAATTCCCTCTTTTATCCCTAAATCTCCTCTTCAACTCACCTGCCAATCTATGCGCCCACCTAACAGGTTCGGGAAGTCTATCACGTAGAGTTCTCAAGGCCAGCTCCACAGCCGTCTGAAGCGAAACCCTATGACCTACGGAGACATAGACCCCACGGCCATTCCGCTTCAAGACGGCTCCAACAACCCTATCCCCATGGATCAGCGGAGTCCAACCATCCCTCGGTTCACCTTCACGCCCCACGAGTCTTCGGGCTGCGATGCCTATCGTCGGTAGGTTCAGCTCCACGCCGACATGGGTTGCGAGGCCGCAGCGCCTGGGATGGGCTAAGCCGTGGCCATTCACCATCAACACATCGACTTCGGACACGCCTCGAACAGCTTCCTCAACAGCTGGAGCCTCCCTGAAGGCGAGATACCCAGGGATATAAGGGAAGGAGACCTCCACAACGGCCTCGGAGGACTCGATGGGCTTCAAATCGGCATCCAGGACGACGCAGACGGCATAGGCCACGTCACCCCTATATGCGACGTCGGCGCCGCCGAGGAGCTCAGCCCTCTCAAAGTCGTCGAACTCCACAACTCTCGATGAGAGCTCCATCTGCAACCTCCTCAGGGCCTCAAGGGGTCGGGAGGACTCGAAGTCGCCGTAGGGGTTCTCAGCCCCAGCGTCGACGAGGCCCCTCGCCCACTGAAACTCCTCACGTTTCAAGGCCTCCAGGACGGCTCTCACGGCCCTGGCGTCTCCGAGGGCCTCAGCCAACAGCCTCGGCGTCGTCACCCTCCCAGGGGGAATCTGCTCCAGAAGTCTCCTCAACTCGCCGTAGAAGTCGATGGACATCGATCCTTGATGCCCCTCAACCCTTTAACGCCTTTCCCTCAGGGCTGCGAGGGCTATTAGGGCTGAGATGGCGGTGGCCGAAGCCTGTATGTAGAGGGGGAGCTGGAAGCATCTCCCGTAGAGGGCTCCACCTATTAGGTTTCCAACAGCCCCTATTATGGAGCCTGGCTGAGCCCAGGGGGTTAGGCTCTGAACCACGCCGAGGGCTCCGAGGAGGGCGTTGATCCTCCCCCTATGCTCCCTGGGCGAATAGTCGACGAAGAGGGCTTGGCTGGCCGCCGTGGAGATGCTGCTAGCTGTGGCGCCTAGTATGCCTACGAGGAGAACCTGCCAGAAGTTTCTACTATTGATGAATCCTAGGAGTATGAGGGGGTTAATTATCAGGGATATGAGAACCAGGCGCACTCTCCCCCATCTATCGGCTGCCAGGGCGAAGGGGAAGGTGAGGAGGAGAGCGACAACCCTTATCGCTGTCGAGATCAACCCCCACTCAGCCTTCGATAGGCCTATGACGTCTTCAGTTGCATAGTTTACCCAGAAGGGGCCTCCGACGGCCGCTCCAAAGCTGAAGGAGGAGGCAACGGCGATGAGCACCCATAGCTCCCTCGGCATAACCCTCAACGTCTCCCTCATCCCCCTCAGGGTGTCCCTGAGGATCGTCGACGCCTTGACGCCTCTCCTCTCCTCCGCTGGGAGGGTCTCCCTAAGGAGTAGCAGTCTAAGCGTCGAGGCTGTGAGGGAGGAGGCGAAGAGGAGGAGATAGCCGGTTCTCATAGCTCTGACGACGCCGACGTGGTCGATGTAGAGTCCCATCAAGTAGGGTGAAGCCAAGCCGAAGAGGGGTGGAATTATGCTGAAGAGGGCGTAGGCCTCAGCTCGATCCTCATCCCTCGTCGAGTCAGCTATGATGGCGTTGAAGGCGGGCCCCCTGAAGCCGATGGCTATGGAGGAGAGGATCGACGAGGCTATGAGCCACCTCCAATCTGGGGCGAAGGCGTTTATCAGGGCGCTGGAGGAGAGGACGAAGCTGAGGAGGTAGACCATACGCTTACGGCCGAGGGCGTCGGCTAGATAGCCGCCGAGGAGGAAAGGGATGACGCCGCAGAGGGAGCCGACGGCTGATATGAGACCTATATCGAAGTATCCACCCCCCAGCCCCAGGACGTAGAGAGACCAGAAGGGCCATACAAGCTGACCTGCGAGAGTCCAGAGGCCGGAGGTGAAAGCCATGACACCGACATTTCCCTTCAGCAGCTCCCTATAGTTCGCCCTCATATCGATGCGTCTCCCCTTCAAGGGTTGGAGTAGAAAAATCTATCGTCGTCTACGAAGCGGCCTCGCTATGCTTTGAATTGGGGTTTAAGCCTCGATCCTCCACCTCGTCCCCTTAGGTGTGTCCTCCAGTATGACGCCTATACTCCGAAGCTCCTCCCTGATCCAGTCCGATAACTCGTATCGCCGCTCCGCCCTCAACCTCTCCCGAACTTCTACTATCAGGTTCAAGGCCCTCTCCAGGAGCTCCCCAGTCTCCTCTCTCCTCTCTAGTAGGCCTAGGGTGCTGAGCAGCCTCCTGTAGACCTCATAGCCCCTTAGCAGGACGCCCTTGTTTGGCCTCCCCTCCGCGTAGGTGTTTAGGGTTTTGGACATGGCGTGGAGTGCGTCGATGGCTCCATGGGTGTCTAGGTCATCGTCCATCGAGGCCTCAAATCGATGTTTCAGGGTCTTGATCTCCTCAAGGAAGCGCTGCTCCTCGTCGTCATAGCTAAGCTTCTCCTCCGGCTGCCTCAGGGCGTCCTCGACGATGCTGAGGGTGTTTCCAAGCCTCCTGACGGCTGCCTCCGCCCCCTCCATCACCTCATCTGTGTAGTCGATCTGGCGTCGATAGTGGGCTGAGAGGTAGAAGTATCTCAGCGCATCAGGGCTGTAGTCCCTCAGGGCCTCGCTGATCCTTATGATGTTGCCGAGGCTCTTACTCATCTTCTCCCCCCTGATCTTCAGGAAGGCGACGTGAAGCCAGTATCTGACGAAGGGCTTACCGGTTAGCCCTTCACTCTGGGCGATCTCGTTCTCATGATGAGGGAAGATGAGGTCTTCACCCCCCATGTGGATGTCGAGGGTCTCCCCGAGATACTTCTGGGACATGACGCTGCACTCGATGTGCCACCCAGGGCGTCCAGGCCCCCAGGGCGAATCATAGTATATCCCCCTCCGGAGCTCCTCCGGCGTCGAACGCTTCCATAGGGCGAAGTCCTGAGGAGACTCCTTATCATACTCATCGGCGAGCATCCTCTCAGTCTTACGCACCTTTGAGAGGTCGATGCGGCTCAGCTTACCATACCCTGGAAACTTGTCGATGTCATAGTAGACGCCGTCCGAGGCTACATAGGCCAGCCCCTTCTTTAGGAGGCCCTCTATGAATTTGATCATGTCATCGATATGCTCCGTCGCCTTTGGATAGAGGGTCGCCCGCTTGATGTTCATCCTGTCCAAGCCCTGGAGGAAGATCCTCGTATAGCGCTCCGTGAACTCCTTTAGGGTGACGCCCTCACGTCCAGAGTCCCTTATGGTTTTGTCATCGATGTCGGTGATGTTCATCACGTAGAAGACATCATAGCCCCTATACTCCAGCCATCTCCGAACAACGTCGCCCATGACGAAGACCCTGAAGTTGCCTATGTGGGGTTCAGCGTAGACCGTGGGGCCGCAGACATACATCCGAACTTTCCCCGGCTCCAGGGGGACGAAGGGCCTCTTCTCACGGGTCAGGGTGTCATATAGCTTCAACAACCCAGAACACCTCCACAAAGAACCCAATCAGAGCTGGGCCACTTCTCGAAGGCCGACGTCTTAGCTTGAGGTTATACAACACAATATTCTCAGCCCCTTCAGCCCAGCCGGATAACACTCCCCACAGCAGAGATTTAAGCCTTTTCCGGAGACCTAAACCCCAAACTCTTAACTCCCCGGGAGGGGAGTGTTGATTGGAGGTGTTCTGGTGTTCAGGCTTGAGGGGATCATGCCTCCGATGCTGACCCCCTTCGATGACCGCGAGGAGATCGATGAGGAGGCTCTACGGAGCGAGGTTCGATACCTCTTGGAGGTGGGCGTCCACGGCCTCGTCGTCTGCGGAAGCACCGGTGAGGGCTACTCTATGACGCCTGCCGAGGTGGGAAGGGTCACGGAGATCGTCAGAGACGAAGCGGGGAAGGATGTCCCCCTCATAACGGGTGTGATAGCAAACTCGGCCAACGTCGCAATAGCCCTCGGCCTCGCAGCTAAGGCTGCGGGCGCCGATGGCTTGATGGTCACTCCAGTTCACTACGTCTTCAAGCCGACGGATGAGGGAAACATCGACTATTATCGACGCATCGCCGAGGCTGTTGGCCTACCCATCGTCATCTACAACGTCATACCCTGGAACACCATCCCCGTCGAGCTGGCCGTGAGGCTCGTCGACGAGGTTGAGGCCATCAAGGGCATAAAGCAGAGCGGAGGCGACATCCATGGCCTCGCCGACATGATCAAGGCTCTAGGGCATCGAATACCCATAATGTCAGCCCTCGACGATGTGCTGCTCGCCAGCTTCATACTCGGCGCCCGAGGCGCCATAGCAGCCATCTGCACCATCGCCCCAGAGCTATGCCTAGAACTATGGGAGGCAGCAAAAGACGGAGACCTGAAGCGGGGAGTGGAGCTCCATAAAAGGCTGCTCCCCATCTGGAGGGCTGTAGGTAAGGGTGACATGCCCTCGAGGGCTAAGGAAGCCTTAAGGATGCTGGGTAGAGAAGCCGGTAGGGCCAGAAGCCCTCTAATTCCTATTGATGAAGAAGCTAAGCAGGAGATAAAGGCAGCCTTAAAGGAAGCAAAAATGATCTAACCATTATTTTCTCTTATAGGAGCAATTAAAAGCGGGTTCGTTCAAAATAAAGTGGGAGCCATGATCAAAACTTTAGAGTTGAAAAACTTCCGAGGAATCAAAGAGGGCAAAATAGAGCTGGCGCCGATGACCATACTCCTAGGCCCGAATAACTCGGGTAAGACGACGATCCTTGAAGCCCTATACCTAGCACCAAACCCCTTC
>CALEIY010000225.1 GCA_937898665.1 Candidatus Bathyarchaeota archaeon | reverse complement strand
TCAGGGTGAAGCCCTCAACCAGCTTGACGACGACATCCTCAATCATCTCCGACGCCTCTTCAGGCGTTCATCCAACTTCAAGAGGAGGCCGATGACTGTGAGGGCTGCGCCCGGCAGGGGGTTCTCCTGAAGCCTCCAGTAGAGCCTGTCCCACATGGTGGGCATCTTCACCTGGAGCTCCACCATTTTGAGCTCCCTCAGGTAGCAGTCCACATAGCCCTCGACGATATAGACCCCAGGCCTCGGCAGGCTGACCGACGCCCAGTAAGCGTAGAGGCCTCCCCCGACATCGTGAGGGCCATCGAGCTTCTTCTCTTCTATGACTTCCCCCTTGGAGGTCTTCAGCACTATCCAGGCCTTCTTCACCAGGTCCGGCTTATCGGTGATGTAGTCGAAGGTTAGATGTCCCCTTTCAACGATGAGGAGGTCTTCCTCCAAGCCGACTTCGATAACCCTCCCCGGTATGGAGAGCTGCCACTTTCCGTCTGGGCCATCTATGTAGCGCTTCAAGTCTGCGAGGGTCATCCATCTAGAGGTCTCCTCACCGGTCTCGCTGTGAACCGCATAGTAGCGTCCGCCAGGCTCCTGGTAGATGTCCCAGTCTCCATAGGTCTCGATGAAGATGGGCTCCTCCACGAAGTTGTCTATGCCCTTCCTAGCCGACTCTACGCTGCCGTAGTATTTCCAGTCTCCTTGGGGAGGCTGCTGATACTCTCCTTCCTTGATGACGCCGTAGACCCCTATCGTGGTGAAGTGATAGATCTCATAGCCCTTGTAGGTCTCCACGTAGACGTGGTTCCAGTAGTCTGGGCCGACGGCGAACAATACGTCGCCCAGCCACGGCGTCAGGAGTATGAAGCCGACCAGGATGAAGATGTTTGAAACGACGCTGACGGTTTTCATCTTGAGGCCTCCTACATGAAGCTGACCTGCTTTGAGACCTTGACGCTGAAGCTGGTGATGCCCGTAGACTCCACTTTGAACCTCCAGTCCAGATCCTCGCTCCTGCCCTCAGCCGTATCCGTGGAGCCGTCTGTGAAGGCGAGCTCCACCTTTAGATAGCCCTCTCCATGCAGCGTATGCTCGCCGCCGCCGAAGTCGTCGAGCCAGGTGTCGTCGAGCTTCACCTTTGCGATGGTCTTCCAGAAGCCCTTAGCTATGCTGCTGGGATTCGTGACCTCAACTCGCTTTACCTCCTCGCCGTCGACGATGACGGTGAGGTATCCCTGGAACTCGTAGTCCTTCACCTCTCCCTCCCAATCCAGTTTATACTTCAGGAAGACCTCCACGTAGTCGACTTCCTTATCGAGGTTGGGGTCTACGACCTTCAATCCGGGGTATATGAGAAGCCTCTTGGAGAAGGCCGTGGAGTCAACCGTGTAGCTGGTTCCATCCTTGTAATGGATCGTGATCCCTATCCCGGCGACTCTCCCAGCCGTCACTTTGTAGAGGTAGAGGCCCATGGCCGCCACAACTAGGAAGACGATGAAGATCGCTATGGCTACCTTTTCTCTCTTTAAATCTCTCATTAAGCGACCCATCTCAAAGGAGAAATAGGGTGGCCCATGGGCCACCTCATACAATAGGCAGCCTCTCTAGGAAGACGGTGAGAATCAGGTAGACGATGCCGAAGACGATGAGGACGAAGGCGATGAAGGCGGCGAAGCCAGCCCAAGGGCCGAACATCCTGAAGGGATTAGCCATGCCCAGAGCCCTGGCGACTCCATCCCAGAGGTTTATCCATGGGGCGAACCAGCCATAACGCCTCTGATCAGCTTCTCGATCTTCCCACTCCTCCTGCTCCTCCTTCGTGAAGGTCCACTTGCCCATGGCGAGGTAGTAGACCTTCAACTTGTAATTGACGGCTGGAAACTTCTGGCTGACTATGCTGCCCCAGCTCCACTTCGTGTCAGGGCCGAATTCCACGAGGAGCCATCGACCGTAGGTGGCCGTCGTCATTCTGCTGTCAGGCCGTAGGTCACCTGCCAGCGTCTCGTTGAGGTCCGCACCCTCGTGGAGGCCGAGGTCGTCGATGGTCGCACCAGCCGTAGAGGGCTCGTCGTATAGGGTGATGAAGCGGCCTATGGCGCTGGGCTCGATGAGGCTGTGTTCGCCGCTGCCCCTCTGAACCTTAAAGCCTTCAACATAGACGCTGATGGGTGCACCCCAGGCACGGCCTGCGGCTCCGCTCTCAGGATCCCTGAGGCTGCGATCCCACACCGTCGTGGCGAAGCATATCCAGACCGGGATGTTCTCATAGACGTGGATGCCTGCATCGGGTTTCTCTCGGCTGACTATGCTGAAGTCCAAGTCGACGTGATATATCCAAACCTCACCCTTCACATGGACATACTCATCAGGGCTGACCTCAACCCAGTATTCGATGTCTTGATACTTCTCTCTCCAGGGCTGCCCCACCTCTATGCGGACGTCGGTGCGCTCCCAGTAGCGATAGACAGCCTTCTGCGTAAACGTATGCCAATACCCAAAGATGTAGACGTGGGGATCATCGCTGACTAGTTCCCAGCCCTCCGCCCATTTCGACGGTGTCGTAGGGGGATTCTTAGAGGAGTAGAGTTCGCCGTATAAACTGTCCTGCCATCCATAGACGCCGACCGTCAACCCTTCCTCAGCTGGAAGAATACTAAGTGGCCTGTAGTAGACGCCAGCGTAGCTGAAGACGATAAGAGCCGTCAAGAAGAGGGCTACCAGCAGCCTATCCATCACTGAGAAATAGGATTTTTCCAATGGGAAGATTGAGGGCCGTCAGCTTCTCTGATGAACGTGACAGCCATTTAGTTATCCATAATAAGAAGTTACAGCGTGATTCCGACCTCCAAGTTATGTATAGAAACAATCTTAACGCTTCCATATTTCAACAAATATGTGGAGCGACTGGATTATGAGTTATGCTTGAACCTCATCAAAGCAGTAAGCTGGATTTCCATCATTTAGGAAGAACATAGGATTATACTCACCTCCTTTTTAATATGAAAAATATAAAGATTATAATCGAAACGGTAATAACACTAATTATAATAGGCCATATATTTGTGAAGCTTATATTCTTTGTTTCAATAATATTTTTAGCTTCATAAGCTAATTCTATAGCTTGTGTATAATTACCTTTTTCATAAGCTTCTATGGATTCATTAAGAAGAATTTTAGCTTTTTCTATTCTATTTTTTGAACATTCCCTCTCTCTTTCTGCGCTGGCAATAATATTTTTCACATTTTCAATTATTGATGAAGTATTCTTTGAAAGTTGAGCTAGTTGTATTGCATTATTTATTTTGTTGATAAGTGTTTTAGAATTCTCTTTAAATATAAC
>CALEIY010000224.1 GCA_937898665.1 Candidatus Bathyarchaeota archaeon | reverse complement strand
ATATGCCTTATGCTCCGCTCGATATGCTCCCTGGAGGCTATGTCGCCTCTATGCCATAATGCCCCACCCCTTATGGCTTTGACTCCCTCTAGGCTGATACGTCTCGCCTCCTCTATGGAGTCTCCTATGCCGACGACGCAGACGGCTCTCGACCTGAGGGCGTAGACCTCGCTGTCTCGGAGCTCCATAGAAGCTGGATAGATCCTCATCCTGTCGCCGTATCGCTCCCTCAACCTATAAGCCTCTGAGAGGTCTACGGGGCCGCCGACCTCCTCCCGTCTAACCCGTTCGGGATAGACCTCCTCGAAGCCGCCATAGCTCGGTGGAACCTTATAGATGACCACGGAGGCCTTATGCTCCACCTCCACCCTGGTTAGGTTGCCCTCCAGCATCCGGTAGCAGATGTCGACGAAGTCATCCCTCAGCAAGGGCAGTATATTGATGATCTCTGGGTCTCCAGGCCTGCTGTTGTTCTCCAGTATCTTCGGCCCCTCAGCCGTATGGATGAAGGCGACGTAGAAGGGTATGCCGAGGAGTTCGGGGTTTCTACCCTCACCTCGTAGATGCCTGAAGAGTCTCTCGACGAGTCTTCGCTCCTCCTCCCAATCCTCAGGGGTCATGTAGGGGAGGATGTCACCCACATCCTTGTAGGAACCCATCCCACCGGTGTTTGGGCCTCTATCATCTTCGAAGGCCCGCTTATAGTCCCTGGTCTCCGGAAGCGGGACGAGGCGTCGGCCGTCGCAGAGGGCTTGGAAGCTGGACTCCTCGCCCTCAAGCTTCTCCTCCACGATTACGGGGCCATGCCTCAAGTTGGCGTAGAAGTGCTCTAGGATCCCCTCCCGAGTTGTGAAGTGATCTCCCCAGACGCCTACGCCCTTACCGGCTGCCGGTGCATCGGGCTTCACCGCCACCCTGTTGTCGAGCTCATCAAGCCAGGCCTCAAGATCTCTGCGCAGGGCCTCGTCGCTCTTATATTCAGCCCTGTCGAAGACCTTGAATCTTGGATTCACCTCTGGTATGACCTCCTGGAAGAGTCTACGCTGAGCAACCTTACTCCCCTCCAGGGCGTATCTCTTTGTGGGGCAGATAACCGGTATCTTCAGCCTCCCCTCAAGGAGGTCTCGGATGCCGTTGATGATGGGCTTCTCGGGGCCTACGATCCCGAAGTCTATTCGATGTCGATGCCTCTCGGCGAAGCGTAGAATCTTCTCCACATCCAAGTCGGGGATGACGACATGCTCCGCCGCCCTCTCAACGTTGAAGGGGTTACGCTGCCTATCAGCTATGTAAAGCTCGACATCGTATTCCCTGCTCCTCTTGAAGGCGTCCACCATGGCTGCGGCCCTCGCACCATAGGAGACCACGAGAATTCCAACCCGCTCCATCGACGATCATTCCCTCATAGAGGCCTTTAAACTTCCGAGGGTCATCGGGGAACCCCTTTTATAGGCTGATACATCACATGCAACCCCATATGATTAGGGCCATACTCTTCGACTGCTGGGGAACCATCCTCCATGCGCCAGGGCTGATGACGAGGGACTCAGCCATAGAGGCCTTCCACAGAACCCTCAGGGAGCTGGGCTATGAGGTTGACTTCAAAAATTTCCGAGAGGCATATCTCAGGGAGGCTGAGCAGCAGCATAGGGAGGCCGATAGAGACTATAGGGAGCTAGACTACGCTGAGAGGCTGAGGAGGGTTCT
>CALEIY010000223.1 GCA_937898665.1 Candidatus Bathyarchaeota archaeon | reverse complement strand
CTCTTTTGAATGAGCTTTGAGGGGAGATTATTTGTACCTTCGCTGTTAAAATGTCTCAAAATGTTTAGATAATAACTAGGTTTTGAGAGGATTATGCGGCGGCTCCTCCAGGCCGAGCAGTAGAGGCAGAGTGAGCATCAGTAAGATGCCGTGGAAAACCAGCGGCGCCTTGAAGCCATATCTGGAGTATAGCAGCGATGCGATGTAGGGGGCGGGTATCCCGGCCATCCTGGAGTAGGATGTGAGGCTCCCAAGGGCTGAGGATAGGGCATCCGAACTAGTCTTCTCGGATACATAGGCTATCCAGGCGGGCGTCCACATGGAGGGGTCGAAGCCGGAGACGATCTCAAAGAGGAGGAAGCCCCAGAAGCCCTTGGAGTATATGAAGCCCAAAGCCGTTGCGAGGGCGGCCGCCCAGGAGGCGAGGAGAAGCGGCTTACGCCCTAGACGATCTGAGAGATGCCCCATGGGAATCGATGAGAGGGCCCAGGCGATGTTGAAGGCCGTTGATAACATGCCTAGCTGAAAGGTTGTGAAGTCATAGTGATCGACGAGGAGGCCGTAGAGGAGCGAATAACCGGCTGTGTAGCCTAAGCCCTGTAGGATGACGATGAGATAAAGCGGCGCTAACTCCCTGAGAGGTTTAAGGCGGCCACCTATACGGCTGATCCAACATCCATCCCACCGCTTAGCTCTTAGGGTCTCCTCCACGAAGAGGGAGATGAGGAGGACTCCGAGGAGGTCGCAGAGGATGCAGAGATGGAAGATGATGCGATAACCGATCCTGAGGGCTATATAGCCCCCAACCGAGGCCGCCACCGTGGAGGTGGCGAGGGAAATGGATAGGAGGATGCTGATGGCCATCGCCCTCCGCTCTCTTTCCACGGACTCGGAGATCAAGGCACTCCTAGCGGGATTCCCCTGCATATAGTAGGCTGAGAAGCCTAGGAGGAAGGCGAAGAGATAGAGGAACAAAGGATTACGGGAGGCGAGGAGGGCTACCATGGAGAGAGCTCGACAGAGATACGAGGCCACAACGATGGATTTACGCCCAAACTCATCGGAGAGGAGGCCCCAGAGGAGGGAGCCAGCCGCGGAGCTGAGATTGATCACGGTCTGAGCCAACCCCAACTCGATGATGGAGACCCCCATCGACAATAGATAGGGCTGCCAGACGACGTAGAACATGCCGAAGCCAAGCTGGGAGAGAATCGCCTGAAGGGCGAGGACGCGGAGATTCCCCTCCAGCGACAGCAGCCTCTTAAGGGTCTCCATCACGGCTATACCTCCATCCCGCCTCTTACTATTAAAGATGAAGAGGGGAGACGGCCCAGGGGGGAGGGCCATCATAATATATGGCCCTATAGGAAGCGGGAAGACCCTAACCTGCCTCAGATTAACTGAGATCCTCAGGAAGAGGGGCTTAAGGGTGCTAGGCCTCATCTCGCCGAGAGTCTACGAGGATGACAGCCTCATCGGCTACGACCTCTTAAGGGTCTCAACCGGTGAACGCATCCCCCTATGTAGAGTTCCTGAGAAGGCTGAGGAGAGCTGGCTTCACTATGGGAGGCTTCACTACGCCTTTTCGTCTAAGGCCTTCAATTGGGGGAATCAAGTCCTCGAGGAGGAGGCGGAGGAGCTGGATAGGGGAGCCGTCATCTTCATCGACGAGTTCGGGAGGCTGGAGGCCAGGGGCCTAGGACTTTATGGGGGAGCGATGAAGGTGGCTG
>CALEIY010000222.1 GCA_937898665.1 Candidatus Bathyarchaeota archaeon | reverse complement strand
GGTAAGGTTCCCCCCGAGGCTCTAAAGGAGATCGTCTTCAGACATCTCGGAGTTCCCTGTGGGGAGCTTCTCCAGGGGCCTGGGGTTGGGGAGGACGCCGCCCTATTGAGGATCGGAGACCGGGTTGTGGCTGTTGCCTCCGACCCGATTACTGGTGCTGTGGAGGACATCGGATGGCTTGTGGTTCACATAAACGCTAATGACATCGCCTCCTGCGGCATAAGGCCCAGATGGTTTCTCTGCGTCGCCATGCTCCCAGAGGGGGCTGACACCGCCATGCTCCAGGGCCTCATGGATGATATTCACAGGGCCTGCCTCGAAGTCGGCGTCAGCCTCATAGGGGGGCATACGGAGACCACACCTGGATTGGATAGGCCCCTGCTGATAGGCTTCATGATGGGAGAGGCCGAGGAGGGGCGTTACGTCACAACCGGAGGGGCGAGGCCTGGAGACAGGATAATCATGACGAAGGCCGCTGGAATCGAGGGGACAGCCGTCCTCGCCAGAGACCTGAGACACATACTAATCGATAGGGTTGAGGCGGAAACCCTAAAACGGGCTGAGGGGTTGCTGAGGCTCATCAGCGTCGTCCCAGAGGCCCTGGAAGCCATGAAGACGGGTGGAGTCCATGCGCTCCATGACCCTACGGAGGGCGGAGTCCTAAACGGCCTATGGGAGATGGCTGAGGCCTCAGGCCTCGGCCTACAAATAGATGGAGACGCCATACCGATTTTAGAGGAGACGAGAATAATCTGCGAAGCCCTCGACGTCGACCCCCTCAGACTCCTCGGCTCAGGAGCCCTACTGATAGCGGCAGACCCCGAGAGGGCTGGGGGGATCATCGATGCGATTAGGGGTATAGGCGTTGAGGCCGCGGTGATCGGGGAGTTCGTAGACGATGAAAGCAGGGTTATGGAGCTTGATGGGGAGTCCCACCCCATCGAGGCTGTTGAACAGGATGAGCTTTATCGGATACTCGACATCTACGGCATGGGAGGTTAGGTGTAGCCGAGGAGTCTCCCCAGCTCCATTATTCGATGGCCCAGATGTCGAGCAGCCTCAATCGCCTCCTCGTCGCTCTCTATCTCACCTGGCTTGAAGGCGATTCCGTGAACTCCCCTATTCGCCGGTATCATCTCATGTTTGAGGAAGAAGGCGTTTATGGCTGTGATGGCGCTCTCAGCCCCATATCTCCTGCCTACAACTATGGCTCCCCCAATCTTGTTCCTCAGCCTACCCCTAATGCACCAGGTTCGGTCTATGAATGCCTTAAGCTGAGCTGAGACGTTGTTGAAGAAGACGGGGCTTCCAAGGATTATGGCATCACTCTCCAAGAG
>CALEIY010000221.1 GCA_937898665.1 Candidatus Bathyarchaeota archaeon | reverse complement strand
ACGTCTCCAGGCTTTATAGGCTTCTCACCCTCCTCTCCGACGGCTAGGCCCCTGCCTGAGAGGATGTATATCTCATGTTCCCAGGGGTGGGTGTGGTGGGGTGTGTATCCCCCTGGCTCCACCTCGAAGAGCCTCATGGCGAAGTTGGGTGCCCCCGTCTCCTTTGAGATGAGCCATCTCACCCTAACGCCCCTCGCCTCTCCATCGGCCTCCTCGGCCGGAACCTCGGTGTAGTGAACCAGCCGCATATCCAATGCTACTCCCAACCCCGATTTAAAACCCTCTATCTTTAAGCCTCACCCCGCGGAGGATCAGCTGATGGATAGGTGGCTCCTCCTCATATCCCTAATACTCCTCCTGACGCTGATAGTCGTCGCCTGGAAGCTCGTCATGAAGCCGAGGGAGGTAGAGGAGGTGGGGGAGGGGGAGACGGCTAAGGGGCCTCCAGCCCTAAGTCTGAAAGCCTGCCGCGGGGAGCTAGTCATACTCTATGATAACAATCCCTATGATCCAAGGCTTGAGACCTCCTGGGGCTTCTCATGCCTCCTCACCCTCAACGAGACCACCATCCTCTTCGACACCGGCGGCGATGGGAGGCTCCTACTCAGAAACATGGAGAAGCTGGGCGTAGACCCCAGGGAGATTGACATCATCGTATTGTCGCATATCCATGGAGACCATGTTGGAGGCCTCGATGAAGTCCTCGAAGCCGATGGGGATGCCGTCGTCTATCTACCAGCCAGCTTCCCGGAGAGCTTCAAGGGTTGGGTGAGAGACCTCGCCAGGGAGGTGGTTGAGGTGGAGGGGCCTACGGTGATCTGCGGCTGCGCAGCCTCGACGGGGCCTATGAGGGGTGGGGGAGTCGATGAGGAGGCGCTGATCATCAACACCCCAAAGGGCTTGGTGGTTGTCACCGGATGCGCCCACCCAGGCGTCGTGAGGATGGTTGAGAGGGCTATGAACCTCACTGGGTTGGGGGTGCGCCTCGTCGTCGGAGGCTTCCACCTCTCCGGGCGATCCGAGGAGGCGATCACGGGGATCGTTGAGAGTTTCCAACGACTTGGCGTGGAGATGGTGGCTCCTACACACTGCAGCGGCGATACCGCCAGGAGGCTGTTTCAATCAGCCTACGGCGACGGCTATGTAGAGGCCGGCGTCGGAAGGCGCATAGACCTCGGATAAGGTTATCTACCCCCATGCCCCTATCCCCCGGAGTTGAAGGCCTTCGGCCCAGTTCCATCGAGGCGTCTGGGTAGAAGCCTAGGCGTCAACAACATACCGCCCAAGTATTGCACCTACTCCTGCATCTACTGCCAGATCGGTAGGACGGCGAATCTCATAGCTGATAGGGGAGCCTTCTATAAGCCGGATGATGTTGTGGATGATGTTATGCGTCTCGTGGAGGAGGTCTCCAGGCGTGGGGAGCGCATCGACTACCTAACCTTCGTCCCGGATGGGGAGCCAACTCTCGACTTGAACCTCGGCCATGAGATCGAGTGTTTGAAGCCCCTCGGTATCCCCATCGCCGTGTTGACTAATGGCTCGCTGCTATGGATGGAGGATGTTCGGCGGGATCTCCTCAAGGCTGATTGGGTCTCGCTTAAGGTGGATGCAGCCTCGGAGGAGGTTTGGAGGCGGATCAATAGGCCTCATGGATCGCTGA
>CALEIY010000220.1 GCA_937898665.1 Candidatus Bathyarchaeota archaeon | reverse complement strand
CTCAGCTGCCTGGGGGTGCAGAGGCTGTTATGCTCGATTCTATGCCTCATATCCGGTCTTGGCATCTCCCTCTGAGCCTCCTCTATCGCATCCAGGGCATAGTCGATGGCTCTGTCCCCTATGCTGTGGATGCACACCCTCAAACCGGCTTTATGGGCCTTTAAGACGAGTCTCTTCAACTCCTCTGGGGGTGTAACCATGATGCCTAATCCCCCAGGGCCTCGATGTTGAGGCTCGTAGACTGCGGCTGTCCCACCGGCTCCTGAGCCGTCTCCCATGATCTTGACGCCTAGAATCCTCAGCCATTCATCCCCGAAGCCGGATTCGATGCCGAGCTGCGTCAGGGCCTCCAGGAGGTCTCTGCCCTCATGGTCTCTGACCATGATCATCACGTGGGTTCTAACCTTCCTCACACCCTCGGAGAGGAGCTCCTGGTAGGCTCTTAGGGCTGTGGAGTCGACGCCTGCGTCATGCGTCGTCGTTATCCCCCACTCGGCGAATTGATCCCAGACTCTTCTAAGCCCCTCCTTAATCTCCTCAACGGTATAAGGCGGTATATGCTCCAGGACTAGTCGCCCAGCCGTCTCATAGAGAACCCCTGTAGGCTCGCCGTCTTCTCTCCGATCGATCTTGCCTCCAGGTGGATCTGGTGTGTCCCTCGTTATGCCTGCGAGCTTCAAGGCCATGCTGTTAGCGACGAATTCATGTCCAGTCTCCTTAGTTATGAAGACGGGATTCTCGGGGGCCGCCTCATCTAGCTCCCATCGAGTTACATGTCTCCTCTCCACGAGTTTAGCCTCATTATAGTTGGTTCCCCTGATCCACTTACCTGGCCCAAGCTCCTCAGCCTTCTCGGCCACCAGCCTCAGCACATCCTTTATGCTCCTGATGGGCGGCGATCTGAGGTCGATCTGGTATAGCCTAACGGCGGCATGGCTTGGATGGGTGTGGGTGTCTATGAAGCCTGGTAGTAGGGGTCTGCCCTCCAAGTCTATGACCCTAGTCTCCTCACCTATGTATCCCTCTATCTCCTCATTGGAGCCTACAGCGAGTATTCGTCCATCCTTTACGGCGACGGCCTCGGCGATCCTGTTCTCAGCATCTACCGTTATGACCTTCCCATTAATCAAAACCATATCTGCTGATAGGGTCATCCATTTAGATTGAAGTTAAAGGGGTTGAAGAGATAATCGATTAGGGGACTGTGACGCTCTTGGCGAGGTTCCTCGGCTTATCTGGGTCTAGCCCCCTCTTCACCGCTATATGATAGGCCAACAGCTGTAGGGGTACGACGTAGGGTATTGGCGATAGCAGCTCTGGAATCCCCTTAGGCATCTCGATGTAGTCATCTGACAACTCCTTTACCTCCTCGTCGCCCTCCTCGCAGAGGGTGATGATCCTCGCCCCCCTAGCCTTCATCTCCATTATGCTTCCGATGACATCCCTTCGGGTCTCTCCCCCTGGGCAGAGGAAGATGCAGGGGACACCCTCCTCCACGATGCTGATCGGGCCATGCTTACTCTCCCCCGCGGGGTAGGCCAGGGAGGGTATATAGGTGATCTCCAATAGCTTCAACCTCCCCTCCAGGGCCGTCGCGGAGCTGATGCCTCTGCCGAGGAAGAGGAAGAGCCTCTCATCCTTATACTTCTCAGCGAGCTCCTCCACCCTCGACGCCGAGCGATTTAGCACCTCCTCAACTATGGAGGGGATCGCCAGCAGCCTCTCCTGGAACTCATCGATCTCATCCTGGGAGATCTTACCCCTCATCCTCGCCAATCGTAGCGCCAGCTGAGCTAGGACGAGGAGCTGAGCGGTGAAGGTCTTGGTGGCCGCCACCCCGATCTCTGGGCCTGACTGCTGGACTATGTAGGCCCTGGAGACCCTAGTCAACGTCGAGCCGACGGTGTTCGTCACACCCAATATGGTGGCAGCCCTCATCCTCGCATAGTCCACAGCCTTTAAGGTGTCGTAGGTCTCACCGGACTGGCTGACGGCTAGGATGACGGAGTCTATACCTATCGAGGAGCCATAGCGCTCTATGAACTCCGATGCTATGACGGGATACGTCGTCAACCTGGCGAGCTTCGAGAACATGTAGGAGGCCGCGAGACAGGCGTGATATGATGTCCCAGCGGCCACTAGGAAGACCTCCTTCCCCCTATCTAGGAAGGTGGCGAGGAGGTCTAGGTAGGGTTTTTGAAGCCTCAGGGCGTTGCGGAGGCTCTGGGGCTGCTCATATATCTCCTTGAGCATGAAGTGGGGATACCCCTGCCTCTCAGCCATCTCCAGGCTCCAGGAGATCTCGGTTAGGGGTCTATCAACCCTGGAGCCGTCGCTGATGCGTAGGATCTCATAGCCCCCAGCCGATAGGATGGCCGCCTCGCCGTTCCTCAGCCAGGCAACCATCCTGGTGTAGGGGAGCATCGCTGGGATGTCCGATGCGCAGTAGGCACCGTCCTCTGAGAGGCCTATGATTAGGGGGCTTTCATTCCTGGCGCAGTAGATATGCTCGGGATCTGAGGTGAAGAGGACGGCGATGGCGTAGGATCCCCTAAGCCTTCGAACCGCCCTCAGTAGGGCCTCCCTCGGCTGCGCCCCCTTCTTCAGCTCCTCCTCTATGAGGTGTGGAATCACCTCCGTATCGGTCTTGGAGGCGAATCTATGCCCCCCCTCCTCAAGCTCCCTCCTCAACTCCTGGAAGTTCTCTATCACCCCATTATGGACGACGGCCACAACGCCGCCGCAGTCGACGTGGGGATGCGCATTAACCATCGTCGGAGCTCCATGCGTCGCCCACCTCGTATGCCCCACGCCGACGACTCCAGGCATCTCATCGAAGCCAAGCCTCTCAGCCACCTCATCGATCTTCCCCGCATCCTTCCTGACGTGAAGCACGCCGCCATCAAGGGTGGCGACTCCAACGGAGTCGTAGCCCCTATACTCAAGCCTCTTAAGCCCCTCATGGATCAGGGG
>CALEIY010000219.1 GCA_937898665.1 Candidatus Bathyarchaeota archaeon | reverse complement strand
TCATCATCGTCTGGCTTGTCAGCTTCATAGGCCTCATCGCCCTGAAGCTCTGGGTTCCAGAGGGCAGAGTCGAGGTGGTGGACTACGATGAGAATCTCAGCTGGGGGCATCTGGACCGCATCGTGTTGGGTCTGCTGCTCGTCGAGATGACGGCCATAGCCGTAAACCTACTCGGCTCCGCAGCCGTCACGGCCATGTGGATTCCCTCGCTCAGCCTAAACTGGTATGACGACCTCCTCTTCAACATCGGCCTCGTGGCCACAGCCGAGGAGTCAGCTAAGGTTCTGGCCATAAAGGCGCTTCAGATGAGGCTTGGAGACACCCCTGAGGGGAGAGCCTTCAGCGTGGCGATGCCCATAGCCTTCTGGGCTGTGCTCCACGGCTATCACAGCTACGCCATATACGGCTCTGAGATGTGGCTGCTGATAGCCGCAGCCTTCATCAGCGGCCTCATCATGTATTGGGTGCTAAGGGAGACCCGAAGCATAATGAGCTGCTACATAATCCACGGAGCATACAACGCCCTCGTCATCCTCGCCCAAGCCATAGGCCTCTAGCTATTTCTCCTATGGAATGGCTCGCACAATAGTTGTCCATCGTAGAGGCTACTGGAGGGGCCCCTACACCTATCGGCGAGGGGGAAAGCTGATCAGAGTGAGGAGGCACTACGTCCCGCCGACAACTTATAGGAGGACTGATGTGGGAGCCCCTGGGAAGGGGCCTAAGAAGATCCCTATAAAGGAGCGGGGGGCACTCACCCGATTTGGATACAGCATCCACAAGTCGACGAGGGCGAGGAGGGCGGCGCTACGCAAGGCCATAGAGGAGTATGGAGCCCTGAAGGTTTGGAGACGTCTGCACGCCCAGGTTCAGCTCCGTGAACAGGCCGGAGTCCCGGGGCCTAAGCCCAGGCCTGGAGTCGAAGAGGCCTGGCGCATCTTCAAAGAGGACAGAGACTGGGTGGCTGAGAACTTCCTCACCGAGCGTCAGCGCAGAAGGATGACAGCTGCGGCGAGAAAGGCGAGGACGAAGAAGAGGAAGAGGAGTTCCAGGAGGCGGTGAACCGGCCTCTCCAGCTATTTCTCCCTGGATGGATTTAGTCGAGTTAGCCTACCTGCTCCTCCTATTCGGAGTATTGTTGGATGACGCCTCCACCTTCATCGGACTGCAGATAGGGTTCAGGGAGGTCAACCCCCATGTCGTCAGCCTCATGGAGAGAGGCCTCTGGCCTATAGTTGACGTAGCCATCCTCATCACGGTCGCCCTGGCCACGGAATACCTCGACGGCCTGGTGGAGAGGAGACTGGGGCGGAGAGCCCTGATAGCCCTCCCAGCCACCCTCGGCCTCCTAAGGCTTCTAATGGGTCTCCATAACACCGCCTTCCTAATCAGCGTATTTCTCAGTTGAGATGAACTGGGAGAAGATTGAGCGCATCGGCATAGCCCTCTCCTTCATAGCCCTAGCTGCGCTAGGATGCCTCGTTGTTAGCCCTCCATGGACTGAGGCAGATGCTGATGAGGGGCTCTTCACAGTTATCCTCATCCTGGAGCACTATGACTGCGAGACTGGAGTAAGTCATCGCTATGTGAAGACTGGAGATCTGCTACTCAAGAACTTCGCTATACTTATTGCGGATAGCTTTAGAGGGGCGGCAGGGAAAATTAAAGTTACAAATACTGCTGGAAACCAAATAACTCCTTACTGGTATTATGGTGGAGGTGTTGACTATTTAGCATATCAGTCTGGCGGCGCAAAAATTTACATAGGCTCTGGAACAGGGGCTCCATCACCCTCAGACTACAAGCTACAAAGCACTATAAAATCTAAAGTGATAGGAAGCCATGGACTATCTAAATCTGGGTCAAGTTTAAACATTACGGTATCAACTACATTCACATTTGACAGTAGTTATACAATTACTGAAGCGGGTCTATCGGTAGATGTTTACCATGGAGATAACGAACATTCTCAGGTTCTGATAGCCCGAGACACATTTGCGGCGATAGAGGTTTCACCTGGAGATGTCTTGACGGTGACATACACTTTCAAATTCAATCAGGGGTGATGCCATGAGAAAGACCAGCATCCTACTGGCATCTCTCCTCTTCACGATCATACTTTTAGGCTATCAGTTATACTCCTCGATGCAGAGCCATACCCCTGAAACAGGGAACTCCTGCAGCGTCCTTCTAATAATAGAGCGTAGAGACTGCGAAGGAAACCTCCTTGAGCGTCGTGTTAAGAAGGGGGATCTAATACTTGAGAACTTTGGTAGGCTCTGGCTGGCAATTATGAGGGGAGGAGCAGAATATAAAGACATATTCAAATTGAGGAATACTGGTGGAAGCTGGAAATATCCATTCTACAAAGGAATAACCCAAGATACAAAAATTGCCCTTGACGAGGATAAATCCTACATCGTTCTCGGAAACGGCACAGCATCCGCCACACTTGAGGACTATCAAATGGCCTGTCTCTTATACACATCTGACGCTGCCGACGAATTAGACGGTGTAGATCTCGGTGGTCGCCGTATCATTA
>CALEIY010000218.1 GCA_937898665.1 Candidatus Bathyarchaeota archaeon | reverse complement strand
TCCCTAAGCAGATCTGTGTCGATCTCTATCCTCGCCAGGGGGAGGAGATATGTGTGTCTAGGATCATCGCTCAACCCTCTCCGATAGCTCCCTACGGAACTCCTGAAACTCCCTCGCCGTAGTCCTCGCCAGCTTCTCTGAGTAGATGAGGCGTAGGAGCTCCGCCCTCCCGCTGAGGTGCTCCCTAAGCAGCTCATTGAGAACCCTCGATATCGCCCTAGGCGTCCCATAGCGCCTTAGGCTCTCCTCCACCAGCTTCTCATAGATGTCATCGTCGAGGATGACGGATGTACGCCTAGACATTAAACACCTGGAAATAAAAATGCATAAACATCTAAAGGCATTACTGACAGCCCCCTCTAATCGATGAGTATGACCGTCATCCCTTCATCCTCAGCCTTCTCGGCTAATTTTTTATCAGCCGTCATAAAGTGGTTGAAACCCTTCCTCGCCGATGCGATCTGCAGGCTGTCCGCTATGTATATGTGGTGTTTGAATACCAGTTTTATGGATTCCATCAGTAGGTCCTGGGTTATGTCGATGAGCTTCAGGGATTCGAGGGATAGGAGAAGTCTCGATTCCCCTAAAAGCTTCTCTAAGGGCTTTCTGCCATCCTCCAATAAACCCATCCTCGCATATTTGTCGAAGACCACTGAGGCCTCCCCGATGTTCCATATGGAGAAGCCGATGGTGGCATAACCCTTATGAGCCTCCTCATAGAGGGAGTCAACCACATCTGTTCCAGGCTCGATGACGTATCTTTTAATCAAAGCGCTGGTGTCGAGATATACGCTTCTCCCGCTCATCTCTCAACTCCCTCACGACGGCTCCAGCATCCAGGCCCCTAGGCCTATCGGCCATAACCTCCTTAAATGAGTAGACCCCCCTTTCTAAGCGTAAAGCCTCACCTAAACCATCTAGAAACCTTAAGTGATCTAGGTTCGCCAGTAGTTTCTCGATAGTTCCACTTAGGGTCTTCCCCTCTAGGGCAAGCTTTGATTTAACCTTCTTGACAAGCCTCTCGTCGAGGGATAGGGTGACCTTAATCTTTGTCATCTCTACATCCAACTGTATTTACATATAGGAGTATATAAGGATGGGTGTTCTTTGCTTTTCCCTCTACCCAGGAACTAGAGGGGCTTTTGTTGATAGATGAGAATGCGATAAGGGAGGAGGTTTGAGGAGCTTAGGGAGAACCCTCCAGATATTTTGCTATCTTATCGCAGGCTTATAGTCTCACGGTCGTATCAGATGACTTCACATTATACAGATGATATGATGTTCTGGGCACTAGGTCGTCAACCTTTACTATATGTATTCCAAGGGATCTAAGGGAGAGATTTAATTGGAGTGGAGTGAGGAGCTCAGGCGATTCAGAGAGAATAGGGTTAGGCAGCTTGAGCTAATGGATCTCATAAGGGATGTGGGGTCAAGGGCGGAAGGTAGGAGGGTTAAGGTTGATTCCACCAGGCTGATAAGGGAGGATAGGGAGCGTTGAGCCTAGTATTAGATTCAAGCATACTCGTCAAGCTCATTATATGCGAGGAGAGGTAGAAGGAGACGAGAGACACAATACTAAAGGCCTTAGAGGAGGGCTTCCTGGAATATCCCAGAAATGAAGACCACCCTACCATTAACCTCCATAGATGACGATGAAAAGTTTCTCTTCTATCCTCTTTAGGAGATAGCACCTTTAGGCTACTTTCCCCATGGGTATGCTCCAGGGTCTTATGGTCTCAGCTGCATAGACCGCCAGGGCTAAGGCCCAGAACCGGTCATCATGTGTCCCCTCTGGATGTGAAAAGACTATGTGACCCATCTTCGTCAATTGGTATCTCTCTACGTTGAGTTCATCTAATAGTTGTCGATCATATGGTATGCGTAATATGCCCTCCTGCATCCTTTGCCTCATTAGCTGAGCCATCTCCTGCTTCTTCTGCAGCGTGAAGTTTATCCCCAGGGCCTCTGGGACTCCGGCCTCATGGAAGTCCTCTATGATATAGTCTCCATGCTTCGTCTTGTCGACGTATACGCTGACAACTCTATCCCATCGGTCTCTAAGCGTCTTCACATAGCCTATAACTGAGGCGAGGCTTGTCCCCAGCGGAAATCGATGCATATGCACCAACTCCAGGTGGTTAGGCCTCCTGTCCACGACGGCGACCACGGAGTGGTCGACTCTCTCTCCGAGGTCTACGCCGATGTAGAAGGTTCCCCTCTGCTGGGAGTCGAAGGGATAGTAGGTCAGCTCTCCATCGCAGGCTTTGGCCAATAGGTCTTGGCTTAGCCATGTGTCCTCATCCTCTATGAATTCGACTTCGAACTCTGTGCGATATATGTTGGGCTGACTCTCCCTCAGCCTTAGGATCTCGTCCACAAACTCCTCTGTGTATATGCCAGCCTTCAAGGCGTCTCTCCAGGTTATATGGAGTTTCGTCCATCTCTCATCCATGTTTAGGGCGTAGAACATCGAGTTCTTACCCCAGGCGGTGCTGCTGACGATCATCGTTCCATTCGTCGTCGCCAGCATAGGAAGCAGGACGTTGAGGAATAGGGTTTCATCGTTTGGGAAGAATGAAGCCTCGTCGACGATTATCAGATGCGCCGTATAGCCCCTGAGTAGATGCTCAGAGTTTGGCAGCGATACGATCCTGCTTCCATGGCTTAGGTATATGGTTGTCCTGAGACTCCTCCTTATGAAGTCCCTCCTAACCTCGAAGGGCATGGAGGCTATGAGGCCGTGGATCATGTCGCTTAGGATGATGCTCTGCCTCCTACAGGGGCCTATGATGAGCGTCGTCGTCTTCGGATGCGAGAAGGCATACCATAGGGCGTAGACGGCTAGGGCCTTGGTCTTCCCACTCTGCCTAGGCCATCGAACTATTATACGCTTAGACCTACACCGGAGGAGCTCCTCCTGATACCAGGTTGGCTTGAATCCCAGAAGTATATGGGAGAAGAGGATGGGATCCCGTATGACGGCTTTGAAGAACTCCTCAACTCTAAGGGCTTGAACTATAAGCTCCGGCGCCCTCCTATGTATCCTAAGCGCCTTCTCTGGAAATCTCATTAGATACTCAGCTATCTTCCTCCTATCCTCCCAGCTTAGCTGATGGTTGAGGCTCATGTAACCAGCACCACATCCCGTAGGGGTATGAAGACCCTCCTAGGCCTCACCCTTATCCTCGTCTCCTCCCTCTCCCCCTCCTCCAGCTCCTCCTCTTCCTCCATCTCCCTAACATATTCCTCCATCAATCGCCTCAGATCCTTAGAGGCCTCCGATGTCTTCTCCCTTCCTCTCATCACGTTGTTGAGAGTTGCGAGATGGGAGCTGAAGGCGTTCATCAATTTATGCCTCTCCTCCTTCGTCAGGTTCTCGTTGTTCAGCTCTCTCTGATACATCTCCGCAAGACTCCACACAACTCTAAGAAGGTCAATTTGATCTAATTTCTCAGCCTCCTCACGGC
>CALEIY010000217.1 GCA_937898665.1 Candidatus Bathyarchaeota archaeon | reverse complement strand
TCGACAACCTCCTCCCTCGATGGGAGGATTCCACTCTTCCTCCTCTTAGGCGCTATCTCCATCGCAACCCTTACGGCTACCTCACCCACCTTATCTGGGTCGAGGATCAAGGCCCCTGGAGCCTTACCTGAGACCAAGTCCTCAACTATGGCATCTGGATCGTCGTGGGTTCTATCTGGGAGGCCGTGGCAGCACTTCTCGCTGGCAGCTATGAAGGGCGCCCCGATCTTCATGGCCTCCATGATTAGGTTTGTTCTGATGCACTGCTCATCGACGACTATGACGTCGGGTATCCCGCTTCTGACGAACCTCAGCTGCCATGAGATTGGCCCTATTATCTTGGCCCCAGCGTTGTATCGGGTTATGTCATGGGCTGTGCAGCAGATTCCGGCCACCTCAACCTGGCCGTAGAGCTGGTGGTCGATGAGGTAGTTGACGATCTCAACGGCTGGGGGGACGTTGTGTCCTATGACGAGGATGACCGGCTTCGAGGTGTCGACGACGCCCCAACCTATCTCGGTGAAGGGGGCCTCGGGGTCTGCCCTTGGGAATCCATAGGCGGATATCTGAGCTGCATCGGCGATCTCCATTCCAACCTGATCGATCATGCCTGCGTGGAAGACCTTCGACTCGAAGTCGAGGTTGTTACCCTCCATACCTGTGTGGCAGCAGGAGAGTAGGTGCGTCAACTGCTCCTCGCAGTAGTCGAGCACCATCTCTAGGTCTCCGAGGGTCTTCGGCTTCACACCCGTTACGAGGGTTGTCACGGGCATGTCGATCTCTACGGCGTCCTCCCCGATGTTTATTGGTGTTTCACGGCCATACTTCTCTATGAGATGCTCGACGAGGTGTCTGGCATGCCCTATATGGGTGGCGGCCCCTATACAGCAGGCGAGCAGCACTATACGGCTCTGCTGGGCAGCCATGTCGAGTCCGCAGGCCCCCCGCTTCCCCTGTGTTAGGTCGCATTTACCGAAGGTGCAGAGGCAGCAGAGATCGCAGAAGGGCATGTAGAATGGCCTATAACGCCTCAGCAGCTTCAGATCCCAGTCTCTCAGCTCAGCTATGCCTGGGAAGGGCGTCGGGCCGAGGGGCTCCTCGGGTATCTCCTCCACAACCCTCCCGATGGATATTTCTAATCCCTTGAAGCGTCCTATGGCCGTCTCCAGCTCGTCGAACTTAACCTTAACGCCCTTAATCCCCATCTTCTTTCACCATACGCCAAGATGTATCGCATCATCTACCCTTCGTTTTGAATTAAAGGTTGTGTCGAAACAATCATCGACAGATGTCTACTTATTAAGGAGAAAAAAGGAGAGTATTAATCTTTGAAGTGGGGTATGACCTCCCTCCCGAAGAGGTCGATGCTGCCCCTCACCTTCGGCCCTATGGGTGAGCCGGCGACGAATTGTGTGACACCCATCCTTGAGAGGGCCTCGATCTTCTCTATGCAGGTCTCAGGGGTTCCGCAGATGGAGAAGGCCTCGATCATCTCATCGGTTACGGCTCCGAAGGCGTCGGCCCAACGCCTCTCGGCCAGCGCCCTCTTAATCCCCTCAGCCGCCTCGACGGGTATGCCATGCCTCTCAAGTATCTGGGGCGGGCTTCCGGCGACGATGAAGGCGACGACGGGTATAGCGGCCTTCCTCGCCTTCTTCTCCTTCTCAGCCACCGACAGCGACGTGTAGGCGGCGACGTCGACGTCGCTTAGGCTTCGGCCAGCCCTCTCAACGCCCTCCCTGACATGCTTCATGGCCTCGGCGATGTCGTCGGGGTGGGAGGCGTTGATCAGAACCCCATCGCCTAGGGAGCCTGCCAATCTCAGCATCTTCGGCCCCTGAGCCCCTATGTAGATGGGGATGGGCTGCTGAACCTTGAAGTTGAATCTGGCTCCACCCGTCGTCCTGAAGACCCTGCCCTCGTAGCCGCCCTTTTCACGGGCCACCATTCGACGTATGATCTCCACGGCCTCTCTCACAGCCCTCAGCGGGGTCTTCATCTCCAGGCCCACCATCTCCAGCGTCGTCCTGTCTCCGGCTCCTATTCCGCAGACAACCCTTCCAGGGGCGATCTCGTTGAGGGATGCCACAGCCTGAGCGGTCATGACGGGATGCACCAAGTAGGGATTCGTCACTCCAGGCCCCAGCTTTATCCTCTCCGTGTAGTTCGCTATGAGGGTGAGGGTGACGTAGACGTTCCTGTTGTTGAAGTGGTCTGTTATCCAGACGTGGTCGTATCCCAGCTTCTCAGCCTGGATGGTGTAGAAGACGGTTCTCCAATAGAGATCCATGGGGACGAACTCTATGCCGAACCTCATCCCAACACCTCCCCCTTCAGCCTCTCTAAGCCATATTCGTCGAGTATGCCTCTAAGCCCCTCGGGATCCACGGCGGCGGCCCCCTCCAGCAGCAGCTCCAAGCCCTCATCGCTCTCCAAGAGCTCCCCGAGGCTCCATAGTTGGAGCAGCCTCTTCGCCTTTGAACTAGGCAGCTTCACACCCTCCTTCGCCTCCAGCAGGAGATCGACGAGCCTCGTCGCCAGCTCCCCTCGGATTCCTCCAGGTATCCCCCTAATAGCCTCCTCCGAGACCATATCAAAGTTAGTGGAGGTATGGGATACTTAACGATTCCCAACCATCATAACGCCGTTATAAAAATTCCAGGATGTTAATGGTTCCATTAACAACCCAGCCGAATACGGTAGCTAATCCATAAATTCTAAACCTCCTCCAAAACCTCTATGAATCGCTTATACCAGCCTTCAAACTCATCTCTCGATGCTATATGTAGCTCTATGGGAGCATCGATGCGTTCATATATCAATGCCTTAACCCTATCCCCCTCCTCCTTGGAGACTCCATCGACGACGATGAGAATATCTATGTCGCTGGCAGCCGTGTAGCGGCCCTCAACGGCGGAGCCGAAGACATAGACCACGGCATCACCCCAATAGGCTTTGACTAGGCTCTTAACCCTCTCAGCCACAGCCCTATAATTGTTGAGATGCTCCAGGGCTTTCCTACCGGACTCTATATATTGTTTAAATCGCCTCGACAAGGGGTTTGAACACCTCCCTCACAAAGTTCAGAAGGCTCCTAACCTCCTCCTCCTCATATCTCCTTGGGAGATATCTCGCCCCGATGTAGGCGTCCTCGATCTTCGTCAAGTAGAGTATCCTATCACCCCTCAAGAGCTCCCTTAGATTCTGCGATATCTCCGAAAGCTCCCTGATGAGCCTCATGATCGAGTGGGTTCTCGGATAGGTTCCCGTCTTCACCAGTAGCTTATACTTCAGGATTAGCTGGCAATACTGCTCTATGTTGAAAGCCGCCAGGTCGTAGACACCCTCCTCCAACAGCCTCTCAGCATTCCTCAGGAAATCCTCAGCCCTCTCCCTTAGAATCTCGGCCTCCTCGAAGGACATCGATAGATAACAGATTTTAGATTATTTTTAAGGTAGTCTATCTACCCAGCCGCTCCTTAATGATGTCGAGAAGCCTCCTAGCGATCATCCTCTTACTCGCCTTCGGTATATGAATGACCTTGTGGTCGGGGTCGATGATGTATACCTCGTTTGTGTCATGGCCGAAGCCCACCCCTTCTCTGGAGACGTCGTTGGCGACGATGAGGTTCATACCCACCTCCCTCAGCCTCCTATAAGCCCTCTCGATGAGCTCCTCATCCGAGACGTTATACTCAGCCTTGAAGCCGACGAGATAGGTCTCCGGACTCGCCTCCCTAACAGCCTCTATGATCTTTGGCAGAGGTTTAAGCTCCAGAGTCCAGCGCTCCATTTTGGAGGGTGTCTTCACCATCCTCCTCTCCCTCGGCCCATAGTCCGCCGCGGCTGCCGCGAGTATCGCCACTTGATGCCTCTTCTCCCTCAGAGCCTTCACCGCCGCGTTGAGCATCTCCTCCGTCGACTCAACCCTTATGAGCTCCACTCCAATTGGGGGCTGAGCCGTCCCTGGGCCGTAGATCAATGTGACCTCAGCCCCCCTCCTCAGGGCCTCCTCAGCGATGGCTACGCCCATCTTCCCCGAGCTGGGGTTTGATATGAACCTGAAGGCGTCTAGGTATTCCCTCGTGGGCCCGGCTGTGACTAGAATCCTCAAACCCTCCAGGTCTCTCTCGGCTGTGAGACGTCTAACGACGGCGTCGACGATCTCCCTCGTCTCAGGTATCTTGGCCTTCCCCTCCTCAATTCTAGGCATCAAAACCTCTATGCCTAGGGACTCCAGCTTCCTGATGTTCTCCAGGACTATTGGGTGTCGATACATGGAGACGTGCATCGCTGGGGCGATTATTATCGGTGTTCCACTGCCTATGGCTGTTGTTAGAACCGTTGTGACGGGTGTGTCATCGATGCCGGCGGCCACCTTCCCTATGGTGTTCGCTGTGCAGGGGGCCACGAGGATGAGGTCAGCCCTCCTCGGGTGGTCTCCTGCTAGGGTGACATGCTCCACCTGACCCGTCAGCTCCGTGACGACGGGGTTTCCAGTGGCCCACTCCATGAGGTAGGGGTGTATGATCTTCTGAGCCATAGGCGACATGACGGCGTAGACCTCGGCTCCGAGTCTCATCAGTTCTCTGGCGATCTCTGGGCTTCTCACAGCTGCCACGCTTCCGGTGATGCAGAGGACTATGCGCCTGCCCTTCAGGGCGTCGCCTTTTGTTCCTATGATGTCCTTAGATGTGTGCCAGGGGGTTGCCATCTTGAGAAAACTCGGGGGACTCTAATTAAAAGTTGGGTTAGAGGGCGCTCACCCGCTCCTCCAGCTCCGAGAGCCTCTCCTCAAGCTCCTCGAGACGCTCCTCGAAGCCCTCCATCTTCTCCAACAACACCTTCAACTCCTCTTCGATGTCCCTCAGCTTCTCCTCGAGGCTCATGGCAACCCTCAAGCCGACTCTCCTAATAGTCCCCTTATAAGTCTACCCCTCTTCCTTAAATATCCTCAAAAGGGCTGTTCGGCGAGCCTCAAAACCTGTCCATAGTAGTCTGGGCATCTACTCAGCGTGATCTGATAGAAGGTTCCGCTCCTCTCCTCCACCTCCTCCAGTATGCCCCTCACATAGCCTCTCTCGCCCTCGAAGAGCTGCAGCCTAAACTCCTCAACGTAGGAGACGACGCGCCTCACATCCCCAGGGTCTACGCCACTGCTGATCTCCTCCACCTCTACTGGGTAGATGGCCGGCATGAAGCCAGCCTCCTCATCGGAAAGCACCCTGAACCAGGCCTCCACCATCCCCAGAGACCTTATACGCTCCGTCTCAGGGTATTCATTCCTGATCTCGCTCCACAGCCTAACGGGTTCGAACTCCACCTTCACGCTTCGCCTCAGGCTGCGGGATTCATAGACTCCATAGATGAGTTTACGCCTCTGATACCACCCATAATCGCTTTTAGAGTAGAGTCTAAACCTCCAGTGGTGTGGCGGCATCTCTGGAGTCCAGGACTCGAACTCGTTTCTTAGAGGCCCCTCGCCGTATAGGGTTTTGAGGGTCTCCCTCAGCTCCTTTAGGGCCTTGACGCCGTAGATGGTGAGGTCTATGTCGCTGTGCCTTGGGCTGTGAAACCCATGGAGCAGTGAGCCGAAGACTCCGAAGTCCCTCGGCCTTAGGGTTGAGTGCTCAGCTATTAGGTCTAAGAGCTCCACAACCGCCTCCATCAGGGGGTCCTGGGGCTCCCTGATGATCTCCTGTAGCCTCTCATCTGGTCTGTGAACCTCCATGATCTGATGCTCATGGACGCCTACGAGGCGTTGATGCATGGCCTTATGCCAGATGGTGTATTGGGGGTAATGCTCCTCAACGAATCTCAGGCCTCCATCGGCGTAGAACTTGTAGAATCGGCCCCGAGGCCCAACCCTGATGGCCCTCGGCTCCTCAGACCTATAGATGGCCTCTGGGGCGTATTCGAGGTCGCAGAAGTATGCATCCTCGGGGTGGTCGTAGCCGTAGACCCTGAGGATCAGTCCCTCACCCGTCACTGGTGCGTCTCTATCCCTGAGCCTCATCATGTCTTACAGCCACTGTAATTCTTATCCCCCCTCCCCAGCCGCCTCGATCGTGCATCTTCCATGGCCCTCAAATACCACTGCGTATCCTCCTCCACCCATTTCTTAACGTCGAATCTCAGTGGTTTGCCGTCCTCGTCGAGGATTATGACCTCCTCGATACCGGCGTTGATGATGGCCCTACGGCATCTCCTGCAGGGTATCGCCTTCGTATAGTTTCCCTGGGCGTCGTAGCCGGCGATGTAGAGTTTAGCCCCTATGCGATCCTCCCTATTCGAGTTGATGATGGCGTTCTCCTCGGCGTGAACCGCTGGACATAGGTCGTAGGCCTCCCCTGAGGGGAGGTTCAACTCATCCTTTATGCAGCCCACCTCGAAGCAGTTGATAACCCCCTTCGCGGGGCCGTTATACCCCGTGCCGACGATGGTGTCCCCCTTAACGATGACCGCTCCAAATTTACGTCGGAGACAGGTAGACCTGGCGGCGACGGCGAGGGCGATCCTGAGGAAATACATCGTCTTATCGGGGCGCTCCAAACCTAAGCCTCAAGTGATCTCCCCTGTCAACTTTAAAAAGGCTTAGAGAACTCTTCAAGTAGGTAGGAGAGGCCTCGCATTCTCCCCGAGTATGGCTTCGAGTTCTTTGTTGGGTATCTCAAGCTCTGGGTGAACAGCGTATTGATTGATGGACATGAGCATCTCGACATACTCGGCCTGCTTTATCCCTGGATAATCGGTGCCGAAGACTATGTGGTCTAG
>CALEIY010000216.1 GCA_937898665.1 Candidatus Bathyarchaeota archaeon | reverse complement strand
AATCTCATCGGCCTCCCCTCCAGCGCCCTAAGAATCCTGATGCGTAGGGGGTGGGAGACAGCCTCGAAGACATCCTCGGATTTCATCGGTATCACCTCCCCCTCAACCAATATATTCCTATCAATCTAGACCCGAGGTCAACCATCCTAGACCGGCTTTCAATCCTGGTCGCCTTTCTTCCTAAGGGTGGATGTACCACCTCATCGAGCCATCCATAAAAGGCGGAGTAGGGTCTTGATGCTAGGGGTATGCCCCCAAGTCGACGGGTGATGGAGGTGAGGATCATATTAATCCACCCTTGATAGGGGATGGCGTAGGATTCGAGTTCGTCGAGATAGGTTGAGGCTTTTAAAAGGTTGATGGATACCTTTAATTCCACTCTCGGAGGGTGATGGATAGGTGTCCCCTTGAAGGCCGATGTATTGGTGAGGGGAGGAAAGATCATAACTCCCTCCGGCCTCATCGAGGCCTCCATAGCCATCGAGGACGGCGTTATAGTCTCCATATCCAAGGAGAGCCACGCCCCAGAGGCCGATAGGGTGATAGACGCCGAGGGGCTGCTCATCCTACCAGGCATGGTGGATATGCACGTCCACTTCAGAGACCCAGGCAATCCAGAGAGGGAGGACTTCGAATCCGGAAGCAGGGCCGCGGCGGCTGGGGGAGTCACAACGGTGGGTGAGATGCCTAACACGGTTCCACCCACAGTCACCGCCGAGGCTTTCAGGGAGAAGGTTCGGATAGGGAGCAGCAAATCCGTTGTGGATTTCGCCCTCATAGCTGGGGCTGGGGAGGTCTCGGCTGAGGAGCTGAGGGCGATGGCTGAGGAGGGGGCAGCCGCCTATAAGACCTTCATGACCTCTAGGTTCAGGGAGCTATACGCATCGGATGGGCAGATGCTGGAGAACTTCCAGGTCATCGCCAGGCTGGATAGACCCTGCCTCATCCACGCGGAGGATGGAGACATCGTTGAGAGGTGGAGGAGGAGGGCGAGAGGGGAGGGGCGTAGAGACCCCCTGGCCCACGCGGAGTATAGGCCCGCCATCGCAGAGGTGGAGGCTGCCTGGAGGGTTATCCAACTCGCCTCCTGGGCCGGAGTCCACCTCCACATCTGCCACATCTCAGCCTCAGGGGTTATAGACGCCCTTAGATGGGCGAAGTCTAGGGGGCTGAGGGTCAGCGGTGAGACCTGCCCCCACTACCTCTTCCTAACGGCTGAGGATCTGAAGCGTCTGGGACCCTACGCCAAGACGGATCCACCGCTTAGAGGAAGAGAGGATCAGAGGAGGCTGTGGGAGGCGTTGAGAGGAGGCGTCATAGATGTGGTGGCCAGCGATCATGCCCCCTACACGGAGGAGGAGAAGGAGAGGGGTTGGAGCGACATCTTCGAAGCCCCCTCAGGGGGCGTAGGCGTCGAGACGACGCTTCCGCTGATGCTCGACGCAGTCGACAGAGATCTCATATCCCTCCGAAGGCTGGTGGAGGTCTTCGCCGAGAATCCCGCCAGGCTTCTGGGAGTCTACCCGAGGAAGGGTGTTATAGCCATCGGAGCGGATGGAGACCTCGTCCTCGTCGACCCTAAGAGGGAGTTCGAGATAAGGGGCGACCAGCTCCACTCTAGGCAGAGGATAACCCCCTTCGAGGGCTATAGGGGGCGTGGGAAACCCGTTAAGACACTTCTCAGGGGCGAGGTGATCATGGAGGAGGGGGAGGTGATCGCCCCTAGGGGCTATGGAGTCTTCCTACCCCGAAGGGGGTGAGCCTCAACGGGTTTACGCTTGATCTCCGAGCCGCAGTGGGGGCAGAGGCCGTCGATTGGAGGCCTATCAAAAACCCTATGGCATCCAGGGCAGTAGAGGAGCCATTTAAACCTCCGCTGAATACCCCTGGTGGTCAGCCCCCTATAGCCTATGCCGAGGGCCTCAGCCATATTCTGAACCGAGTAGTCATCCGAGACCAGCTCCACCTGGCCTAGGGGCTTGAGTTGAAGCGCTAGGGCTAGGAGCTCCTTATCCGCATCGCTTAGGGCTGAGGCCTCCCCAAGTTCGAGGGCTGAGGCCTCCACCTCTCGGAGGAATCGCTCCTCCGGCATCTGAACCCGGATTCTATCCCCCTCCAGGGAGGAGATCAATCTTATCTTGGAGACGCCGCTCACCCTAACCTCATTTAGGATGGAGGGCGTCGTGTAGGCCTCATATCCCTCCGGAGGCTGGAAGCCTGAGATGAGGGCTGAGGCGTCTAGGATGAGTATCCTCTTATCCCCCAGGGTTAAGCCTCCTCCTCAATCTTCGATAGAAGGAGTTGAATCTGATGAAGCTCGCCCTATGGGGGGAAGCCCAAACCTCAACCGTCGATCCTGGGGCTAGATTAATTTGGAAGCGGCCGTCGACCACCGCGATGGCTCCAGCCCTCGGCCTCTTAACCTCCATCAGGATATGGCTGCTTGATGGGAGGACGATGCTTCTGAAGTAGCTGTAGGGTGAGATGGCTGTGAGGATCATCGCCTCCACTCCAGGCGCGAGTATGGAGCCTCCGGCTGAGAGATTGTAGGCCGTCGAACCGGTGGGCGTCGCCACCATCACGCCGTCCGCCTCGAGGGTGAGGAGATGGACGCCGTCGATGTAGATCTCCATCTCAGCCATCTTAGAAGGCGTCGACGTGGCCACGAGCACCTCGTTTAGGCTGTCTGGGAGCTCTTGATCGCCGCATCTGGAGGAGAGCTTTAGACATCTCTCCACCCTGTAATCCCCCCTCAGTATACGCTCGATGGCCTCCTCCACCTCCTCAGGCCTCACCTCAGCGAGGAAGCTTTTACGCCCCATATTGACGCCAAGAATGGGAGTCGATGGATTCCTTAACCCCATCGCCGCCCTCAATATGGTTCCATCGCCTCCGACGACGATGAGGATGTCGACATCCATCTCGCCTAGGGGTGTGGCCTCCACTCCCAAGGCATTGGCGGTCTTCTCCTCCACGAGGGTCTCGATGCCCTTGGATTTGAGGTGGCTTAAGGTTCTCCTCGCCACCTCCAGGGCCTCTCGGAGATCCATTCTTGAGATAAGGCCGAATCTCATCCTCCCTACCTCGTTGACCAGCCATATTTCCCTATGAGCGGCACGTAGGCCACCTTCATCAGCCTCCTCCTCCGAATCCTACCCCTCTCATCCTTCTCCAGGAGCACTAGATCCTGGCCGAAGGGGTTTAGGGGGCTTCCCACCGGCGCCATCAACCTGCCAGGCGAAGCCAGCTGCTCTATCAGCGGGGGAGGGATCTCGGGGCAGGAGGCCGTTATACATATGGCATCATAGGGGGCCTCCTCGGGATAGCCGAGTGATCCATCGCCGAGGATGAGGATGACCTTATCATAACCCGTCCGTTTGAGATTCTCCTTCGCGAAGCGATAGGTTACGGGGTTTATCTCCATCGAGACAACTAGGCCGTCGGGGGCGACGAGCTCCCAGGCGAGGGCGGCTCCATAGCCTGATCCAGCTCCAACCTCCAATACCTTATCCCCCCTCTTCAACTGGAGGGGTTCATAGAAGACGGGGTACATGTAGGGGGCTGAGATGGTCTGACGGCCGTCGCCGGGTATGGGGAAGGGCTGATCGACGTAGGCATACTCGACGTAGGCGGGATCCATGAATTCCTCCCTTGGAACCTTGAGCATCGCCCTCGCCATGGCATCTGTTTTGATGTAGCCCAGCTCCCTATATCTCTGAACCATCCGTCTCCTCTGCTCCTCGAAGTCGGGCATCAAGAGAGATAGGGGCTGACCCTATAAAGGGTTAGTTTATAACTCCCTCCTTCCTCAGCTCCTCGATCTCCCTGTCGCCGTAGCCTAGGAGGCTTCTAAGCACCTCCTCGGTGTGTTCACCGAGCTGTGGGGCAGGCCTCCTGATCTCAGCCTCAAAGCCGCTCATCTTCACGGGGAATCCGGGCAGCCTCACCTCCCCAGCCGTTGGATGCCTCACGGTTTTGATGATGCCCCTCGCCTTCACCTGTGGATCCTCCAGGGTCTCATTTATCTGTAGTATCGGGGCCACGGGGACATCCACCTCGACGAGGGCGTCGACGACCTCCTGAACAGTCCTCTCGGCAACCCACCGCTCCAGCTGCTCCGTCGACTCTATGGATTCAACGCCCATCGCCCTGCAGAGGCGATCCCTCATCCTTGGGTCGGCGCCGATGTAGACCCATCCATCCTTAGCCTTGAACATGCCGAAGGTGGTGAGGGTGTGATACTCCTTCCTTATCTGCCAGGGGAGCTTACCGGTAGTCGTATACTGGGTGATGGCTACGCCTGTCTGAGCGATCATGCAGTCCAGCTGGGCGACATCTATGAGCTGCCCCTCACCGGTTCTATCCCTATGTCTCAGGGCTGCTAGGATGGCGATGACGGCCCAGAGACCTGGATCTAGGTCTCCATGCCACTCCGCAGGCCTGATCGGAGGCCCCTCGGGATCGATGATGTCGCCGGTCAACCTATACCAACCGCTCATGGAGGATCCCATTGGGGCGAAGCTGGGTCTATTGGAGTAGGGGCCTGAGAGGCCGAAGCCGCTGAGGCTGGCGTAGATGATGTCGGGTTTAACCTTCTTAACATCCTCATAGCCGAGACCCAGCTTCTCCATGGTTCCCGGCTTGAAGTTCTCCACTAGGATGTCGCATCTCTTAGCCAGCTCCAGGGCGATCTCACGCCCCTTTGGATGCTTAAGATTGAGGACGATCCCCTTCTTATTCCTGTTGAAGTAGAGGAAGACGGGGCTTACGCCGCCGACTAGCGGGGGATAAAATCTCGCTACTTCACCCCACGGCGGCTCCACCTTTATGACCTCGGCTCCCAAGTCGGCGAGGATCATGGTGCAGTAGGGGCCGAAGTAGACGTGGGTGAAGTCTAGAACCCTAACGTCGTCGAGTAGTCCCATATACGCTCCCTCGCCGCTTCACCGATCTCATAGAGATAAACCTTACGGCTCTAGGGCCTCCGCTATGAGGGGGGCCACCGACACCCTTGATAGGTCTCCGGGGACGCTGTCGGTGCCTACAACCTCCTCAACCCCAGCCGATTTAATCAGCTCTAGAGCGTTCCCCCTCAGAAGTAGATGTGTGACTCCCGCGTAGATCCTGGCTGCCCCCAGCTCCTTTAGGATTCTAGCTGCGTTGGCTGTGGTTCTCCCCGTGCTTATGATGTCGTCGATTATTATGACGTCTCTCCCCTCCACGGATAGCTCCTTGGCATAGGTCTTTATCTCGCCCGTATATCGATCCCTCTCCTTTCTTAGGCAGTCATACTCGGCGTCGATCACCTCAGCCGCGTATCTAACCCGCTGCCTCGCCATCTCCTCATCGTCGGGGGCGAGAACTAGGGGATCCCTCAACCCCTTTTCAGCGAAGTATCTCGCCAACTCCCCTGCCGCCGTCAGGTTGTGGGCTGGAATCCTGTAGCGCCTCAACACCTTCATGCTGTGGACGTCAACCGTGTAGAGGGCGTCGGCCCCAACATCCTCCAATAGCTGTCTAACTAGATCCGAGGTTAAACACTCTCCCTCCAGGTATCTCTCATCCTGTCTACTATATGCGAGATAGGGGACGAAGAGGGTGATATTGGAGACGCCTAGGTCTCTAGCAGCGTGGATCATGGCTAGGAGCTCTAGGAGATGCTCATCCTGCGGCGGGTAGAGGCTCTGAACTATGAGGAGCTCCTCACCGGATAGAGGCTCCATATATCTGAAGTAGAATTCGCCATCTGGAAACCTCTTCGCCGTGGACTCGACGAGCTCAAGTCCTAGGGCTTCGGCAACCCTCCTGCCCAGCTCGGGGGAGCTTGGCCCCTCTACGATCTTCATCTCATACCTCAACCTAGGCGAGGGTATAAAGCTTATCCACTCCTCCAGAGCCTGTCGCCGACGTAGTGTAGATTCTCCACCACCTTACCCCGCTTTAAAGACCTCAACTCCTCGGAGTCTACTAGAGCCTTACCTATGGCTAGGGCCTTCCCATGTCGTTCATCCCTCACCACCACCAGCCCTCCAGCCTTGAAATCCCCCCTGACTTCGACGACTCCAGGGGCCATCACATCGGCTCCATTACATATATGGGGGACGGCGCCCATATCGACGATGATGGAGGGTAGGGAGTCGAGGATTGGGGATCTAAGCGTCGGGAAGAGATCGTCCCCCCTCCTCGCCAGTATTATGGAGTCTCCTGAGAGATAGACGACTGTCCCATCCTCCATCTCAGCCTCCTCCAGGCTGTCGACCTCGGGGAGGAGCATTCCGGCTTCTCCCCTCAGCCTCCTAACCTCCCTCCTCCTCAATCTATGCCTATTTCTAAGCTTCATAGAGGCCTCTCCCTATGCTTCCCTCAGAATGATACGGTAAAGATATTAAGTTGAGGGTTGTTGATCAATCGAGGCGAATCCCTATAAAGGGGGATGAGATGAAGGGCGTGATGAATAGACTTATAGGGAAACGTGAGGAGGGGGGTTCAAGAGAGATATATATCAAAGCCATCCCCCTCAGAGCCTATGAGGATGTAGACCTCATCAAGGCTGAGGTTAGAGCTGGGAACATCGTCATAACAAATGTCGCCCCCCTGGCGAAGAGGAGTATAGAGGATGTGAAGAGAGCCATAAACGAGTTGAATGAATATGCGAAGCTGATAGAGGGAGACATAGCCCGCCTGGGAGAGGAGCGAGTAATATTAACGCCTCGAACCGTTAGAATATGGAGGGGTAGGGAGCGCTAAGCCAGTCTAGAGGTTTCAAGAAGCCTTGGAGCATAGGCCTCTAAGCCTCTAAACCTGGAGAGCGCCCGCACCATACTCTCACACTTCGACTCCTCGCCATGGACGATTAGAACCCTCCTAGGCGTAGGCCTGATGCGCTTCACATAGCTCAAAAGCTGACGTCGATCCGAGTGCCCCGAGAATCCCTCAACGGTGTAGACCTGCATCTCGACGTTGATCACCTCCAGCTTCCCCTCGCTATTCATGGTCTGAACGGATTTCAAGCCGGATTGGATGCGTCTACCGAGGGTTCCAGCCACCTGATAGCTGACGAAGATCAGGGCATTCTCCTCCCATGGCGCCAGCCTCTTGAAATACTCTATGACGGGGCCACCCTCCATCATGCCAGCCGTCGCCAATATGATGCAGGGGCCTCCCTCGGCGATCTCATCCCTCATATCCGGCTGCTTCACCACGGTGAAGTAATCCGACTCGAAGGGGTTACGCCCCTCGCGGAGAATCTGATCCTTAATCTCATTTGAGAGATAGTTGGGGTAAGCCGTATGGATTCCCGTAGCCTCTGAGATCATGCCCTCGATATAGACCGGCACCTCCGTGAGCTCCCCCATCTCCATATACTTGTTGATGACCATCATGATCTCCTGGGCTCGCCCCACGGCTGGAACAGGTATGAGAACCTTCCCCTTCTTCAAGACGTGATTCGCGATCTTTACGAACTCCGCCTCCGTCTCCACCCTAGGTGGAGCGACATCCTCGGGGGCGCCGTAGGTGCTCTCCATGATCAGGGTTTCAACCCTTGGAAATTGCGTCGCAGCTGGCTGGAGGAGCTGGGTGTAGCCGAACTTGAAATCGCCTGTGTAGACGATGTTGTGGAGTCCCCTTCCTATATGGAGGTGGACGATGGAGGAGCCTAGGATGTGGCCTGCGTTATGCAGTGTGAGCCTTACATCCGGCGCGATGTCGGTTACCTCTCCATAGCTCAGTGGAATCGTATGGAGTATGACCTTCCTGATGTCCTCGGGGCTATAGGGCGTCGGCCTCCCCTCCTTGCTCATTACGTCGAGGTAGTCGCTCTGCAATAGAACCATCAGGCTGGCCGTCGGCTTTGAGCAGTAAATTGGCCCGTCGTAGCCGTATTTGAAGAGGTAGGGGAGGAAGCCGCAGTGATCTAGATGGGCGTGGGTGATGACGACGGCGTCTAGGCTTCTGAGGTCGAACTCCTCGACATCAAGACGAGGATAGGCCTCTATCGGGTTTAGGGTCGCCGGATTTATCCCGCAGTCTAATAGTATGCTGCTCTCCCTGGTTCTCACCAGTATGGCCGATCGGCCTACCTGTCTGACGCCTCCTAGGAAGGTGACCCTGACGTCTCCAGCTGGCTGGAACATAGGCCTGAAGATAGCCTCTCCAACCTCCCTCAGGAAGCGCTCCCGTTCACGGCTCTTTGAGTAGAGGAAGCCCCTGATCTGCTTGATTGTCAACGATGGGATCGGGGGGGATCTGACAACCCTTGGGCTCCAACGCGTTCTCTTAACGATCTCTAGTAGATGTGATCCCCCCTTCCCAATGGCGATGCCAGGTTTCTCCACCTCTAGGATGACCTCTCCGAGGGTTGGGTCGAAGTAGATATGAACCAACCCCGCCTCCTTTGGGATGATCTCCTTGATGACTCTCTCGGCTTCTTCCTCCGACACCCTAACCGATGGGTCTGAGCGTATTACGACCCTCTTCTTTATGGAGCTGGCTATGTCGGCGACGATGTAGCTTCTCTCCATGAGCATCTCAGGTCGATTCGTGTAGATGGCTATACGCGGCCCCTCGAACTCTATCCTCGTGATGCCGATCTCCTGTGGGATATTCTCAAGTATGGAACTCCTGATCTCCGCGTAGGATAGGCCTTGAGGCTTCTGAGCGGCCTTCATATCAGCTCAGCAGGGCGCGTTTCTCCTCGGCTGTCAGCTCTCTGAAACCCTCCTTCGTGATCACGGCTACATCGAAGCTGTCGCCGCTTGCCACATCGCGCTTCATAGCGGAGTCCACAGCCCTGACGACGATGGGGAGCATCTCCTCAACGGTTTTACCCTCTTGATACTGATCCTCCAGGACGCCGTAGGCGATGGGTGAACCGGAGCCGGTGGAGACCACCTTCTCCTCCGTGACGCTTCCGAAGGGGTCTAGGGAGTAGATGTGGGGACCGGACTCGTCGAAGCCGGCCACCAAGGCCTGGAGGGGCAGCGGCATACCCTCCTCTCGATTTGAGAAGAGGAGATTCGACACCAATCGGGCGGCGGCTGAGACGGGCATGGGTCGCCCATTCTCCAGCTCGAAGAGGCGGGCGTTGGCGCGGAGTATCTCGACAACCCTCTGAGCAACGGCTACGCCGCCTGCGACGGTCATAGCCAGGCGATCCGTGATCCTATAGACCTTCTTCGCCCTCTTACTGGCGACGTAGGTTCCCATCGTCGCCCTGGTGTCAGTTGCCAATATCACCCCATCGCTGCAGACGACTCCCACGGTCGTCGTCCCCTTCAAGGGTTCCAAGCGATGCATCTCAGCTCCCCAGAGGTAATGTTTCAAGGATGATCTCCCAGAAGGAGGGTCATGTATCATAAAAGGGTATTCTTTAAAAACCTTTCTCGTTAAACCCTTTAACTCCAAAAGGCGAGTTATTCTAGCGAGGAGATTGAGGGAGCCACATAGGATAGAGCTGCCGAGGATCGTCCTCGTCGGCGCGGGAGTCATAGAGGAGTTAGGGGAGATCTGCCTAGAGCTGGGATTCAGCAGGGCCCTCATAGTCTCCGGAAGGAGAACCTTCAAGGTGGCGGGTGAGAAGGCCCTAGAGATTTTGAGGCGTAGCGGCTTGGAAGTGGAGGCGACCCAGGCCCTCAGGGCTAACCTGGAGACCGTTGAAAGGGTGGCTGGGGAGGCCGGTGATATGAGGGCTGAGGTGGTGGTAGGCGTCGGAGGGGGTAGGGTCATCGACGTCGCCAAGATGGCTGCGGCTAAGAGTCAGATAGAATTCATCAGCGCCCCAACCACGGCTTCCCACGATGGGATAGCGAGCTCCCTAGCCTCCATCAAGGGATTGGGGAGACCCTACTCGGTGAAGGCCGTCGCACCCATAGCCGTGGTGGCTGACTCCGAGGTGATAGCCGGTGCCCCCTATAGATTGACGGCGAGCGGCTGCGGCGACGTCATAGCGAAGGTTGTAGCCGTCAGGGATTGGAGGCTAGCTCACGAGGTTAACGGCGAATACTACGGCGAGTATGCCGCAAGCCTAGCCCTAATGAGCTCCAACCTGGTGATGAGGAGCGCCGAGTTGATAAGGGCTAGGGATGATGAGGGCTATAGAACCCTCATTGAGGCCCTCGTGAGCTGCGGCGTAGCCATGAGCATAGCTGGAAGCAGCAGGCCCTGTAGCGGCTCTGAACACCTATTCAGCCATGCCCTTGACGTGATCGCTCCGAGGCCTGCACTCCATGGGGAGCAGTGTGGCGTCGGAACCATAATGATGGCGAAGCTCCACGGCTTGGATTGGAGGGAGATCAGGGAGAGTCTTCGAGCCGTAGGAGCTCCTACGACGGCGGAGGAGCTGGGCATAGAGCCGAGATACATCGTCGAGGCCTTGGTTAGGGCTAGATGGATTAGGCCTGGCCGCTATACGATATTAGATGAGGTGAAGCTCACATCCGAGGAGGCTAAGAGGCTGGCTGAGGAGTGTGAAGTAATCTAAGCCTAATTGATCACAACTCCTTAACGTTTATATGGTTCTGCGCCACACTCTTCATACGCCTTTAAAGGTGATTCTCCTTGAGCAGCATCCAATTGAAGGTGGCTGAGGCTAAACAGCAGAGAGATGTAGGCCGAGGCATCGCCAGAATAGACTCCGCGGCGATGAAGGCCATAGGGGTAACAGTCGGAGATGTCATCGAGATCATAGGGAAGAAGAGCACGGCCGCGAAGGCGTGGCCCGCCTACCCAGAGGATCAGGGCCTCGGCCTAATCAGGATCGACGGCTTCATCAGGAAGAACTGTGGAGTCTCAATCAACGAGTTCGTCACGGTTAGGAAGGCGAATGTCTCCTATGCGAAATCCGTGAAATTGGCGCCCGTCGACATACGCATCAGCGTCGACAGCGACTTCATAAGATTTGTGAAGGATCGCCTCATAGACAGGCCCTGCACCAGGGGTGATACGATCCTGATAACGATGCTCGGCCACTCGGTTCCCTTCACGGTGGTGAACACCAGGCCCGCTGGCATCGTCAAGATAGCGCCCACAACGGAGATCACCATCCTAAGCGAGCCTGTCCCAGAGCTTGAGATAACAACCAGAACAACTTATGAGGATATAGGAGGCCTCGATGAGGCCATCAGGCGTATAAGGGAGATGGTGGAGCTCCCCCTCAGGCATCCGGAGATATTCCAAAGGCTTGGAATCGACCCGCCTAAGGGCGTGCTGCTCCACGGCCCTCCAGGCTGCGGTAAGACCCTCCTGGCGAGGGCCGTCGCCAACGAGTCCGACGCCAACTTCTACGCCATAAATGGCCCTGAGATCATGAGCAAGTTCTATGGCGAGTCTGAGGCTAGGCTGAGGAAGACCTTCGAGGAGGCTGAGCGTAATGCCCCGAGCATCATATTCATCGACGAGATCGACGCCATAGCCCCTAAGAGAAGCGAGGTCACGGGGGAGGTTGAGAGGAGGGTCGTCGCCCAGCTATTGGCCCTCATGGACGGCCTGAAGGGGCGTGGAAACGTCATAGTCATCGGCGCCACCAACAGGCCTGAGGCCCTAGACCCAGCGCTTCGACGGCCAGGCCGCTTCGACAGGGAGATCGAGATAGGAATCCCAGACCGCGACGGCCGATTAGAGATACTGCAGATACACACCAGGGGGATGCCATTAGCCGAGGATGTCGATCTGGAGAAGCTGGCGGATATAACGCATGGATACACCGGCGCCGACCTCGCAGCCCTCTGCAGGGAGGCGGCCATGAAAGCCTTGAGGCGTTATCTGCCGAAGATCGACTTGGAGGAGAAGCGTATCCCGAAGGAGATTCTGGATCAGATGGTCGTCACCATGGACGACTTCCTAGCCTCCTATCGTGAGATCACGCCGACGGCGATGAGGGAGGTCTACATAGAGACTCCGAACGTCCACTGGGATGACATCGGCGGATTGGAGGATGTGAAGCAGAGGCTGCGAGAGGCCGTGGAGTGGCCCTTGAAGCATCCCGACGCCTTCAAGAGGATGGGCATAACGCCGCCGAAGGGAATCCTCCTATACGGCCCTCCAGGCTGCGGTAAGACCCTCCTGGCGAGGGCCGTGGCGACGGAGTCTGAGGCCAACTTCATCTCCGTTAGGGGGCCTGAGATCTTCAGTAAGTGGGTCGGCGAATCGGAGAAGGCTATTAGGGAGATATTCCGAAAGGCCAGGATGGCGGCCCCAAGCATCATCTTCTTCGATGAGATCGACGCCATCGCCCCTGCTAGGGGCCTCGGCTACGGCGACTCGAGGGTCACGGAGCGGGTTATCAGCCAGCTCCTCACAGAGATCGACGGCCTCATAACGCTTCAGAATGTCGTCGTCATCGGCGCCACCAACAGGCCTGACATCCTCGACCCAGCGCTGCTGAGGCCTGGACGCTTCGATAGACGCATCTATGTTCCACCCCCCGACTATGAGGCGAGGCTCCAGATATTGAAGATAAAGACGAAGAACATGCCATTGGCTGAGGATGTCAACCTGGAGGAGCTGGCTAAGCGTATGGAGGGGTATTCAGGTGCCGATATAGACTCCGTCTGCCGTGAGGCTGCCCTCAACGCCTTAAGGAGGGACATCAACGCCAAGGAGGTGACCCTAAAGGACTTCGAGGAGGCGATGGCCGGTATAGCGCCCTCCATAACGCCTGAGATGGAGAAGTGGTATAGGGATATGGAGAAGAGATTCAAGGAGGCTCAGCAGAAGCCGGTCATGGCTGTGGCGTAAGGAGTGAACCCTATGAATGATAGGCTGATACCCATCACCATAATTGAGACCCTTGAGAAGAGCGGAGCCCTGGAGTTCGACAGCCTATATAGGGCTGTGTCAAAGATCCATGGCAAGCTCGATAAGAGGAACTTCGAGGATCTCATCATGGACCTGGAGATCAGGGGTTTGATAAGAGTCTATAATATGGCGAGGGGTAAGAGGAGAGTAGAGTTGGTGAAGTAGGGTGGGAGTTCAGCTCAGGGAGATCGTCGAGGCGAGGAAGATCGACCTAAAGGATCTCGCCGGTAAGATCATAGTCTTCGACGGCCACAACATCCTCTACCAATTCCTCTCCACCATAAGAGGCCGCTATGGTGAACCCCTCCGAGACAGGGAGGGGCGGATAACGAGTCATCTAAACGGATTGATCTATAGAAATGCGAATCTCATAGAGGCTGGGATAAAGGTCGCCTACGTCTTCGATGGCAAGCCGCCGCTGCTGAAGGCTGAAACCCTTGAGAAGCGCATGGAGACCCGCAGAGAGGCCCAGGAGCGATATGAGGAGGCCCTCAGAGAGGGGCGCTACGAGGAGGCGAGGAGATACGCCCAGCAGGCAGCCGTGACGACGCCCAGCATCGTTGAGGACGCCAAGAAGCTGCTGACCCTAATGGGAATACCCTGGATACAGGCCCCATCCGAAGGCGAGGCCCAATCAGCCTACATGGCCTCAAAGGGTGACGTATGGGCTGTGGCCAGCCAGGACTTCGACTCCCTGCTCTTCGGAGCTCCAAGGCTTGTCCGCAACCTCTCAATAACGGGGAGGAGGAAGCTGCCGAGGAGGAAGCTCTACATAAAGATCGAGCCGGAGCTCATAGAGCTGGACTCTATGCTGGAGCATCTAGGCCTAAGCCGTGAACAGCTCATAGACATCGGCATCCTCGTCGGAACGGATTACAACCCTGGCGGCGTCAAGGGCATAGGGCCTAAACGGGCGCTGAAGCTGATAAGGGAGTATGGAAGCCTTGAGGAGGCTTTGAAGCATATCGAGGGAGCCGAATTTCCAGTTCCCCCAGAGGCCATTAAGAGGCTCTTCCTCAATCCAGAGGTGACAGACGACTACGAGCTGGAGTGGAGGCCCCCCGACGTCGATGGCATCATCGAATTCCTATGCGACGAGCATGACTTCAACGAGGAGAGAGTCCGGAAGGCGATACAGAAGATCGAGCGAGGCTACAAGCGGAGCAGAGAGACAACAACCCTGGAGAGATGGTTTGGAGCTGGAACATAAAATCCTCAGCCTCCATTTCAAGCTTCCCCTCCATATCGCTGAAGACCTATATGTGGCTGCGAGGAGCTCCGATGATCGAGGATGCCTATGGTGGGCCGGGCAGGATTTGAACCTGCGATCTCCGCCGTGTGAGGGCGGCGTCCTAGCCAGGCTGAACGACCGGCCCGCAAAAGGGATACTCCCCTGCGCCGATAAAATACTTTCCCATGCGGGGATAGGCTTTTATAATTGTACCCCTCCTCCTCTCGTTTCAGTGATGGAAATGGGGTATCGCTTTATCTAGCCCCATAAGGCAGCGTGTGAGGTTTCTGGACACCACTCTGAGAGACGGGGAACAGATGCCTGGAGTCTCTCTGGCCCCTGAGGAAAAGTTGGAGATAGCTAAGGCCCTCGACGCTCTGGGCGTGGACACCATAGAGGCGGGCTTCGCAGCCGTCTCCAGGGGGGAGATGGAGGCCATAAGGCTGATAACGGGGGAGGATTTAAGGACTGAGATCTTCAGCGCCTCCAGATGTCTAAGAGGGGATATAGACGCCGCCCTGAAGGCCGATGTCGATGGTGTCAACATAATTATCCCCACCTCCCATCTACATCTACGGGTTAAGCTGAGGAAGACGAGGTCTGAGGCCCTTGAGATGCTGAGGGAGGCAGTCTCCTACGCCAGGGGTGAAGGCCTAATCGTGGAGGTCTCAACGGAGGATGGCTCAAGAACCGACCTCGGCTTCCTTAAGAGGGTTGTAGCAGAGGCCGTGGAGGCTGGCGCCGATAGGGTGGCCCTCTGCGACACCGTCGGCGCCCTAACACCTGAGGCCTCTTACAGATTATTCTCCGAGATTATCAGCGAGTTCCCAGACGTCCTCTTCGCAGCCCACTGCCACGACGACTTGGGGCTGGCGGCGGCTAACAGCCTCGCAGCCCTTAGAGCTGGAGCTGGGGAGGTTCATGTCTGCATCAACGGTCTGGGCGAGCGGGCTGGAAATGCGGCTCTGGAGGAGGTGGCAGTCGCCCTAAGAGTCGTCTATGGAGCTGAGATGGGTATAAAGACGGAGAGGCTGTGGGAGACCTCAAGGCTTGTTGAGCGATTGACGGGCGTGGTGGTTCCACCAAATAAGGCGGTGGTGGGTATCAACGCCTTCAGCCATGAATCCGGCATCCATACCCACGCGGTTTTGAGGCATCCCTCCACCTACGAGTTCATAGACCCAGACATCGTGGGGGCCGCCAGACATATAGTTCCGGGGAAACATGCAGGTTCACATGGGCTGCGTAGAAACCTGGAGGAGATGGGCCTAACACCCTCGGAGGAGGAGTTTCGACGCATATTAAATGAGGTGAAGGCCCGCGGAGATAGGGGTATGAGGGTGGCCGATACGACTCTGCTGGAGATCGCCGAGAAGGTTATGGGCGTCGAGACCGAGAGGGCCGTGGAGATCGACGAGTTCATAGTGGTCACGGGGAACGCCATAACGCCGACGGCCTCCGTGAAGCTATGCATCGATGGGGAGGAGCATCATGAAGCCTCGATGGGGGTAGGCCCCGTCGACGCCACGCTGAGAGCTGTGATGGAGGCCCTAAAACCCGAGGAGAGACCCCACCTGGAGGCGTATCACGTGGATGCCATAACAGGGGGAACCGACGCCGAGGTTGAGGTGGAGGTGAGATTGAGGCATGGAGACATCGTCGTCTCCTCCCGAGGTCGTAGCAGAGACATCGTCAGGGCGAGTATAGAGGCCTACATAGAGGGGGTGAACCTACTCATCCTGAAACGACGAATCGGCGACGCGGAGAAGTCTAGCGGCGTCCCCTAATCCTCTTAGGCCTCAGATTTTTGCTCCTACACTTCCTACACTTCGTCGCCCTAGGCGGATTCGTGGCTCCACACTTCCTACAGATCATCTTCTCCAATCTACGCTTCCTCGCCAGCTCCAGCTTGAAGGGGTCTCTAAGCGACATCGGGGACACCAGACCGAGAGCATAGGGTTCTCATGATATTTTATCCTTTCCCCGCTGAAGGGTCTACAAACAACGATAACCTTTTAACTAGATGTCGATATGATAATAGAACACCACGGAGGAAGGGGGATTTAAGGTGTCGGTGAACACGGTTTACGTCGGGAGGAAGCCCATCCTGAACTACGTCCTCGCCTGTATGACCCTCTTCAAGAGCGGGGCGAGTGAGGTGCTGATAAAGGCGAGAGGCCGAGCCATCAGCAGGGCCGTCGACGTCGTCGAGGTTATGAGGAACAGGTTCATGCCGGACATAAAGGTCGAGGACATCAAGATCGGAACCGAGGAGATGGTCTCAGAGGACACCAACACGCCGACGAACATAAGCACCATCGAGATCAAGATCACACGGTAGACGGCGAAGCCTTAGAAGCCAGCCCCTACACGCCCTCCGGCGCGGAGGAAAGAGTGAGTGGAGACGAGGCTGTGTGAATTTTGCCTCAGGAGCGGAGTCCTCTGTTCCCAGTGTAGGGAGAAGCTGAGGTCAGGCGAGGTCTCAGAGCTTTATATGAAGGTGGCCCGCTTCCTCCTCGAAATCGAGGATAAATACCCCATGATACAGGATGCGAAGCTCGTCGACGTCGTCGAGGCAGATGGTATTCTCGCCCTCGTCGTCGGGAGGGGCGATAGGGAGAAGTTCATGGGCTATGGGGGGCGGCTCATAAGGGAGGTTCGAGACGCCTTCAGGAGGAGGGTCATCGTCGTAGAGAGCGGGGGAAGCGAACGCCGATTTCTGGAGGATCTCTTCTCAGGCTACCGGATACTCACCATAAACGTCATCTGGCTCCCCGATGGCTCCAGTGAGACGAGGATCGTCCTCGCAGGTCGGAGACTGAATGAGAAGCGTATAAGGGCGCTGACCGAGATAGCCCGGAGGGTTAGGGGCATAAGCCTGAGGGTGGAGCATACATAGCATCAAAGCTTTAAGCTCCTCCACGTCAATAGACTCGGCCCTGAGGGGGTTAGATTGGAGAGGGTTAGCATAGAGGAGGCTAAGAGGAGGCTGGGTGAGACCCTAACCATAGCCGGATGGGTCAGCAGGACGAGAGACCTAGGCAAGCTGAAGTTCATCCTCCTCCGAGACGCCTCGGGGGAGATACAGGTGACGGTGAAGCCCGACAACCCCATAGCGGAGACCCTTGAGGAGCTCCACCTAGGCAGGGAGGACGTCGTCGCCTTCAAGGGGAGAGTCGTCGAAAGCAGAATCGCCCACGCCGGCGTCGAGTTCATACCAGAATCTGTGGAGCTCATCAATAGGGCTAAGCAGCCCATACCCATCGACGTCTCCGGGAGGGTGAAGGCCGAGCTGGATACACGCCTCGACTACCGATTCCTAGACTTCAGGACGCCTAGGAGTAGAGCAATCTTCAGGATCCAGCATACGCTTCTACAGGCCTTCAGGAGATTCCTCAGCGATCGTGGATACCTTGAGATCCAGCCCCCCTGTATCATAGCCTCAGCCTCTGAGGGTGGAGCCGAGCTCTTCAGGCTCCCCTACTTCGATCGGACAGCCTACCTGGCTCAGAGTCCACAGCTCTATAAGCAGATGTGCGCCGTCAGCTTCGAGAAGGTCTTCATGGTTGTCCCCGTCTGGAGGGCTGAGAAATTCGATACGCCGACGCATCTCAATGAGGTTAGGCAGATGGACATCGAGCAGGCCTATGCTGATGACGAGGATGTGATGCGGGTGCTGGAGGAGTGCCTCGTCTACATGCTGGAGGCTGTCCGCAGAGAAAGACGGGAGGAGCTGGAGATTCTAGGCCGAGAGCTGGAGGTGCCTAGGCTTCCATTGAGGAGATTAACCTATGATGAGGCGATAGAGATGCTTAGAGGCGTAGGCGACGAGATCGAGTGGGGCGAGGACTTCACCAGAACCCAGGAGAGGAAGCTGTGGAGCCTCCTCGGGGAGGAGGCCTTCTTCATAAAGGATTGGCCTGAGACCCTAAAACCCTTCTACGCCATGCCCAGGGAGGATGACCCGAGGCTGGTTCACGCCTTCGACCTCATATATCGGGGATTGGAGATCAGCAGTGGAACCCAGCGGATACATCTCCCAGACCTCCTGAGGAGGAGGCTGAGGGAGAAGGGTTTGAACCCAGAGAACTTCAAGCATTACATCGAGTGCTTCGAGTATGGGGCGCCGCCCCATGCGGGTTGGAGCATAGGCCTCGAGAGGTTGACGATGGCTGTAACCGGCGCCAGCAACATAAGGGAGTGCTGTATGTTCCCCAGAGACAGGGAGAGGCTGATCCCCTGATGAGTGAGACCCCCTTCAGGTATAAGCAGTGCATCGTCCTCAGAGCCGACCTGGGGATGAGCGTAGGCAAGCTCATAAGCCAGGCCTGCCACGCAGCCGTCGAGGCCTCCGAGGAGGCGAAGAGGAGGAAGCCCCGAATCTGGCGTAGATGGAGGGATGAGGGGGCTAAGAAGGTGGTTCTACGGGTTGAATCCCTCGAGGAGTTGATGGAGCTGGCTGAGAGGGCTGAGGAGCTGGACATAGTAAACGTCATCATCAGGGATCGAGGTCTCACAGAGGTGCCTCCAGGAACCATAACCGCCCTCGGCCTTGGACCCGACCTATCGGAGAGGATGGATAGGGTGACGGGTCATCTAAAGCTCTTCAGATAGCGGATGACTAATATCCATCGGTTTCCCCCAATGATCGGGGTTGGCGGCTAAGATTCTCGGAGTTCTCCCCCTCCTACCCCTCCTGGTCTCCATAAGTCTATTAGCCTTCTCCCTAAGCCCCATCAACTCTTCGAAGTCGACGCCTCCCAGGGTTGAGTGGATTAAGACCTATGGAGGGTTGAGGGGTGATGTGGGCTGGGCTGTCAGGCAGACTAGGGATGGAGGCTACATAATCATCGGCACAACCTCCAGCTATGGCGAGGGGGAGTATGACGCCTGGCTGATAAAGACGGATGAGCATGGGGAAGTCGAGTGGAATAGGACTTATGGCGGCGTTAAGTGGGATGTAGGCTGGTCTCTGGAGGAGACGAGTGATGGAGGCTACATCCTCGCCGGTGAGACCTCCTCCTGGGGGTCAGGTCACTACGACATCTGGCTCATTAAACTCAGCTCCAGAGGGGATGAGGAGTGGAGCCTCGTCTATGGATGGCCTGACTGGGATATAGGCTACTGCGTCAAGGAGCTTAGGGATGGAGGCTACATCGTCGCCGGATGTACCAGGAGGACGAGGATCATAGGCAGCGGATACTGGGATGCCCTCCTGCTGAGGGTTGATCCCCTCGGCAGGGTTCTATGGTGTAAGACCTATGGAGGCCCCTACGAGGATGGAGCCTGGCATGTCTCAGAGACGAGGGATGGAGGTCTAGTGGTGGCTGGATACACGACGATCTCCGCCGATAGACTCGCCGACGCCTGGGTCATAAAGACCGATGAATTCGGCGACGTGGAGTGGGATGTGGTCTATGGAGGCGATGGAGACGACTGGCTCTTCTCCATAGAGGAGACGGAGGATGGCTACATAGCCGCTGGGGCGACTGGCTCCTATGGAGCTGGAGGCTACGACTTCTGGCTCGTAAAACTCGATGGAGATGGGGAAGTCCTATGGAATAGAACCTATGGAGGGGCTGGAAGCGACATAGGATGGCTGGTGAGGGAGACCAAGGCTGGGGGATACATCATAATCGGCGGAACAACATCCTATGGGGAGGGGGACTGGGATATATGGGTTGTAGAGACCGATGAGGATGGAGACCCCCTCTGGAATCAGACCTACGGCGGAGTGGGGAGGGATAGGGGATGGTGTATAGATGAGACGGTGGATGGAGGCTACATCCTCGTCGGCTACACAACGCCTAAAAACTCGAAATACTGGGATGCAATCCTCCTAAAACTCTCCCCAGAGAGACATCATCCAGGGAGAATCCTCACCTACGTCTCAGCCACCCTAACAGCAGCCTCATCGATCCCACTGGTAATTGGATGCGGAAGGAGATTTAGGGGCCGGTGAAGCCGCATTTAGGGCAGTGATACTCCCTGCCGAAGAGGCGGCACTTCTCACAGCGCCAGATAGTCACCTCACCGCAGTTGGGGCAGGGGAACTTAACAGACCTCTCATCAGGTGATATACGCTTACCACAGGAGATGCAGTAGGGCATCTCTATCAGCCACTATGGGCGGTGAATCCCCTATTTAAATATGAGGTTTACAGCACCTAACCCTCTGTTTCACGGGTAGTGATCGAAGGGTCGAAGGGATGAACTCTTTATACTAGTATTAAGGAATTCTAAATGAAATGCCGGTTTTCAGCAGATTTAGAACGGGTGATGTGAATCCGGAGTCCGGCCTCTTCCTCTGCACCGGCTGCGGCGAGATCATCCCCCTCTCGAAGGGTGAGAGATTTCCGCCATGCGCCGACTGTGGATCGACGACCTGGATGATGGTGGCCCTCGCCGGTGAGGCTGGAAGTAGGTATCAAACTGGAACGAAGAGTCCGGTGTCAGGCCTCTTCATCTGTACAAACTGTTGGAACCAGATAATCCCCATCGCCAGGGACGATGTCTTCCCCCCATGCGCCTCATGTAAAGAGGGGACGGATTGGCAGCTTATAGTCTCAGCATAACCCCTCCTTATTCCACCATGTTCCCAGCGGATGAGGCCGCTGATTAAAGTTTCAGTAATCCTCTCAGCTCGGAGAGGGCTATCCGCCCTAAAACCCTCATCGCTATGCTGAGCAGCCTCCTATTCCCCAGAGCCTCTCGGATGACTTTTCTCTGCATATCCATATCTCCCTCTTCGACGAGTCTCGTCAATAGGGGTTGAAGCTCCGCCTCCTTCACAGCCGCGAAGAGTTTGTCAAGGTCTTCGTCTCTCAGCCTATTCATCATTCTCCTCGCCAGGGACATGGAGGAGAACTCTCCTCCCAGCATCGACTTCCAAGACAGCTCGTAGCGTCTGAGGAATCTTGAGGAGGATTCCCCTCGGCTTATGGCTTCAGCCGCCACCTTGCCAGCCTCCCTGGCGCATAGGCCTCCGAGGATTACGCCTCCGCCCGTCGTTGGCTTCGTCTGCCCCGCCGCGTCTCCGACGACTATGAGGCCGTCGAGATACGTCCTAGGTATGGGGCCTCCGGTGATGATGATGCCCCTCCAGGGCTTCGAATGTTTTGGTTCTCCGCCGAAGCGTTTTTGGAGGAAGGCCTTAAGCCTCTCATAGGCTTCGCCCTCGGAGGTGGCTAATCCGCATCTGGCCCTATCCCCATCGAGGGGTATGACCCAGGCGAAGAATCCTGGAGCCAATCGGCTGTTGAACCAAAGCTCCACGAGGCCATCCTCAACCTCGACGCCTTCGACTTCGACATTTACCCCTCCGAGGAGGCCCCCTGGACGCTCCAGTCCCGCCCTGGTTGATAGAACCGCTCCAGCCCCCTCAGCGTCTATGGAGACATCGGCCTCAACCCTAAATCCCACACCGGAGAACCCCTTGATACGCCCCCTATCCCTAATCCAACGCTCCGCCCTACTAGAGGTCTCTATGGAGACCCCTATGCTAAGGGCCTTCTCGGCGAGGAGTTGGTCGAATCTCGGCCTGTCGATGACGTAGGCCTTAGATTTGGAGCTCCAGGCTTCGAGGGTTATGCCGCTAGGCGAGATGAGTCGGCATCCCCTAATCTCATTGAGGATGTAGTCTCCGGTCTCTATGCCCAATCTCCGCAGGCCTTGGATACTGATTAGGCCTGCGCAGTGGGGTGGCTCCCCGATCTCCGGATGCTCCTCATAGACGATTGTGGATGCTCCACCCCTGGCTGCCTCGTAGGCGGCGAGGAGGCCTGAGGGGCCGGCGCCTACTACGGCGACCTCAGCCCTCATCTCCGCTTGATGACCTCGATGAACTCCACGGCCTCGACGTCGGGGAGGAATCTCTGTATATCTAGGGCGACAGCCCTCTTCGCCAGCTGTATGTTATCGGCGAAGAAGACCTCCTCAGGCATGGTGATCCTCACCCTCCTCTTCAGAAGCTTCAACCCGAAGCTCTCAGGGTCGACTCCGGGGAATCTCCTCCCGATCAGCGCCCTTATACGCTCCTCGTCTCCCTCCAGCCGCTTCAGAACCTTCACCTTATAGACGATCCTTCTACCGGCGAGGGGGTGGTTGAAGTCTAGTTGAACCCTCCCAGCTCCGACGCTTCTCACCACCGCTGTCCGTCCATCCACCTCTACGCGTTCACCTATCCTAGGTGTGATGCCCTTGGATCTCAGCACCCTATAGGGAACCATTCGGATGTTTCTTGGATCGCGCTCTCCGAAGGCCTCCTCCGGCGGTATCTCTATCTCGGTCTCCTCCCCTATCTTCACCCCTTCAAGCCTCTTATCCAGGCCTCTGAGAACCCATCCCTCGCCGACGACTATCAGCCTAGGCCCATAGACCTCGTTCTCGCTGTAGATTCCGCTTTTCTTAGCTGTCTCCTCGTCGGTGGTCTCGAAGACCTCGCCGGTCTCCTCAACTCTCCCCGTCAACTCTACGAGGATGAAGTCTCCCTTAGAGACTACCTCAGCCTCCTCCTTCTCTGCCTCCGTTTTCTCGGCCTCCATCTTCTCCTCAGCTTTCCCGCTCATCCTAAACCCTCAGAGGTTGAAGTCTACATTGGGATAAAGCTTTATGGTGTCCGATACATCACTCCTCTGGATCGCCATGGAGAGGGAGAGAACTATAGCCGACAGCGTCGCTGAGACTCGTCGTCGACACGCCCTCTATCTCAAAGCCGTAAATCATCCATTGAGAAGGCGCATCCTAGAAGCCTTGAGGGAGGGGGATGCCACCCTAGAGGAGTTATCAGCCAAGACAGGCCTCGATGAGAAGACCCTCAAATGGCATCTCGCCGTATTGGAGCAGGGCTTCTGCGTCGAGAAGATCGAGGAGGGAGAAAGAACCCTCTACAGATTGACGGAGGAAGGGCGAGTCGTAGACCACCTCGGAGCTTAAAACCATCTTGGATCAGCTCACCATCGAATACCGATGCCGCTGGAAGAGATGAACATCGAAGGAATTCCAGCATCCCAGCGTGGAGGCGAAGAGACAAAAATTCGATCAATCCTATGATTTAAAGTGGTTTAGCTCGTGATTTATATTTTATTTAGTTTTTGTCTCTGATTCCAGTTTTATTTGGAAGGAGCATTTCTCAGCTCCAGTTGCCAGGCTCTCTATAAGCTCAGCTCTAACAGGTTTCTTCGAGACCGTTCCGAACATGTATTCGAGCCAATTGGTGAAGCAGGCTGAGCAAAGCCTAGGCGTCAATTCGACTATATTCTCCGATACCAGCAGGCACTCGCACTGCTTTGGCTTGAACTCATAGATGATGGTGTCACCCTTCCTCTCACATCGGGTGCCTGTTGTGGCTAGACCTCTGTCCAATGTCTCGATGAGGGAATTCAGATCATGCGACGCCAGGTCAAGGCCGTAGACTTCTAGGAAGATCTTGCAGCAGTTCTCACCACATCTCTTCAGAATCCTCCTCGCCGTCTCTTCATCCACCTCATTCAGGCCAGTCGCAATTCCTCTTATCCAAGCCCGTAGAAACTCCTCAATCTTTCCAGCATCTTTAACTTCATGGGCGTACGTCCTCTCATAGGCCTCAAGCTCCTTAACCATTCCCTCTCCTCCAAATCATCAATCTCCCTGAATGTAAAAATAAAATGTATCGGACAATAAGGGGCTTGCATACATATATGAGTTCAGGGTCTCTCCGCCCCCATAGTGGGCTTGAAACCCTCAGACGAGGATAACCTGATTTATGTTAGATTCAACTGTTAGAAACTACATAAACCATAAAACAATGTGTTATTGTTATAACGAAGCGTATGATCAGTAGATTCAGACTTCTGGGGAGGGATGAGATAGAGGAGATACACAGTTCCACTCTACATATCCTGGAGAAGGTTGGAGTGGAGGTTAGAAACGAGAACGCCCTAAGACTGCTGGAGGAGAATGGGTGCGAAGTTGAGGATAGAAGGGTGAGGATCCCTGAGGAGCTGGCGAGGGAATGCCTGAAGAAGGCTCCATCCAAGATAGAGCTATACAGCAGAGACGGCGATAGGAGGCTTATCATAGGGGGCGATAATGTCGTCTATAATCCTGGCTCTGCGGCGATATACTTCCTCGACTCAGAGACCGGTGAGATCAGAAGGGGAACTTCCAAGGATCTGGAGAGATTGGTGAGATTGGCCGACGCCCTGGAGCATATAGGGGCTCAGAGCACTGCTATAGTTCCATCTGATGTTCCTGAAGTCGTCACCGATCTCTATAGGCTGTATATCGTTTTGAGGAATTCTGATAAGCCCATCATCACTGGAGCCTTCTCGAAGCAGGGCCTCATAGACATGGCTGAGATGCTGAACGCAGCCGTAGGAGGCCCAGAGGAATTGAGACGCAGACCAAGAGCCATCTTCGACTGCTGCCCAACATCACCACTCACCTGGGGAGATGTCGCGGCTCAAAACCTCATAGACCTCGCCGACAGAGGCATACCAGCCGAGATTATCTCCGGTCCACATATAGGAGCGACAAGCCCCGCCACCCTCGCCGGAACCCTCGTCCAATCGAACGCCGAGACATTGGTTGGTATTGTCATCACTCAACTGAGGAGGGCTGGGGCGCCGGTCATCTATGGTGGTGGGCCAGTCCTCTTCGATATGAGATATGCTACCGAAAGGATCGGAGCCATAGAGTCGGTGATGATGGCCTGCACTGTTGCTGAGATCGGGAAATACTATGGGCTTCCCACCCATAGTTATCTAGGAGAAAGCGACTCTAAAGTGATTGACGGTCAGTGTTGTTTCGAGTCGGCCATCGGCATCATCATGGCTGCCCTCGCGGGGGTGAACGTTGTCTCAGGCCCTGGGATGTTGGCCTCAGAGAATTGTCAGTCCTTGGAGAAGCTGGTTATTGATGATGAGCTGTGTGCCATGGCCTATAGGTTGATGGAGGGCATCGATGTCGATGAGGAGACTCTGGCTCTGGATGTCATAGAGAAGGTAGGGCCAGGAGGCCATTACCTCGGTGAGAGGCATACGATGAAGCACTTCAGAAGAGAAAGATACATACCATCAGATGTAGTCTGCAGACTCACCATAGACGCATGGAAGAAAGCCGGATCAAAAGACATCATCACCAGAGCCAAGGAACGAGTGGAGAAGCTGCTGAAAGAACATCAACCCAAACCTATGCCAGAGGAGAGGGCACAAGCCCTAGAAGAAGTGTTGGACTCGATATTCAAGCGATATGGTCTAGAGAGGCCGAAGATGTAGGGATTTTTGATGGCGATTTAATAACTCAGCTCCTCCTCAACCATCCCTTCTTCCAATCTCTTGTGAGATCTCGTCTATAACCATGGGGTAGCGGCATCTCCTTCCCGCTGAGGTCTCTGGGAAGCCTCATACCGAGGATCCTTATTGGTGGGCCCGGGGAGATTCGAACTCCCGACCGACAGGTTATGAGCCTGTCGCTCTACCAAGCTGAGCTACGGGCCCTCAAATTATCTCGAATCCAGCTGGGATATAAAAGGTTCTCGAAATCATTAAAGTCTCGGGGTTTATCCCCCTATAGGTTGATTGGGGAACTCCTCGATTTCGCCTGTATCTGTTGATCTTCGGCTTCCTTGGAGGCTTCGCAGCAGGCTTCCTCCTCCGAGGCTTGGGAGGGTCGTCGCTATAGGCGTCTTCATCCTCAACACCATTCCACTCCTAAGGCTGATGGGTATACAGCCCAACATAGAGTGGCTTAGATGGCTGGAGGAGCTCCTGCCGACGCCGCCATCCGAGGCCCTAGAGGGCTTTAAGGCCTATCTACCCCTCCTCCTCAGCGCCCCCTTCCTCATCGACTTCATCCTCGGCCTAGTAATAGGCTTCAAAGCGGCCTAGGCAAAGGAATTATAAGGCGCTCCTCAACCCAATTCATATAGGCTCCGGTGGTGTAGCCTGGACAAACATAACGGCCTTTCGAGCCGTTGATCCCGGGTTCAAATCCCGGCCGGAGCACGGGGCAGAGGGTTTGTCGATAGGGGCTGGGAGACCCTGGATGCGGAGACCAGGGGCCGTATTCTGAAGGTGGGGCTATACCTGGAGAGGAGAGGGCTGAGGCCGAGAACCATAAGGCAGTATTTGAGATGCTTGGAGAGATTGGCGGCTGAGGGATGCGACCTGGATGATGTGGAGAGGACGGAGAGGGCGATTGATTGGCTGGGAGAACTCTATAGCCCTGGATGGCTGCGATCTCAGTTCCCAGGCTAAGGCTGTGGAGGGTCTACCTAAGGCTACTCTATGAGACCGGAGCTCGGCCTCGGGAGGCCCTATAACGCCGCTATAATTTTGAATTCCATATAAGTGGTGGCCACTTATAGCAACTCGAAGGGCTTGAATAAGGCGAGGGTCAGCATCTCCATCAGCCAGGAACTCCTGGAGGCCATAGACCTCCTCAGGGGTGTCATCCCCAGGAGCTCCCTCATCGAAGCCATATTGAGATGGGCAATCTCCCAGACCTCTACGGCCGAGATTAGAATTACAGCCATTGTAAGAAGAGAGGGAGAGGGTCTATCCCAGAGGCCTTATGGAGCTCTTCCCTGAGGCTGAAGGGCTTTTAGAAGCCGCCATTCATGGCTGGATTTCACCTCCTTGTTCACGTGCCCTGGGCCGGATTTGAACCCTCGACCTGGAGGTTATGAGCCTCCCGCCCTCCCAGACTGGGCCACCGGCCCACTTTCACCCAGATAGGTTCGAGAGGTAAGGGAATATGGAGGTTTATTCCGCATCATTTAAGCCCTCAGGGCCTACCCCCATCGGCCATGTCGGGATGCCGGAGGATAGAAGTTTCTGTTGGAAGCATAGGGTAGCCCTGATGCGAGATTAAGAGCCATCCCCACATCGGAGCTCCCTGAAACTCGGCTCCGCATCTTCATATATGCGCTCAGCAAAGGGAACTCCACTGAGGCGGGGTTGAGGAGCTCCAAAGGGTGGATGCTGCTTTATAGATAACCGCAGGTGGGGCAGTCTTGATTCCTCTCCACATCAACTATCTCGAAGCGCATCTCTTCACCGTCGAAGAATAGGAGCCTACCAACCAGCGGTCTCCCGATGC
>CALEIY010000215.1 GCA_937898665.1 Candidatus Bathyarchaeota archaeon | reverse complement strand
TGTTGGGGGTTTATGTTTATTTAAGTTTTATTGTGTTGTACCTGGTTTTTGAGAGAAATTTAAAGCTTTTTCAAATCTATAATATATTAAATTGATTGTTTCGTGTTTTTCTCGATGACTTGGCTTTGGATGTATAGGGATTAAGTTTATCGGTTTCCACTACCTGGGTGGAATACGCCGGGGCTAAGGATTATAGACTTCTTTCTCGTCAACACCCCTATTCGGCTTCACAGAGCCTTGTTATAATAGCGGAGCTACTATTAAAATCAGGTGAGTGCCTCGCCGAAATTACAGGCGGAGAGGCGGATCTTGTATCTTCAGGCTCATATGGCGCCCTCATCCTCGGTTCAGTTGGCAGATGAACTCCCACTTAGGGCAAATATCGGAGGGTTTATCGCTGATGGCGCCGACCTGGTGGCCTTTAGCTGAGGCAAACATGTAGGGAGACCCAAAGGAAACAGACAGACTTTGTGATAGGAGGGGTCTCACCAAGCTGGTAATGCTTCGATCATCGCCTTATCGCGGAATCGGCAGAGTAATGAAAGTAGACAGAGCCCAGATAATCGGGCTGATCACGGCTTTACATGTTAGGCTTGAGAAGGATGAAGAGAGGAGTTTAGAAGATGGGAAAGAAAGGCCGAATGGATCTCAAAAGAGCTTGTAAGAGTTTCAAAGATTTTGAGCTCTAAAGTTGAAGATGGGAGGAAGAGGGTTCAGATCCAAATAATTGTAGATAAGAAGGAAGATTTCATCGCCGAGGATCCTATTATGGTGTCGTAAGAAGGAGATATTAAAAAGTTGATTCCTCATAACAAATGAGGATGGGATTTTACAATTTATAGGATCATCTTCTTTGATATTCACCCAAGCTTCCTCTTCTCCCATAGCCTTCTTTGATCAGGGTGATCCTCAAAGAATCTGTTTATTATCTCCTCGACTCTCCTCTGCGCCTTTAAGAGAGCGCTCTTCAGATCAATCGTCGTCAATTTACCGTTCATCTTAAGTATCCTGCCGTCTACAATGACCGTCTCTATATTTGATGACGACCCATAGAAGACCAAGCTGGTTAATGGATTCATTGTCGGAGTTAGATAGGGATTCATCATATCCACTATGATGACATCAGCCTTCTTTCCAGGCTCGATGGATCCTACCTCATCGGCGATTCCCATGACCTCCGCCCCTTTCCTGGTAGCTAGCTCAAGGAGCTCATAGAAGGTTGGTCTTCTAAATCTATGAAGTCCCAGCCTTTCCTGAACATCGGCGGCGTAGATGTTCTGCCTCATCAACTGAAGCATGTCGTGGAAGTAGTCGTCGGTGCCCAGTCCAACTGGTATGCCGAGATCCATCCATTTTGTAAGTGGATTGGTTACAGCACGGCAGTGTAGTATGCCCATCCCCGTCTCCTTGATGAGCTGTAAGTCACCCTCCGTGATATAGGTACAGTGGGCGCCGGTGAGTTTATCATCCATGACCCCTAGGTCGAAGAGGTGTTTAGGCGGCGTTTTTCCATATAACTTCTTAACCTGCTGAACTTCACGCCTACTCTGTGATAGATGTGTCGTCATCCTCAACCCTTTCTCCTCAGCAAACTCCTTACATCTTAGATACGTTTCTGGCCTAACTAAATCTGGTGCCTTCGGTGCCATTATGACCTTTATACGGCCTCCCGCCCTGTTATGCCATCGCATATAGAGATCGACAGCTCTCTTGAAGGCCTCTTCTCCCTTCTCAGGCAGATACTCATAGACTCCCTCACTCAATCTATCAAGATTAACCTCCTCTATGTCTGCGCCTAGGATAACCCTATTTCCCGCCCTCTCCACAGCCCTTGCGAAACCCTCTGGATAGGTATAAAGGATGGTCGTGGTGGTGCATCCCCCATAGATGAGCTCCGCGCAGGATGATTGGCCGAGCCAATCCATATCCTCAGGCCTTCTATACATCTCCAGTGGTAAATTCACCTTGTAAAAGTCGCCGATCAACTCATAAACTCCACGGAAGTATTGTTGGAGGTGAGCGTGTGTGTTCACGAAGCCTGGGAGCACAATCTTATGCTCTGCATCAATGACGTACTCAGGGCTAGATACATCAACTTGTTCCCCCACACTTACTATTCTATCATCCTCGATGTAGAGGTTACCCCTTTTATACACTTTCCTCTCATCGTTCATCGTCACGATAAAACCATTTCTAATCAATATACTTGTCATCGCTATATTAACTAGAGATACTACAAATTTAAAAATGGTTCTCATCGCCGCCTAGAAGAATCTAATTAGTCCTCCCTAGGCTCTGCAACATTTCACCGCATAACAGAAGAATGTGCAGCACATTTAGCCATGGTTCAGAGCAAGATTCCAGATCACCAGGATCTTCAAGTAGCGTCTCGTGAACATCACCTACTGGTTAACAAATCTACTGTCCGCTTTAGATTTTTGATTACTTCAGCCCGATGCCTCTAGAAGCCAGATTTGATCCAGCGAAGGCGAGGTTGAGTTCAATTAGGGTCAGCCTAAGGTTTCAGAGCTCAGGGTGCATGATATGCTTAACAATCTCTCTGCGCATCTCTCGAATAGCTTGACATCGACCTTAACTGTGCAGATGGGGCAGGTAAAAAAGATTATTTTGGATTCCTCACATTCGTGGCACTAGTCTCCTCAAGAGAGTGGCAGACGAGTTCTACTATAAACTTACGGCGTCTTCATCGTGGGTTGGAGCGGAGCCTCCTCGCGATCGCCTCATGTAGCATCAATCCTAGGAGCACCGTCAAGGAGCCCTGGACGATGTTGAAAACCCCCATCAGTGGAAGCAGTCCTACAACGACGCCGTAGGGCATCTGGTAATAGGCTGGGAGGACGACGAGGTTCGCCACGCTCATGACCACGAGGCGCAGCGCAACTCCAGATATGGCTGAGGAAACTCTCCTCCAACGGCCTGGCAGGCGAAGGCCTAACGCCATGCCTGAGGCCGTTGATAGCTCTGCCAAAGCCTTCAAGGCCGCGCTCACGAGCTTCCCACTTCGGAGTGTGATGGCGATGCAGGCTACGATGGATGTGGTGGCCGCGGATGGAAGGCCATAGAGAAGGAGGGAGAGAATCACTGGCACTCCAGTGAAGTCGAACTTGAGGAAGGGCAGCCAGGGGAAGGGTATTTTCAGGCCGGAGAACTTGAGGCCGTAGTCGAGAACCACGATTAGGGCTGAGAGCATCGCCGTCCCCGCGAGCCTCGCCGTCCTACCACCCAATTCATCCATTTCACTCGCCCCGAGCCGTTTACGCACCCTCAGGTTTGGGTTCTCGTTTCAAACCCTTTTTGTTAAGAATATTTAAGAAAAACTCGTAGCCGCTCCCTGTCGATGAGGGTTATCTACGCCTAGGGAATTATAGATCTCAGGCTATAGAGCCAATCTAATCGTAGCAGACAACTATGATGCGAATTAGATTGGTTACTTATCTTTCTAGTAGAGTATCATCTGGATATCCTATAAACTATCCTTTCATGATATCCTGTTATTATCTTGTAATATCCTTTCAACTGTTCGTCAAGTTCTTCATCTCCTGTATCTACAAGTAGTGGACGCCCATGTAATGAATTTAACTTTCTTCTTGTTGCAACTATGATAATATTTGTCCTTCCAACATATCTAATTATGGTAGGGCTTATTTGCTGGTTTCCCCTTCCGAAGACATATCCCTGTCCCCCAATAGGAGTAACAATTATTTTTGCTTTTTTATTATTTATTATTTCCAGTATCTGCTTTTCATTTAAATCTTTACCAATTAACTTTCTATTATGTATTATATCTACCCCTAAAGGATTATAGTCTAAATTTAATTTTTTCATTATAGTCTTTGTTGTTGTCCCTGGCCCTATGATATAATAATATTCATCTGACATCTGCTCTATTATGTCAATTGCGATCTCCTCTTGATTATATTTTTCACTAATAGGTGTAGGTGATTTTGCCCCAGAGATATACTCCCTTTTAACGGGGATCCTCAGATATCCATACAATTTAATAGAAAGCTTTCCCTTTCTGAAGGCCTCCTCATCTATGTCCAAAACCTCTGCTTCAATTATCTCACTTACTCTACCTTTGAGATATAATGCTGCAAGCTCCCCCGCATAGAGTGGGTTAATCGCGAAGACAGCTGAATAAACCTTCACACCCGCTGGGATTCCTAAGACGACTAAGTCTTGGCCTATTGCGTCACATATATCCCTAGCCGTTCCATCTCCACCAGCGAAGAGGAGGAGATCAACGTCTAAATCTCTCATCTCCCTCGCAGCCCTCTTGGTATCCTCCGCTGTTGTTCTCTCCCCTCTTAGTTCGCCTATTACGATGGGAGAGAAGCCACAGCTGATAGCCGCATTTTCTCCCATACTCCCTGGATACGTCACCAATTCAATCTCGTCTCTAAGATGCGATAGCTTCCGAAGCGCTTCTCGTGTCCTATCCTCCGCCCATGGCTGAGCGCCAAGTTCTATCGCCCTTTTCAGAGCCTCTGGGCCATCGGTTCCCTTTAAGCCCACTCTGCCACCCATTCCAGCAATAGGATTGATTATTAAACCCAATTTTCTTTTCAATTAAAATCCCTCAAAAAAGAAGGGTTTACTCCCATTTTTTATGTTTCTTTAGGTATGCACGCCAGGTTATAGCCCATTTATCTGGATCCTCAAGTGGTTCATGATCGATGTTATGTATTGGGCAGTTGTAGGGTGCGTTTTTAACCTTCTCAGGGTCTCTATAAGCCTCCTCAACCACCTTCTTTAAGGTTGTTAGATACTCGTCCAAATCGTCTTTTGAGTAGGACTCTGTTGGCTCTATCGTAAATGGCTCAGGTATTATCCAAGGATGGTGACTTGTCCAGAGGTGGAATCCAAAGTCAGCCATCCTTCTTATGACATCCTCAGAAGTAACCCCAGTATCCTTCTTGAGCTTTTCAAAGCTATATCTCACCTGCTCTAGACGATGCCTCGTTTTTGGGAAGGAGATGCTTGCCCCCTTCACCTCTTCTAGGATTTTCCTCATCACATAGTTATTGTTTAAGACTGCCACCCTAGCTACTTCCTTGATTCCCTCCGCCCCCAGGCTTCTAATCCATGCATAGGCTCTTAGAATAACTGGGAAGACGCCGTAGAATTCTCGAACCTTACCTATTGAGTGGGGTATATCGTAATTGAGATAATATTTCTTGCCGTCGAATTCCACAGTAGGTACGGGCAGAAAATCTTTGAGTCTCTCTGTAACACCCACAGCCCCAACTGCAGGTCCTCCACATCCATGAGGTGATGAGAAGGTCTTGTGTAGATTGAAGAAGCCGAGATCGAAGCCACAGTCAACTGCCCTGACAATTCCTATTATCCCATTCGCATTAGCTTGATCATAAGCGCATATCCCTCCTACCTCGTGGACGATATCCGTGAACTCCTTTATCCTCGGGTTAAATATTCCTGTGTCCTCTGGATTTGTAACTATGAAGCCCGCCGTATGCTCAGAGACCGCTTCCTTCAAGGCCTCTATGTCGGGACGACCGTCTTCCTCTGGGTATAGATTTATCACCTTATACCCCTTCACAGCGGGAGCCGCTGCGTTTGATGGATGTGAAAGCAGGGTTGTTATGATCTCATTTCTCTTTTCGCCCTCACCGTTGAGTCTGTGATAGGCTTCGATGATAGATATTATCGTGAAAATTGCGTGGGAGCCTCCGCCTGGTTGGAATGTGAATTTGCTGAAGCCAGAGATCTCCCTTAAGAACAGATCCAATTTATATATAATCTCAAGCGCTCCCTGAACTGTATCCTCGTCTTGCAATGGATGAATCTCAGTTACCTCAGGCGATTTCGCTAAAATCTCATTTATGATAGGATTATATTTCATAGTACATGTGCCCTGCCCGATGTCAATGTTAATAGTTGCTCCCAAGGTCTCTTGGGATAGACGGAGAAAGTGTCTAAGAACCCTCACCTGTGCGATCTCTGGGAGCGCGGGATACTCTTTTCTAATCATATGCTCTGGTAAGACGGAGATTCCATCACCTACTGCCTCCTCTATCTCTTTCTCCACCTCTGGAACCAGTATTCCCCTCTCTCCCTTCCTACTAAGCTCGAAGATTATCGGCTCATCCCACTTTGCCTCGTGGAAATCTCTAATCTTGATTTTTCCACCCTTCATCAATCTCATCACCTCTTTGACTCAATTATCTGCCCCAATGCACTAGTCAGCCTATCTATATCCTCCTTTGTATGGATCTCAGTGACACAGTATAGGGCGCTTTCTCCCAGCTTGGGGAAGTCTCTTGATAGATCTATGCCTCCGAATATGCCATATTCAATTAGCCTTTTGTTGATATCCCTAACCGAGAGTCCTGTATCATTAAAGTCTACTACGAATTCTTTGAAGTGGGGAGCCTTAAATCTCGGCGCCCTTACCCCATCTATTCTTGATAGCTCCTTCATCGCGTATTGGGATCGTTGCATTATCGTTTTACCTATCTCCCACATGCCCTTGGGTCCCATCAGTGCAAGGTAGACTCCAGCTGTTATACCCCACAGCGCCGCAGCGGTTCCCACGAACTCCTTTGCCTTCTCCCTCTTCGCAAAGGAGGTTCTCTCAAAGGCGACATCGCCAAAGCCGTATTCACCCTCGACAGTGGTCTTCGTGATTCCAAATAGACGGGAGGGATACTCCATAACGTATCTCTCCTCATCGCTGGTGGCTATAAAACCAGCTAGTCCGCCTCCAAAATTCATGTGGATTCCCAGGGGTTGAAGGTCTCCGCAGACGATATCAGCCCCGTAGTGGCTTGGGGGGACAAGCACTCCGAGGGATATCGGATCCACGCCGACGACGCTTAGGCCATCCACCTCGTGGATTATCTCTGATATATCTCCTCCATGAGTCTCTATGAATCCAAGATAAGAGGGATTCTCAAAGTAGATTGCAGCGGTGTCTCTGGAGATCATAGATTTCAAGTTCTCCAAATCCATCATGCCAGTCTCGGGATCATGTTTAGCCAGCTTCACCCTAACAACCGGCTTACAGTAATTTCTTATTATGGCCAGTCTCTCAGGGGATATGGTGTCTGCGACGATTACCTCATCTCGCCTTGTTATTCTGCAGGCCATTCTAAGAGAAGTGGCTGCCGCTTGACCCCAGCTATAGGTTGGCACGTTAACCACATCCATATCCACGAGTTCAGCGATCAAGCTTTGATACTCGAAGAGGGCCTGCCATCTTCCATGGTCTTCCCATGGCTCACCTGCGTATGCCGTTAGGAACTCTGATCGCTGGCTGATCTCGTCGCAGAGGGCGGGAACGTAATGAGGCCAACAGCCTCCGCCCATGAAGCAGAGATTCTCATCGCATGTTCTGTTTTTTGAGAGAATCTCCTTCACATGTCTTTTCAGGGCGTATTCAGATAGCAGCGGCTCAGGTAGCTTCATTTCACCTTTAAACTTTAATTCTTCTGGAATATCCGAATAAAGCTCCTCTATATCTCTTACACCTATCTCTCTTAACATCTCCTCTTGGACCTCTGGCACGGAGTTTGGTATATATGGGTGAACTACAATCTCACCATTCCTCTTCTTAATCACCATTTCAAATCCTCCTTTAACTTGATTAGGCTAGTCCACCTCCATCGACGACTAGAATTGCACCTGTAACCCAGCTTGATAAATCACTTGCTAAATAGAGAACAGCGTTTGCGACATCCTCTGGCTTGCCAACGCGATTGATGGGCCTATCAGCAGCTTCCCTCAGGAATTCATTCCATTCAACCCCTAATTGGGCGGCCTCGCTCCGCAGAAGTGGTGTATCTACATCCCCAGGACATACACAGTTCACCCTTATGCCTTCTCTACCGTGATCGATGGCCATCGCACGGGTTAAATTCACGACTCCCCCCTTCGATGCGCAGTAAGCGGCGGCTTTAGCTCCTCCCTTAAGACCCCAGCCAGAGCCGATGTTTATTATGCTTCCACCCCCGCCTCTATTCATATAGGGGATGACGTAATGGGAGACGAGATATACACCCTTTAGATTAACTCCCAGAACCCTATCCCACTCCTCCTCGCTTGTCTCAACTATATTCTTGCGCACAATAATTCCCGCATTGTTTACCAAGATATCTATCCTCCCGAAATCGCCGAAAACTCTCTCAACGGTTTCTCTAACCTGGGAGCTTGATGCGACGTCGCATGGATAGAACTTGGCCTTAACGCCCATCTTCGTGATCTCCTCTTCGGCCTTCTTCCCCCTCTGTTCATCTATATCCAGTAAGGCAACGTCAGCACCTGCCTCGGCTAGACGCTTAGCTATACCAAGGCCTATCCCAGAGGCTGCACCGGTTACTATGGCAACCTTTTTCTTTAATGAAATCTGCCTTATGATATCCCCACTCACCATGTTTTCCTCCTATTAACTCTCCTCATTCCTTATTTATTTTTAACACATCAGATTCCAGAGCTTCATTCCCTCTAACCTCAACCTCAATGTTAGAGCCAAAGCCATCTCCTCACAACCCTCCTGCCAACTAGAGAGCGAGCTATGAAACCTTAGGACGAGAATGCTGAGAACAAGCTAGGTTAACTGCCCAAGTTCAGAATTAGGAGCTTTTATATTGATATTGGGGGAAGTCGAGAAGGGGGGATTGGAATAGGCAGATATAGCGATCTCAGGGGAAAAAGAGTTGTGATAACTGGAGGAGCGAGTGGAATCGGACTTGCGACAGCAAAGCGTTTCGTCGATGAGGCCTCCAGAGTTGTGATAATTGACATAAATGAAAAGGCCCTCAACCAGGTGTTGGAGGAGAATCCAGGTCTCACCGGCGGGGTAAGGGCTGATGTAAGCGATCCAGAAGAGGTTTCACAGGCATTCAAAGAGGTGGATAAATTGATGGGTGGATTGGATGTCCTCATATCCAATGCAGGTATCAGCATCCGCAAATCTGTGTTGGAGACAAGTTATGAGGAGTGGAGGAGAATTATCGAAGTTAATCTAGATGGAATGTTCCTCTGCGCAAAGGAGGCCCTCAAGAGGATGAAGCCTCGCCGTCAGGGTGTTATACTATTCACAGCCTCGACAAATGGGTTGGAGGGGCATCCCCTCTACGCCGCCTATAACGCCTCTAAGGCCGGTGTAATTCTGCTAGCAAAAACCCTCGCACTTGAATATGCCCCTTGGCTTAGAATAAACGCAGTCTGCCCTGGATATGTGCTCACTCCTATGCAGGAGGCGGAGTATACTCCTGAGATGCTCGAAGCGGTAAATAGAACGATCCCAATGAGACGGCATGCAAAACCGGAGGAGATCGCCGCGTTATTTGCATTTCTCGCTTCGGATGAGGCGAAGTATATCACGGGGCAATGTATAGTAATCGATGGAGGAGAGACCGCTGGAAGATATGGAATAGTGAAGATGCCTGAATAACCCTCTTTTTTAAGGTTTTCAAGATTTGAAAGGATTAAAACTTGAGGGTGAAGGATAAACTGATTGCTGAGCTGTAAGTTTCTGGAACCTGCTCTTTAATACTGACATGTGATGAAGTAATCACTCTTAAAGGGCGTCACTCTCATCATTTTATAATAAGTCCTTTATGCCATACTCCTTCAGGACTCTTCGATGTCTAGATAGTCCTCATCTTTATGATCCCTCAATAAGTTAAGGATTCTAGTAACCGTGATGACAACACTTCTAACCCTAGGATTAGAGGGGACAAGAAAGTTATAAAGTTATGGAGGCCTCAAAATTTGAAATCTAATATCGTTATTTTTAATTATTCATGGCTTGTTCCACGTGAAACCGTGCTGCCTGCAGAATCGGTCATGATCTCAACTAGCTTCTTCTTAGTCCCCTCCTTCACAGCCCTGGAAGCTATAGCCTCCTTGACGCTCTCAGGATTCATGAGATCGCAGACCTTGGCCAAGGCCTTCAGAGAAGCTACGGATGAGGTGATGGTGGATTCCCTGTATCCCTGACGCCTAAGCCATAGGGAGTGCTCAAAGATCCTTATTATGTTCTGGTGATAATGGTGTGGAGGTATTAGTCACATTTTCTCTTGAGAGAATCGGTTAGTCCCATAAGCTCGGCAAATGCGTCTGTTGGAGAGTGCTCAGCCGGATGGACTATTATTGGAACTATTTCTTTATATTCTTCTCTGATGCTTAATAATTCTTTGAAACGCTTTACATATTCAATCATTTTTTCCTTATCCGATTTTGTGATGTATTTTCTATCAATTACTTCAACTAGATAATAGGTATCACCCTTTTTAAAAATAAGATCAATTCGTTTTAATCCTCTTCCCCTATTAAGTCTATCTAATCCTATGATAGCTTCTTCCAGGTTTGGAAGATTTACCTCAAGACCTATAGGTTTTGCACCAGATAATACATCTACTTCCTCAGGATGAAGTATAAGATATAAAGGAATACCAGAATGATTCATTCGCTGACAAAGCTCATGTCCAAATTTTCTTATTACTTTCTTTAATGAAATTTTTACCTCAAGAATTTTAAATTCCATTTCGTTATTATTCCCCTCATATGTTAGCTCTCGAGGACCACCAACCCCTCTCATTTACTTTCACCACCACATCCTCTTCTTAAAAACATACTCTTTGCGACCTCACATCATTTAGGCATCATCCTGTCTCTTATACACATCTCCGAGCCCACGAGACCTCTCTACATCTCGTATGCCGTCTTCTGCTTGAAAA
>CALEIY010000214.1 GCA_937898665.1 Candidatus Bathyarchaeota archaeon | reverse complement strand
GGGCGCCGTATCTCAGGCGGGGTCTCCTGGGATTAGATAAAGCAATACCCCACTTCGCCTCTCCCCCTCGCCTGGGGTCTGAGAAAACGATACACTCCTGCGACCCCCGTGGCTGGGTTAGGGTGAAAAGCATATAGAGGATAAAAGCTTTACTCTCTTGGCTCTCTCAGGGGAGTTTCCCTACTCCACGATCTTGTAGACGATGTCTCCCTCCCTCACCCTATCAACGACCTTAAGCCCTATGAGGTCTCCAGGCTTAGCCTCCTCTACAGCCTCATGCTCGATCTGCATGGAGTCGACGGTCTGTTCAAAGTTGGTTGTATGCCCCTTGATGGCGATGCGATCCCCAACCCTGAGGGGAGCCGTAACCCTAACCACCGCCACCCCGATGCGTGTGTAGTAGTGGGTGACCTCCCCAACCTTCTCCAATCGGGACATGGTTAAAGAGTGGTGGATGGGTGTAAAAAGGTTTTACACCTTACGATCCTGAATCCCCCGTGTCTCTGATTCAAAGATTTAAAGGGTGTCGACGAGGTGAATCGGCCACCCTAACAGCAGCACTCCTTCTTCTCCTCTTCCTCGCAGCAGGGCTTCTCCGACATGGTGGAGGTCTTTATGTCGTTTTTAAATTTTATGTTAAGAAAATCTTACAGTAAATTTGATCTGCCAAAAGGTTAGTTTATCCTGACAATTCATCATAGGCCACCGAACACTTTAAGGTGTGGAGCCCTCTTTAGGAGTGGATTGAGTCTCCTAATCCATCTTCGATGCTCCAAATGTGGAGCCGTCTATGATGCCGATAGGGTTCAAGGGGTCTGCCCTCGATGTGGTAAACCCCTCTTAGCCATCTATGATCTGGAGGGGGCTTCAAGCCTCCTAGATAGGGCGGCGCTGAGGGGGAGGCCTCCATCGCTCTGGAGGTATAGGGAGCTCCTACCCGTTAGGGATGACCGACACATCGTCTCCCTCGGCGAGGGCTGGACTCCACTGCTGAGGGCTGAGAGACTTGGAGGCCGTCTCGGCCTACGAGATCTCTGGATTAAGGATGAGGGCCTAAACCCCACCGGAACCTTCAAGGCTAGGGGCCTATCCGTTGCGGTTTCCAGAGCCTTGGAGCTTGGCGTTAGGCGGTTGGCCATACCCTCAGCTGGGAACGCCGCCGCAGCCCTCGCGGCCTATGGCGCCAAAGCCGGATTGGAGGTTCACGTCTATATGCCTCGTGATGCGCCGAGGGTGAACATCGTCGAGGCCATGGCATATGGGGCTGATGTCACCCTGGTCGACGGCCTCATAACCGATGCTGCGAGGCTTTTGGAGGAGACGGCCAAAAGGAGGGGTTGGATGGTGGTCTCAACGCTTAAGGAGCCATATCGATTGGAGGGGAAGAAGACGATGGGCTATGAGTTGGCGGAGCAGATGGATTGGAGGCTGCCCGATGTCATCGTCTATCCCACGGGGGGTGGAACAGGCCTCATAGGGATGTGGAAGGGCTTCGAGGAGTTGGAGGCCCTAGGATGGATCCCTGAGCATAGGCCTCGAATGGTCTCGGTTCAGGCATCGGGATGCGCACCGATAGTCAAAGCCTTCAAGGAAGGCCGAGAGGAGTCTGAACCCTGGCCTGAGGCTGAGACCATCGCATCTGGGCTGAGGGTTCCAAAGGCTCTCGGCGACTTCCTCATATTAAGGGTTCTCAGGGAGAGCCGTGGAACAGCCGTCGCCGTGAGCGACGATGAGATCCTCAATGCCATGAGGCTGATGGCCAAACTCGAGGGAGTCTTCCCCTGCCCAGAGGGGGCCGCAACCCTCGCCGGCTTAAGACATCTCATCGATGAGGGATGGATAGACCCAGATGAGCATATAGTCCTCTTCAACACCGGAACAGGCTTGAAGTATACCCATCTACTGGAGGCCACACGATGAATTGATCTGGCAGTGGCTGTCAGAGGGAGGAGGTTGAAGATTTATCTTTGGGGTCTACCCCACCCATGGGATGAAGACCGTTGAGGCCTTCTCCCCAGGGCATTTAACAGGCATCTTCCAGATATGTGACGAAGCCGAAGACCCGTTGAGGAGGGGGGCTAGAGGCGCCGGTGTCTCCATAGAGCGGGGCGTATACACCACCCTCACCATAGAGCCAGCTCCAAGGGCATCGTATATCATAAGGATTAATGGCCGAGAGTTGGAGGCTCCAGTCTCGGAGTGGGTTCTCAACCATCTCCTCCCCCTCGCCCCCAGACCCTATAGGGTTGTGGTGGAGCATAGGGTTGAGATTCCCATCGGAGCCGGCTTCAGCTCCAGCGGCGCCGGAGCCCTCAGCCTAGCCCTCGCCCTCAAAGAGGCACTAGACCTCGACATCACCACCTTGGAGGCTGCTCAGGTGGCTCATAGGGCTGAGATCGAATGCCGGACGGGTTTAGGCTCCGTCCTCGCATGTCTCACCGGAGGGATAGGCATCACCATCGAGCCTGGAGCACCTGGAGTTGGTAGGCCCGTTAGATTCGACCCTCAAGGCCTGGTAGTTGTCTATCTCCATTTCGGCTCCATACCGACGCCCAGCATCCTCTCAGATCCAATTCTAAGGGGGAGGATAAACGAGCTTGGCGGCCGACTCGTAGAGGAGCTCCATAGGGATTGGAGTCCCAGCCGCTTCATGGAGCTTTCAAGACGCTTCGCGGAGCATCTCACCCTCATAACGCCGAGGCTGAGGAGGATACTGGAACGGGTTGACGGGGCTGGATTGCCTTGCACCATGGCGATGCTGGGTGAAACCCTCTTTGCGGTCGTGGAGGAGAATGATGCTGAGAGGCTTATGAGGGTTCTGGGGGAGACCTCGCCTCGTAGGCCCATCATGGTGGGGATAGATGTGGAGGGGGCGAGGATAATAGAGTCCTGAAAGGGAATTCTCCCTCACCTTTTCATGTTTCACGGATAATTCTGGTTTAGACATGGTTTTATAGCTCTTTGTTCAACCATTAGGTCGCCATGGCTGAGGGGAGTCGGCCTAAAGCTTCGGTTATAGAGGCCTTAATGAACTTCGCCACCGTTGAGGAGATGGCCTCAAAGCCCAGGATCAAGTGGAAGCGAGATCCTAAAGGCGTGATCCCACTTTGGATCGCCGACCCCGACTTCCATGTCGCCCCTGAGATCAAGGAGGCTCTCATCAAGGCTGTGGAGGAGGAGAGGCTCTTCTACGATGATGACGTCGAGGCGAGGGAGGCGATGGCTGAGAAGATCAGGCGTAGAAATGGCATCGAAGCCACGGCTGACGACATACTCATAACCCAGGGAGTCCTCCCCACCTTCTGGCTCGCCGTCCAATACGCCTGTAAGCCAGGCGATGAGGTGGTCGTCACCGATCCAATGTACTACCCCTTCTATAGAGCCGTGGAGATGACGGGAACCAAACCCCTATACTGGCCGTTGGAGATGGAGGAGGGATACCGCTTCGACATCGAGCGCCTGAAGGAGTTGATAACGCCTCGGACGAAGCTCATCTTCGTCTGCAACCCCCACAACCCCTGTGGAAGGGTGATGACGGAGGAGGAGTTGAGGGGCATAGGGGAGGTAGCCGTTGATCACGGCCTGACGATCCTCGTCGACGAATTGTGGGAGGACATCATCTTCGACGATAGACGGCATATAACCCTCGCCTCGCTCAGCCCTGAATTCGAGGAGAGAACCATGACGGTCTGGGGCTTCTCCAAGACCTATGGCGTCGCAGGCCTACAGATGGGATATCTCTGCGCCACAAATAAGGAGATGATGGAGGAGCTCCGAAGCATCGCCCAGGGCCTACTCAGGGGGGCCTCAACGCTGTCGAGGGCCGCCGCCAAGGTGATGCTGGACGACACCCTCAAGTGGTGGCGTGAAGCCCTCATGGAGCATCTACACCGCATCAGAGCCATCTGCGAGAAGCGCTTCGCAGAGATTCCAGGCGTCGAGGTTCCGAAGCTGGAGGGAACCTACCTGATGTTCCCCAGGTTCAACTATGGGATGAGCAGCGAGGAGCTTGAGGAGTATCTATTGAAGGAGGCGAGGCTGAGGTTCACGGCTGGAACTCACTTCGGCTCGAGGGGTGAGGGGCATCTAAGGATGTGTATCGCCACCAGCGAGGCCATAATAAATGAGGTCTTCGACAGATTGGAGAGGGCCTTGGAGAAGTTAAGGTAGACCCCTAAGCCCCCTACTCTTTCTAAGACCCCTCATCTTCTTACCTGCGCTCGTCAAACCTCTATAGACTCTACCCCTTGGGGGTTTTGTCTCCTGCTTAGGCTTAGGAACCTTGATTCCCTCCTCCCTCGCCTTCGCGATCCACTCCCTGAGCATCTCAACATTCTCCGGATGCGTCGACCTCCTCCTCGGATCGACGGGGACTCCCAGGCGTCGAGCCTCGTCGGGTGTTATGCCAGCCTCCTTAAGCTCTCCGAGGGAGAATCCCCTCCCAGCCCTGGTCTTACGCCCCCGCTTAACTATGGGTGAGATGAGCCTCGCCAAGTTTGGTCACCTATAGGACTTCTGCTTCCTCCTCCTAGCCCCTGGGCCTCCAAACTTCTTAGGCTCCTTCCGCCTGCCATCGCCGACCAGCATCGATCGGTCATACTCCTTGAAGATGTCCATCAGCTTCTTACTCTTAAACCACCTCACCAGGCCTCTGGCGATGCCCATTCTCGCCGCCTCAGCCTGGCTTAGGAAGCCTCCCCCCTCCACCTTCACCCTGATGTCAACCCGTTTCACGAACTCGTCTCCGGCGAGGAGGAGAGGCTCCATGATCTTGTCCCTCGCTATCTGAGGCTGATAGAGGTGGATGGGAATGTTGTTGATGCGCACTCGACCCTTACCCTCTGTGATCAGCACCCTCGCAACAGCCGTCTTGCGTTTACCGGTCACCAATATCTGCTTCGGCACCCTTATCGCCTCCACCCTATGCTCTCAGCGATCTCGCCCACGGTGACGTAGGGCCCCCTGAGGCGGCTGACATGGGCCTCGGGGATGGTTTCCTTCTCCACATCTTGGAGCTCCTCTGGGACGCCTATGTGAACCCTCAACCTCTTTAGGGCCTTCTTACCCCTCCACTGCCTGTAGGGGAGCATACCTCTAATGGTCTTGCGCACAAGTCTGTCAGGCCTCCTCCAATGTATAGGCCCCCTCCCCTGTCCACCCACCTCCAGAAACTCCTTATACCGCTTGATGACGCTCAGCCTCTTACCTGAGACCACCGCCTTCTCGGCGTTCACGATCTCGATCTGCTCCCCCTCCAGGAGCCTCTTAGCTACTATGCTCGCCATCCTACCCAGGATCAGCCCCGAGGCATCGATGACACTTCTCTTCATCCCAGACACCGTGGGCGCACATCGAGTCAAAGGCCAAAACCTAATAAAGGTTTTCTCACCTCTCATCACCCAAGTGATTGGGTAATGAGAGTCGAAGCCGAGACCACCTATCACAGAGACAAGATATATGTTCCAAGGGAAGTGAGGGAGAGGCTGAGGCTGAGAGATGGAGACCGTATATGGATAGAGATACTCAACGAGGATGAGGCCCGCCTAGTCATCGTTCAGCGTGTTGAGGCCTCTAAGAGACTTTTGAAGAGACTTCAATCTCCACCCGATCTTGGACGTGTAATGGGGGAGCTTCGACGGGAGGCTCTCTATGAGGATATTGATTGACACAAACATCCTGATCCACGCCTTCAATCGATCAAGCCCCCATAGGGAGAAGGCCTCAAAAATCCTGATTAAGGCCCTCAGAGGGGACATCAAGGCGGTCATATCCCCACAGGTTCTCTACGAATTCTACTCCATCTTAACAAATCCCAGGAGGGTGGAGAGGCCGCTATCCCCAGAGGAGGCGGCGGCTATATGCCTAGATCTCTGGAGCACCCCCAATATAGAGAAGATCATATCCACATCCACAACCCTTAGAGAGGTCTTCAAACTCGCTGGAGAACTGGGATTGAGGGGTGGAACGATCTTCGACTGCCTTCTAGCAGTCACAGCTAAGGAGAATGGTGTAAAGGCCATCTACACCGAGAATGAGCGAGATTTCAGGAGATTCACCTTTCTCAAGGTGGTTAATCCGCTGAGAGGCGCTGAAGCTTAAAGAGTTATATTGAGCATCTAGTATCTCTCAGGAGAGGAGGCTTCTAGATTGAGACCCGCCATCATCGTCATCGACATAATAAAGGACTTCACAACG
>CALEIY010000213.1 GCA_937898665.1 Candidatus Bathyarchaeota archaeon | reverse complement strand
TACATCTCCTTCGTCTCCTCATCGAAGCGCATCACGCCCATAGTTGAGATGACGGCCTCTGGGCCTCCCCACATACCCAGCTCCCATCTCGGCACCAGCCTGACCCTGCCTCGGCCATCCTTGAAATCATGGAGCCAGACATACCATCCAGGGCTGGTGATGTAGTCGACCCTCTCGACGAAGCGGCGGCGCTCATGCTTCATCATTATGATCACCCTATTCGCCATCGACGCTATGTCAGCAGCCCCGCCGCTACCCTCGAAGCGCTTTCCGAAGACGTAGTAGCCGTCTCTGAGCTGGACTCCGACGCCCGTTGAGTTTATGTTCCCATACTTATCCACCTGGGCTCCGCCGAGGAAGCCTAGGTCGATGCGTCGACGCTGCAGCAGCGAGAACATGTAGGACTGCCCAGCACACCAGGTGGAGCCCACATACCATCTGGAGTCTCCGACGGTCATGGGTATGTGTAGGAACCTTGAATCCCAGAAGCCGGCTTCACAGCATAGGATGGCGTTGGGTGCATGTAGATATTTGGCCAGCATCGAGGCGATCATCGGCAGCCCTGTGCCGACGAAGACTACCTCCCCATCTCTGATCATCCTCGACGCCTGGACGACCATCATCTCCAGAGCCGTGTAATCAGCCTTCCCGCTCACTTGCTTCACCTCCTTATGGTGGTGGAGGCATCTCATGGAGCCTCCTCGGCAGCGTTGGTGCATAGCCCAAGGCGGGGTCAGCCCTCAGGGCTAGCAGACGCCTCAGACCCAGCTTCTCCAGGTAGGCCTCATGGTCTTCGACGCCGAGAACCCACTCCTCCAGCCATCGTTGGAAGACCTCTGGATTCTTCTCCCCCTCCCTCGTCACCCTCACCAACTCGTTGAGGAACCAGGGGTCATAGTCATAGTAGCCGAGGCATGATCCTGGATGGGCGCCATAGGGGACTTGGCAGACGGCGTCTACGTAGATGCTGGGTATCAGATTCATCTCAGGATTCACTGCCAGCGTATCCCTAGAGACGATCTGCTCACAGGTAATGATGACATGATCAGCCGCAGCCGCGTGGACGAAGTCGTCGAAGTGGGCGCCTAGGATGCGGGTAGTCCCATCTGGAGCAGCCATCTGGGCGTGTATTATGGTGACATCGGGGTTTATGGCCGGAAGCAGCCTCACCAGCTCCCCCTCCTTGAAGGGGTTCTCGATGACTGCGAACTTCTTAGCTGCAACCCTACGGCGTTTACCCCTCAAATCCCAGAGGTTGTCGAACTCTGGGTTCCATAGGTCTGACCCCCTCGCCGTGTAGGTTGGTATGAAGGGAACCCCAAGCCAACCAGCTACAAACCTCAGCGACAACATATAGTGGGACTCATCGTCGAAGCGGTACCCCGTCTCCTTTGGACCACGCTCAACGAGATTACGCCACATATAGGGATGGCCGAAGAGCTCATATCCATGCCAACAGCCCTCAACGACGCTGGCGGAGCCGGCTAAGGCGAGGAGTATCTGAGGCATACCAGGGGCGATGTCGATGAGATGGAGATCTCTGATGCCGAGCCTTATGATCTCATAGGCCGCAGCCATAGGCCTACGGCAGAGGGATATGCCTCCGAGGCAGAGAACCGAGCCATCCCTCACATAGCGCTTCAAGGCCTCCCTAAGC
>CALEIY010000212.1 GCA_937898665.1 Candidatus Bathyarchaeota archaeon | reverse complement strand
CCCTTGAGAGCCTCCTAAACCTTGTATCACGTCTATCCCATAGGTTGAAGAGCTTTAGGAGCTCCCCTATACGCCTATGCCTCTCAGCCCTCGGGACGTGGTAGAGCCTTGAGATGAATTCGAGATTCTCCCAGACCGTAAGCTCATCGTATAGGTTTGAGACCTCTGGGACTACGCCGATCCTACGCTTAACCTCAAGCGTCTCCTCTATGATGTCGTATCCCGCGACCCACGCTCTCCCCTTCGAGGGCCTTGTGAGGCCTGTTAACATCCTTATCGTCGTCGTCTTCCCCGCTCCATTCGGCCCTAGGTATCCGAAGACCTCTCCAGCGTCGACGGTGAAGGAGACGTGGTCGACGGCGCATAGGTCGCCGTAATACTTCGTTAAGCCCTCAACGACGATGGAGTGCATCCCTCCTTCAGTTGGAAAGCTCCTTTATCTATCCTTATATCTCATAGCATGGATTGACCGCGAAGCTGCAGGGGGTTCTCAGGGAGCTCTATCCAGGGGAGAACATCGAGGCGATGGCGAGGGTGTTAGCTGAAGCCTCCAGGAGGGGCTGGATAGCCTATGGTGAGATCGACGTCGAGGAGCCTGAACGCCTCGACCTGATGCTCCTCCTCATCGAGGAGAGGCTGCTCATCCCAAAGGCCTCGGCGAAGTCTATGGCCTGGGAAGATCGACTAGCTAGGTTCACCCCAGATGAGGTCTATGAGATGCCCCACGCCGTGAGAAGCCTCATCCAGATAGCCCTTGAGAGGGGTGTCTGGAATCCCAGGGAGGCCGTGAAGAGATACCTCAACGAGATAGGGGAGAGTAAAATGGAGGCGATCCTAGATCTCCTAGATCGATTGATGAAGATCTCCGTGGATCACAGAGTCGACGCCGAGAAGCTGAGGGGATTAGCCGAGGAACTCTCCCTGGGAAGGGAGATCAACAGGATCATAGCCGAATTGAAGGGAGGTGGGGTGCTCAGCCCCACCCTTCGGGATCCAAGGAGGCTGCGATACGAGTTGAACCCCGCCCTTATGAGGCTCTGGCCCTCATCTACCTAGACGTCTAAGCCTCATCTCCAGAAGCCCTATCCTCCGACTAATGTCTTGGAGCTCCATCCTTATCCTCCAAAGCTCTAGACTCGGCGAAGGCGGGGCGGCGGCCCTCGGCGTTTGGATTCGAGGGGTGAAGTTGGGGCATGCTGGGCCGTTGGGGTCAACCTCTATGCCGAGGAGGAGGCATCGGCCATCCCTGAAGTTCGCACACTCCCTATGGGTTGGATATGCCATCTCTCATTCCCCCACGGCGGCCCTAATATACCTTCCCTAATGGGCTGAGAGGGCTGTGACCGTGAGCATCACAGCCAGGTAGGGGCTGGTGAATTTAAAGAGCCTATAAGCGTTCTCACGGCTCGGCCTGAAGAGGAGGTTTAAACTCAGCAGAATCATCACGAGGTTTAGGCTGTGGACGATGATGTAGAACCCTATATGGAAGCGCC
>CALEIY010000211.1 GCA_937898665.1 Candidatus Bathyarchaeota archaeon | reverse complement strand
GAAGTGGCTTGAGCACGGATTGCCTCCGCGCCCTGGAGGAATCGTCGGAGTGCCCTCGCTTTATATCAACATGGATAGACTCTTTGAGGGCTTTGTGAGGAAGATTATTCAGATAGTAGCTAGATGGTTACGTAGAACAAGGGGATTAGACATTACAGTGAAAGGAGCTGGTAGCGGGAAGCCATTAGTCGTCTCACCTAGGCCCAAGGCGTACTTAAGACCTGATATACTGATTGAAGTTGGTAGAGCCCCAGTGGCGGTCGGCGACATTAAATACAAACTCGTTGAAGACCCCCTGAAGTCTGGTCCAGAGGGCGATAGGGGGGCGATCAACCAAGTATATACTTTTATTCACGGTTGGAATGTGGAAAAGGGCTTCTTGGTGTACCCTTCGCTAACTGGCCAGACATTATATGAGTGCCATACATTAAAGGGAGGGAAAAAGCTCTATATAATCGCCCTTAATGTTTACGAAGCGCCTAGAACTTTCAGAAAGCTTCAGACTTCAAAAATGTTCAAAACATTATGCGATTTTCTAGTGGAACTTGCCGAAGTGAAGGGACTGGAAAATAAATGGTGAATATCTAACATAACAGTAGAGATGAAGTATAAAACATCTTTTATTCCTCTAAATCTATCTCATTTAATATATCATTTATTTCTGAAATTTTTTCTGCTATTTTTCTACCGGCTTCTGTTAGTCGGATGTATCTGATTTGAGGGGGCTCCCTACGCTCAGTAATAAGTTTCAGTTTCCCAAGTTCAATTAATGCTGTGTTAATGGTATTTGCACTTGCTTTTACGCCGTCTCGAATTTCATACCATTTCTTCTCTCCATGCTCATAGAGGAAAAGCAATATCCTTAAGGCGGCACGCTTTTCGAGGTGTTTAAGGCGGTTCATCCATTATTTAAATATTGAATTTTGGAAATAAGTGCTATTATTCATTGTCAAAAATTCGAATAATGAATAATTTTAAATATCGATGTCCATTTTCTAGATATTGGAAAATGAGCCAGGCGAAGCTCGTAAACGTGGTTCAGGTTAGAAAAATAGGCTCCCCAGGGAGCCTTTATCTCCTAATCCCCAAGAGGCTCGTCGAGAAACTCGGTCTGAGGGAAGGAGTAGAGTTTCTTTGCTACGAGGGAGGCGGTAACCTCTACTACGTTAGACGTGAAACCTCGCTGCCCAGCGAGGTCGAGCTGCCAGAGACCCTCGGCCTAGAACCCCAAGCCAAGGAGGTGTCTAGATGACCGAGGTCGTGCGCCTCCCAGTAGATCTGATCGATCCCTCTCCCTTCAACACCCGCCGATTCACTGACAGCGAGCTTAGGGAGCTGGCCGACAGCCTGAAGAGGAGCGGTCAAGTGCAGCCGATTAAGGTGAGACCTAGACCGGGTGGCCGCTATGAGATCGTAGTGGGGGAGCGTAGGTGGAGGGCTGCGAGGCTAGCTGGGCTGGAATACGTGGATGCCATAGTCGTGGAGATGAGCGACGAGGAGGTGATTATGGCTCAGTGGGAGGAGAACGAGGCCCGCAGGGACTTCACGGATTATGAGAGGGCGCTGAAGCTGCGGCAGATGCTGGATACCTTCAAGTGCAGTTACGGTGAGCTGGCGGATAGGCTGGGAAAGAGTAAGGGCTGGGTGTCGAATCACCTGAGGATGCTGGAGCTGGAGGGGGCGTTTTCGCGCGAAACCTTATTTAAACTTTTCGAATTTCAGGCGAGGGCAATCCTCTCTGCTCCCGAGTCCCTTAGGGATAGGGTGTGTAGGTGGGTTGATGAGTTTACTAGGGAGCATGGTGAGCCGCCTAGCGCCGATGCCATCAAGGATTACATCTGGCAGCTGAGGATGGAGGAGGAGCTCAGGGAGGCCTTAGGCGGCGAGGAGGCTGCGGAGCCGTCCGTCGCCTACGAGGCTTCCGATACCAAGGTGGAGGAGGCTGAAGCTGAGGCCGTCGGCGAGACAGTTGAGGTTGAGGGCGGGGAGGGGGAGGAGGCGGTTGAAGGCGCTGTGGATGAGCCGGAGGAGACTCCTAGGGAGTTCATTCAGAGAACTAGGGAGATCTGGCCTGGGGCGACGGACGAGTTCCTGGTCGACAGCCTCATGAGCCGATTCGGCCTCTCCGAGACCGAGGCGAGGAGGGAGCTCGAGGAGTATTATCGGGAGAAGTATGGCCCCTCGGCCCCGAAGGTAAGGATGCCCAGAGGTGAGACCGTTAAATGTCCAGTCTGCAGAAGACCAGTCGATCCCTTAGAGGTTCAGTCGAAGATCGAGGAGCTCAGGGCATTCGAGCCTGAGCTAAGGGCCTGCGACTGGCTGGAGAGGGAGACCTTCAAGAGGTTGGCCATCTGAGGGGTGGAGGAGCGATGAGCCTGTCTGTAGAGGAGCTGCGGGAAGCCCTTCAGCAGGCTAGGAATAGGCTTGAGAATCTGAGGATGGCAGTCGACGCCATACTTCCGAGGCTGGGCCGCAGCCCGGGAGAGGTCGCCGAGACCCTGAGGCTCTTGGGGAGGCTGAGGCCCGGGGAGCTCCGGGAGGCCATCAAGCGCTACCTCTCAGAGGAGGGGGGCCGCTGAGATGGGTGAGCTGCGCCTCATCCCGATTGAAAGGCTGACCCTCCCGCCGGATCGAATCCGGCTGAGGCCTGAGGAGGGGCTGGAGGAGCTGGTGGAGAGCGTTAAGGCCGTCGGCGTGGTGCAGCCCATCGTAGCCAGGCCCCTGGGCCGTAACCGCTTCGAGGTCGTCGCCGGGGAGCGCCGCCTGAGGGCTGCTAAGAAGGCGGGGCTAAGGGAGATTCCGGTGGTGGTGAGGAATCTAAGCGACGAGGAGGCCGACATCTTCAAGCTGACCGAGAACCTCCAACGGGAGAACCTCACCGACTATGAGATAGCCCTATGGCTCAAAAGAATGAGGGATAGATACGGATACTCCACGAGGAAGCTCGGAGACCTACTCGGTAAGGATCACTCATGGGTCGTCAGGCACCTCAACATGCTCAAGGTAGAAGAGATGGTGACACGTGTCACCACTGAGAGCCCGGTTCTCAGCCGCTCCATCAAGCCTAGGGAGGTTATGGAACGGCTGACCGAGGGACACTGCAGGGCAATCCTCTCCGCACCTGAGCGCTATCAAGGGATGCTATGCGAGAAGGTGGCCCTCGCCGTAAGCCAGGGCCTGGAGCCCCCCTCCATGAAGGAGATAGAGAAGTCCTGGAGGATGGCGGAGGAGGCTGAGAGGGAGATAAGTGAGAAAGTTGAGGCGGGGCTCAAGGAGCTCAGGGAGAGGACGGAGCCGGGATTTGAACCCGCCTGGGAGACGGAGGTTGAAGAAGAGGAGGAGGGTGAGGGGCCACTCGGCTACTGGATATGCCAGTTCTGCGGGGCCTGGATGCCCGGCGACAGCATCAGCCCCATCCCCGAGGAGATGAAGAGGCACATCAAACAGGTTCACGGATGGAAGCCCGATCCAGCTGGAGGAACCTACTGGGAGGCCGTGATATTCAGCTCCGAGCCGGGTGAGGGCGGGCGCCTCGAAGAGCTGGAGCTGACCAAAGGCTACTGGATATGCAACCTATGCAAGGGCTGGATGCCGGGCTACGACCTAACGCCGCCTGAACCCATGAAGACCCACCTCATAGAGGAGCATGACTGGAGGCCTCCATCGCCGGGAGCCTGGGGAGAGGCGCTCACCTTCAGCGAGATAGCTCCCGGGGAGGGGCGGCGCATCGACAGGGAGCCGGAGTTCATAGACACCGGCGTCGTATTCACCTGCCCAGTCTGCGGATGGCAGGCGACGATCAGGCATCACAGCGACGGCAGGCACACCTTCCAGCGGATTAGAGTCGAGGAGGGATGACGGTGAAGGGGAAGATCACGGCGCCTCCGGGAAGTCTCAGGAAGCTCTACGAGGAGCTCAGCCTCGAAGAGCGCATCTGCGAATACTGCGGACGCCCTATACGCAGAAACATCGACCTCTATCAGGGGCGACTATATCACCACGGATGCCTTCTGTCAGCTAAGGAGAGGCGGTACCGATGTCTCGGCTGCGGGGCGTGGCTGAGCTGGCTGGAGCTGGGGGAGGCCGAGGTTCTGGGGCGAAGGGTTAGGAGCTGCCCCATCTGCGGCGGAAGGGTCAAGGAGGTGAAGAGGAGATGACCCTATCAAGGATCACAAATCAAACCGGAGAACTCGGCGTCGTCCACAGGGTCGAGCTCCTCAAAGGCATATTAAGGCCGAGGAGCCGGGCTCCAACCCAGAGGGCGGTTCTAATCTCGCTTCTAAGAGGCAACAGAACCAGCGGAGAGATAGCCAAAGACGTAGGCCTCTCGGTTAACGCCGTCAATATAGCGCTGCACCACCTCAACCGGAGGGGCCTAGTCAGGAAGCTGGGACGGGGCCTCTACGAGGCGGACTCCACACTCATGCTCCTGGCAATCCTCTCCCTCATCGAGGAGCTCAGGGAGAAGAGGAGGTGAAGAATTGGCCGAGAGACTAGACGTACTAGACCTCATCATCAACACCCTCAGGGAGCACGAGCGCAGCCTCGACGAGGAAATCGAGAAACTGAGAATCATCGGAGACGAGCTCCAAAATCTAATCCAGCAGCCGACAATCGAGGGAGAGTCGCCAAGCGGAATAATCGAGGAGGCTGAAAAACCAATAGACGCCCAATTCAGCTTGGAGACTGAAGCAGAGGGTGACCCGCCGGAGGGAGAGTTTTGGAGGAGAACTCTCCGCAGAGTGCTGGAGCTCCTTGAGAAATTCGAGATTCTGAGCATAAGCGAACTCTGCAGATTGACAGGCGGGAGAAGAGACTGGATCACGGGATTCTTAGCCGCCCTAGAAGCCCTCGGGATACTCGGTAGGCGGGGAACCAGGACGCATAAGCTCTACCACCTCACCGAGAAGGGTCTAAGCCTCCTAGGGAGGTGAAGCCATGATTGAGCTCCTATCGGAGGGGCAGGCGCTTCGAGTATCGGGTCAGAGACCACCTGGAGAGGCTGGGGTACTGGGTAGTCAGGCAGAGCCGCTCCGCCTTCCCCGACCTCATCGCCCTGAAGAGGGGCGAGATCCTCCTCGTCGAATGCAGGCTCCGGGGCAGGCTAAAAGATGCGGAGAGGAAAAGGCTGATGGAGCTGGCCGAGAGGCTGGGGGCCAGACCCCTACTAGCCTACAGGGAGGGGAGAAGACTCATACTCGAGGAATTGGATGGAGGGAGCTGCTCAAGAAGCTGAGAGAGGTTCTCATAGGCCTAGAGGAGCTCGAGAAGCTCGGATGCAGAGTTGAAGCCGGCATCACCATAGACATCAGGCTTCCGGAGGTGGAAGCCGAGGACTGCGGCCCCTCTCCCCTAAGGCCTTCAAGACCACTCGATGTCCTAAGAGCACTCGCCTCCATCGACCTCAACCGAGAAGACGTTGAGAGCCTCATAGAGCTACTGAAAGTCAGGAGCCTCAGGCTCATAGTGAGGGCCTTATTAGCTCTTGGAAGGGCGTCGGCCTACAGACTCGTAAGAGAGACGGGACTACCTGAGGCGACGGTCTACCGGGCCCTGAAGAGGCTGAGGGAAGAGGGTCTCGTAGAGGAGGTTAAGAGACTCCCAGCCGGGAGGAATGGAGGGCGTAGAACAAGAATCTACGCCCTAAAATGGAGGTGATATTTTGACCAATCACGATTGGCCAAAATCAGCCATCTATCATCTAATGAAAAACATAATTATTCGACCAATGATTGGTCGAATAAATCCCGATTCAATAGAAAATATAATCCCGAATTTGACCAATACCGATTGGTCAAAATCCCTCAGACTTCTTGAGAGGCTTATGCGCCTAGATTCAAGTCCCATCCTACAGAGGGTCGCCCGATACTTCTTGGAGAAGAAGGCCTCAACCTCCAAGATTCTAAGAACAGAGCTTGAACTCCCAAAGTCCACGGTCACCTGGGCCCTACAGCAGCTTACAGAGATAGGGTTCATAGAGCCGGTATCAGAGGTAAGGCAGGAGCGGGGGCGACCAGCATTCATCTATGCAACGCCAGACGCATCCGAGGACGACATCAAGCGAGCCCGCATCCGGCATAGGAGGATTTCTAATCCAAAGTATAAGGCTGCAGAGCGTCTAGCCCAGACCCTCCTCACAGAATACCTGGAGAAGAGGGAGCGCTGCGAGATCAGCATACGAGAAATCCTCATCTTCGTCAGGGAGGTTAAGCTCCCCTACAGCTCAGCCGACGTAGCGGAGATCGTCGCCGAGCTCCTCAGCGAGAAGGGCATCAAGATATGGAGGTAGCCAGGAGGTGGTCAAATTGAATGTGGACGCCCTCATATCCACCCTCTCCACATATGCGGTAGGGGCGGCCCTCATAGTCCTCGCCTACATCCGGCGAGACTTCCTCCTCCTCATCGTAGGCCTCTCGGCTGTCTCAACACCCCTAATACAACTCCTACTCAGGCTCCGA
>CALEIY010000210.1 GCA_937898665.1 Candidatus Bathyarchaeota archaeon | reverse complement strand
TATGGGCTGAACCCCGAATACTTCAAGGAGCTCTTCGATGAGGCCTTTTCCAAGAGGCTTAGGGAATCGGGGGAGGGTGGAGGCGACGTATTATAAGGGCCATGCAGGCCTGACGCTGCTCCTCACATCCCTAACTCTGATGGCCCTACCTCCAAGCGACTCAGCCCTCCAGGTTCTGATACTCTCCACAGCCCTCTCAACGCTCCCGGACATCGACCTCGAATTGAGGAGGCTCTCTCGACACCTACATCATCGAGGGCCCACGCATAGCATACTCTTCGCCCTCATGGCAGGCCTCATCTTCGGCTACCTCCTCCAATACACCTATGGGGAGGCCCGATGGTTCCTGATAGGCTTCATCTCCGCAACCTGGGGAGTCCTATCGCATCTACTGGGCGATATGCTGACATATCACCCCTTCAAGCCCCTATGGCCCTTGTCTCAGCGGGAGGTGGCCCTAAAACTCTGCTCAGCCGACAACCGCCTCGTAAATGAGGGCCTCTTAATCCTCGGAGGATTAGCCCTCACCTTCTACCTATTCAAAGCCTCGGGAGCCATAGCATTGACAGCTCCTATAGTTCAGCCTCTATAGGGCTTCACGCCGGAAAACCCTTTTAAAAAGGTTTACACAGCGCCTAAAACCCGTTTAAAATCTCCCCTATTCTCCCCACCCAAAGGCGATGGAAATCCTCAATCGAATGGAGGAGGCGGCGAATTGATGATGAAACCCGTAAAGATTGATAAGAAAGTGATGGATGAGGAGAGGATACGCCGTTATTATGAGGAGCATAAATATCGGAATTTAATTGACATCCGATACGCGCGACAGAGGAAGGCTCTATTCTTCCTCCGCCTCCTTCTACCTCTAGACGTTCGAGGCAAAAAAAGCTACGGTAGACCTCCGGTTCCATATTGTTTAAGATACTATCAACAGTTAATAAAAGGTTATAATCGTCGCCTCTTCATCAGGGGGTGAAGAATACGTCGAGGTCTTATGGGCTTCCGCCTCCTCTTTGCTCTTTCATCCCTCATGTTGGTTGGAGTATAAGCGGGAGAAGATCGACCCCAAGTCGAAGCTCCACCAAGAGGAGAGGGAAGAACTCGTCACCCTTCATTGCCTCCCTGATAAGACGTGGATGGGGCTATGATCTCATCCGGAGAACCGTGATGGGAAGGCTGATGGAATACTATAACCAATCGAGCGCTCGCGTCATCTTCGGCAGACTCTATAAAGAGGCCGTGGAGAGGTTCCCTTCCCAAGAGGTAGGAGAGGCCCCTCTCCTCGGTGAGTCTCATGAACTCCTCTCGGTATCTCCTCGTCTCTTCGGTTTCACGAATCTGATACTTATTCGCCACCTCGATTGCCAAGAAGTAGAGCATCATGCTTCCCCCATTCTCCTCCAGAATCTTGAGTATCAGCCTTTGGAGTCGGCTCAGCTTCTTCTGTCTCTCAGAAACGGTTAACCAATTTGAGTTAACCATTTTGACCCCCTCTCCATCCACTCCTCATCAAGGCTTGGAGGCTCCAAGCCACCAGTCGCAGCCGATTTGAATCTCAGCCCTCCTTCACGGCTCCTCCAGCATTCGGGGCAGTAGTAGTATAGGAAGGTCTCAGG
>CALEIY010000209.1 GCA_937898665.1 Candidatus Bathyarchaeota archaeon | reverse complement strand
TTTACGCCGGGGGTGGGATTTGAACCCACGCGCTCCCGAGGAGCACCAGTTTTCAAGACTGGCGCCGTATCCTGGCTTGGCTACCCCGGCCACCTATTATGGTGCCGCTCGGCGCTCTAAATCTTTATCGTTGAGGGGGAAGGATAGTTGATTGAGATGTCGATCCCCTGTGATGAGGAGTTTAAGAAGTTGCTGTCTTTGATAGAGGACTGGGGAGTTGAGACAAGCTGGGAGGAGATAGATGAGATACTCTACGACTATTAGTAGGTCTCGATCTCTTCCCTTCGAGGGGAGATTTAGAGGAGTAGAAGGATGAGTAGGACTGATATTAGGCCTGTTGTGTAGATGCCGTCGAAGGTTCCTGCTCCGCCGATGCTGACGATGGGCGCCCCTAAACGTGGTATCCGGTGGAGGTTGAGGAGGTCGGCCCCTATGAGGGTTCCGAGGGTTCCACCTATATAGGCGATCCTCATGGGGTTCGACGGTGTTCCTACCTGATAGATGAGGAGGGTTGCAAGAGCCGTTATCATAGGCGGTATAAAGGCCGGAGTCGCTATGCCGAGGCCTCTGACAACCCTGGAGGCCCTGTGGACGATGAGGGAGACGATGAGGAGGACTATGAGAACCTTGATGTATGTCGACAACGGATCCGGCTCGGCCTGGGGTATGGCGTAGAGGAGTAGGTAGAGGGAGACGAGGAGGGGAACGAGGCCACCTCCGACGTTTAGGGCGATGACCGTTCTACGCCAACCCATCTCAACCTGGGGTATATACCAGGTGACGCCGAAGAAGGAGACCTCACGATAGGTGTATACGGGCTGGGGAGATTCTAGCTCAGCTATTGGTATGTTGACGAAGCTGCCGAGGAGGCTGAGGAGGAGGACGATGAGGAAGAGCTCTGGGGGTAGGCCTAGATACTCTACGAAGACGGCTCTGAGGAAGAGCGAGATGACCGGCGCCAGCATCAATAGCCATAGTAGGAGTATGGTGAAGTAGAGCATCGAGATCGGTCGGAAGATGAGGCGTCTATACGAGGCGGTCAATCTACAACAACCTACCCTCTCTAGATTTTAAATAACCTCTCCGCATTTCGAGTCGTCGTCTCAACGACCTCCTCCATAGAGGCCCCCTTCAACTCCGCTAGGGCCTTAGCAACAAGTGGTAGAACAGCTGGCTCGGAGGGATTGCCGCGATACTCCACGGGGGAGTCTGTTTCAAGCATTATACGCTCCAGCGGAGCCTCCCGTAGGGCCGCCCTATGATGCTTGCTATACTCCGCTGCGGGGGTGGCCGAGATATAATATCCAGCGTCTAGGAGCTCCTGTAAGATGTCTAGGGGGCCTGAATACCAGTGGAATACCGCCCTCTCCGGGCCATGTCTCAGTAGTAGGTCTAGGGCGTCTCTCCAGCTTCCCCTGCTGTGTATTGAGACGGGCTTATCATGCTCCACCGCCATCTCCAATTGTCGTACATATATCTCCCTCTGCCTCTCCCTTACAGCCTTATTCTTCCTCGCCTCCCTGCTCCAATAGTCCAACCCGATCTCGCCGACGGCCACGCAGCGATCTAGATGCTCCTCGACGAATCTGAGGGTCTCCTCAACATCCTCCTCAAACCACTCGGTGGGGTGGACTCCGAGGGCTGGATATATGTAGCCTGGATAGGCCTCAGCCCATTCGAGGGTTAGTCTACAAGCCCTCATGTTGGCTCCCACAGCTATTATGGCGTCGACGCCGGCCTCTCTAGCCCTCCTAATGATTGGCTCCTTTTCATCGAAGTCGTCGAGGTGGGCGTGGGTATCGATCAGCCTCCGAGGCATCTACTTCCACCTCTCCAGCTCCCTCTCCAACTCAGCTTCCAGCCGTCTCTCCCGCATCAGATACCAGGTGAACCAGGTGATTGTGAAGGAGGGGAGGACATCGAAGCCTGGTATCAGCTCTAGGAGGGTGATGAAGCCGAGCCATGAGAAGGCTAAGACGGCGAAGACCAGCCCCACAAAGTCTAGGATATCCCCAACCATGGGAGCCAATAGTGGTGGTATGAGATACTCGATGAAGTCGAGGAGGAGGCAGACAGCCAATAGGGCCAGCTCATCCAGGTAGAGGCCTAGGATTAGGGGGCGCCTTCGAATCCTCATCTTGTCTGAAGAGGCAGTATCAGGCTCTCCTCCCCTGAGACGACGATGATGGTTCCACCCCTCTCGGCGACATCCCTCAGCGTCTCCAGGTATAGGTATAGGTTTGTCACCTCCCCGACATCCACCCCCTCCTCCGAGGCTATAATCTCTATCGCCCTCCTGGTGGCGTTGGCTATGATGAGCCTTGAGGTTGCTAGGCCCTGGGCCTCGATAATCTGGGATGCGGCGGTGGCGTTGGCCAAGACCAGCATCCTCGTCCGGTTGTATTCAGCTGCTATGGCCAGCTGCTCAGCCGCCAGCTTCGCCTCTATCGCCTTCACAAAGGCGTCGGGCAGCGCTATCCTCCTGAGGTCTATGCCCTCCAAGATGATGGCCCCCTGGATGGAGGGCTCCTCCTCGAAGGCCCTCACAAGCTCCTCCTCCAGCATGGCGCTGATGACGCCACGCTTCTCTATGGTCTCTATGGCGTCGAACTGGACGATGAGATTCCTCACAGTCTCCCTGATGATCGGTATGATGGCCTTCTCCCTCCAATCCAGCGCGGGGAAGCGTTTATAGAGGTTGACGACCTCTGAGGGGAGAACCCTCCATCGGACGGTGATATCCACCTTCACCTCCAAGCCATCCTTAGTTAGGGTCTCAACGGCTGGAAAATCCCCTCGTTGACCGCCCTCACTCCACATGTGGACGCTGTCCGTCGCCACATAGACCTTATAGACGCTGGCCCATGGAGGCTTGAAGAAGTATCTGGCGTAGCTCCCATCTCCCACAGCCTTGGTGGAGCCGAAGACGGGGTCGACAATGACGGCGACGTAGCCGACGCCTATGTGGCCGACGCTGAAGAGGAGTATGGAGCCAACGATGATGATGAGGAGTACGGCTAAGGCAGCCGCTCTCCTAATCCTCGGAGGCCTAAACTCGACGCTCCGCTCGAAGTATCTCCTACTCAAGGGACATCACCTCTGGAAAGAGGTTGGAGGGGAGATAAATCTTCCTGAACAGGGCGGCTAATCCCTAATGCCCTCCAGGACGCTGATGACATTCCATATACGGGTTCTCGTATACATCGGCATATTGGGGTCTTGGGATATCTCGTCGAGGAGGTCTATGGCATTCGCCGCCCGGGCAGCCGGCGTCAAGCTCTCATCCAGCAGTATCTCCGAGGCCTTACGGGCCGTCCGGCGGATATTCCTCGGCGTGGTGTGATCCTCGGCCACCCTGTTCAGGATGGCCATAGCCTGCTGAAGTCTCTGCATATACTCCTCCATCCTCTCACCCATCCCTAAACCCTCCTCAATTAGAAGCTCTCTAATTCTAACAGCGAGTTGTGATAAAAAGCATTTCCCAGCTATGGGTCGAGGTATTCGGGCAGCGTGGAGACGCTTTCCACGACCTCGCTGACGCCCACGGCCCTCCATTCATCCTCCCCCATCCAGCCCGTGAGGACGGCTATGAATCTAACCGACGCCCCCTCGGCGCAGGCTGAATCCATGGGGTGGTCGCCGACGAAGATGATCTCATCGATTCCCAGCCCAAGTCGCTTAGCCGCCTCTAGGAGGGCCTCTGGATCGGGTTTAGGCTTTCTCACGGTGTCTCTGGTGAGGATTACGTCGATGAGTTCAAGCAGTCCAGCCCTCCTCAGCGCCTCCACGGCGTAGGTTTGATGTCCACGGGTTAAGACTGCAAGCTTCAAACCCTTCCCCCTCAGCTTCTCCAATGCCTCCCTGACTCCCTCTATGGCTTCGACGGTGGGGAGGGCCTCCAGCTCGGCCTCATTCATCACCTCCTCCACCTCCTTTAAGGCCTTCCTCCTCACCTCCTGATCGACGCCCATCTCATCCCATATCCTCTCAGCTCTCCTCAGATTCTCCACAGTCGTCTTATCTGTGCCGAGCAGCTCTCGGGGAACCCCATATCGGGCTAGTATATCGATCATCCTCCTCTTCATCGCCTTGAAGTCCACCGAGGATCTGATCAGGGTTCCATCGAGGTCGAAGACTACACCTTTAACCCCCATGTCTAAGCCTCCATCTCCTAATTCTAGCCGTTATAATCCTCTCCGTTGAGAAGATCCTCGTCGTTATATAGAGGGTTATGGTGGTGAAGACTAGCATATAGGCGACGGCTAGTAGCACAGGGGTATATCTGCCGAGGAAGAGGGCCTTGGAGGCGATCACCGTGTGGGTGTAGGGAATTATGAGCATCAGCCATCTTAGACCAGCTGGAAGCATATCTACATCGGTGAACATTAGGATGATGGAGGGCATCATTATCGGTATGTAGATCAACCCCACGAGGCTCTGGGCGCCTCTCACATCCTCCGCGAAGACCGCTATGGAGAGGGATAGCGCGAGGGATAGGAGGAGGGTTAGGAAGATTATCGCCCCTAGGAGGGTTAAGCCGAGGGGTGAGAGCCTCAACCCCGCCTCCTTAAGGGTCTCTATGGTTAATTGAGGGATGAATCCGAGGGTTGATCTCATGTAGTATGAGAAGCCTATCATATATGAGACGGCTCCGGCTATCGCTATGAGGATTGAGCCGAAGAGCTTACCCGTGAGGATCGTCATCCTCCCGATGGGAAGGGTCATCAAGGTCTCAAGGGTCTTCTGCTCCTTCTCAAGCGCTATGCTCGTAGCGGCCATCTGGACGGCGAAGACGTTCATCATCATGATCATCACGGGTAGCATGATGTTCTGGGACATGATGATTCCGAAGATCGCCCCTGGAGGGACGTCGAGGACAACCCCCTTCAAGATAGATGCATAGGAGATGGAGATAGGCCTCCTGACCGCCTCGGGCTGGAGCTCCTCACCAGCCTCCTCCAGAATCCTCCTGATCCGCCTCAGGCTGCACTCCTCACCATATATCGTGAGGAGCTGCTCAACCGACGAGGCTTTACCCGTCTCAGCCATGTTTAGACGCCTGAGATGCACGTAGATTCTCAGCATGCATCTCTCCCCAGATATCATCCTCTCCGAGTATCCATCGGGTATGTATAGGAGGATCGATGATTCAGCCTCCATAAACCTCTTAAGGGCATCATCGAGATTCTCAGCCTCTATGATGTAGACATCGTTATCCTTTGAGAGGAATTCCATGAGCTCCTGGGATGCCGATCCTCCATCCTCATTGTATACCGCTATGGCCATACGTCTAACCGCCCTGCTTACAGCCCTCTGGGAAATCCCGATCGCTGAGCCCATCGCTGGAAAGAGTATGAGGGGCATCACTATTATGCCGATGAGTATCTTGGGGTCTCGGAGGAGCTCCTTAACCTCCTTTGAGATGAGGGTTATGAGGGGGTTAGCCACGTCCAGTCGCCTCCATGAAGGCCTCTTCAAGGTTCTCCGCTCCGTAGCGTTCCCTCAACTCCCCTGGGCTTCCCTCCTCTATGATGACTCCTCCATCTATTAGGGCGACCCTGTCGCAGAGATATTCGACCTCCAGCATGTTATGGCTTGAGAGCAGTATGGTTATCCCTCTCTCCTCGGCGTATTCCTTTACGAGGCGTCTCACCTCGTAGGCGTAGATGACGTCCAGCCCCGAAGTCGGCTCGTCGAGGATGGCCAATCTAGGTGAGGTCATCAGCGTTCTGGCTAGGAGAAGCCTCCTAACCATCCCCCTGCTATAGGTCTTGATCCTATCCCTCAGCCTCTCCCCCAACCCTGATATACGTCTACCCTCCTCCACCATCTCCTCGACATCCTCGGAGTAGAAGGAGGCTATGAATCGTAGATACTCCTCCCCCGATAGGTTTCCATAGGCCCCAGCCTCCTCCGGTAGATAGCTTATCATACGTCTAACCTCATCCGCCCTCCTCTCCACATCTAGGCCGAAGACCTTAACTGAGCCTGATGTGGGTCTAAGCAGGGTTGCTATGATCCTAAGCGTCGTCGTCTTCCCAGCTCCATTAGGCCCTATGAGGCCGAAGACCTCTCCTTCATCGACGTTGAAGCTGCATCCCCGTAGAGCCTCAAAATCCCCGAATCTCTTAGTCAACCCCTTAACCTCGACGGCCTTCATCTCTCTCCCTCCTTTGAACTGCCTTTGAAGGCTCCAATATCCGGACACCCCTCCTCACGAGGCTCCAATAGGTGTAGAAGGCCATCCAGGCCATCGTTGGGGGGAGGATGAAGATGAGCATCTCCCTATGGAAGATGAGGGTGTATATGTCGACGAGGAGGCATAGAGCTATATTGATTAATAGAGACCTTCTCTGCCACCCATATCTCGATATGACCTCTATGGCCTGAAGGGCTTTATAACCCCCCTCAGTCAACGCATATCTACCAGCCTCATCGACGGTGATGAGTCCATCTAGCTTCTTGAGGTGGAAGTCGAGATGCCCTCCACTCCTCACTCCAAGCCTCCTCTTAAGGTCGCTGAATCTCATCGGCCTCCCCTCCAGCGCCCTAAGAATCCTGATGCGTAGGGGGTGGGAGACAGCCTCGAAGACATCCTC
>CALEIY010000208.1 GCA_937898665.1 Candidatus Bathyarchaeota archaeon | reverse complement strand
GATCTATACTCCTCTCTGTGAGCTTCATCATCTCCTCGCAGAGCCGCAGCTCATCAGGGCTGACAGGTTCACCCTGCTTCTCCCTGAGCCAGAGATCCTCTCTCCGATGCTTCCAGGCTTCAAGCTCATCATACCTGAGCTGGAGAATCTTAGAGTAGAAGGTGACATCCTCATAGCGATACTCCACAGCGCTCACCTCGCCGCTTCGGCTCCCCACTCGTCGATGATGCGCCAGCTCCAGCCATGCCTCCTCCAGCCTGCCGCAGCCATGTAGAAGCAGCTGTGGCAGAGAACTTCACGCCATGAACCCTCAGCATAAACCTCTACGAGAACCCCATCGCCAAGCAGCGGTCGACCGCAGGATTCACATAGAAGTTCGCCCCTCACCAGCTTTTCTAGGAAGCTGAGCCGCTGCTCAAGGCTGCGAAGCCTCTCCTCAAGCTCCCAGATGTCATAGTCAAGATGCTCAACCCGACTCTCAACAGTCATCACTTCCCACCTCTCAAGGGATAGAACTCGCTGACTTCCCTCCTCGGCCCATCACAAAGAGCGCCCCAATAAGGGCACCGCCCACACTGTCCCTTCTTAACCGGCTTAAGAGTCAGCGGGCATACAGGCTTGTCGAATTTCCTATTCTGCACCCCAAAAGCGTGGGACATCACTCATCCGCCTCCCTCTGCCTCTTCTTGAGGTAGAGGATCATCGCTGCGAAGCCGACGACAGTCCCCGCCAATAGAACCAACCCGAGAATCCTCTCTACCGTCATCTCGCCATCTCCTCCACTTCCCTCATTATCTGCTGAGCAGCCCCAACCTCGGGGCGGACACTCTCCGAGGCCTCAGGCTTAGAGCCATGAGGCCCCAAGGGCCGTATCACCACCCAGACGAAGTCGCCGAGCTTCAGCTGGAGGGATTCCCTGACATCCTTAGGGATGGTGATACGGCCATCAGCAATAATCCGAGCAGCAAACTCGGATTTCATTTTTCCGCCGTCTGAAAAGTAGATAACGTAGGTATTTGAATTTTATGATGTCCAGATTTCAGATGACGGCTTTCCAGACATCTGAAAATTGTCCTGAATAATTAAAATCTGGCTATCGAGAAATTAGATATTCGCATGATCGAAAAACTAGAGAAGAAGGCTGCCCTCCAAACCCTTCTATTGCTTTATAATTGTGAAAAGGCTTCACGGACGGACTTAAGAAACAACATAAAAGCTAACATTCAGACGATCTACTCAGCCCTTGAAATTCTCAAGAAGCTTGAGCTGATCGAGGAGAAGACCATGGAGAGCTTCCCCTTCACAGTTTACATATACCTCACGGAGAGAGGTAGACGGGTTGCTGAGCTCCTTTCGGAGATTGAAGCTGTTTTAAAGGATAAAACATAAATCTACGTAAACGTATTTCTGATCGATGTCAAGTAGAGGAAAAGCTCGAAAGAAAAGAGGGAGAAAGAAAACCAAAGCAAAGCGAAGGATTCATGAGAAGGGCCTGGAGTTGGAAAAGAAGGTAGCCTCATGGCTTCGAAGATTGGGATTTGAAACAAAGATTAGGGACTGTCTCTTATACACATCTCCGAGCCCACGAGACCTCTCTACATCTC
>CALEIY010000207.1 GCA_937898665.1 Candidatus Bathyarchaeota archaeon | reverse complement strand
AGAGAGGTCTCGTGGGCTCGGAGATGTGTATAAGAGACAGCCTCAGCCTCGCCTGGGCGAGGGTGTAGAGGATCTCATCCCTGAGGGGAATCAGCTCTTTGATTCCATCCTCCTCGATGAGGCTGTTTAGGGTCTGGTTTAGTATGGCCGTCTTAATGGTCAGCGGGTCGTCGCTTCCGAGGAATGTGACTATCTTGGCCTTGGCCACATCCCTGACACCCCAGTCTGTGAAGCCTTCACCCCTATAGCCGAGGATGACACCCAGCTTAGCTATCAGCCTGCTGAGGGCGTCGCCGACGTCGACGATGACCCCATCGCTGGCCTCAGCCACCTCCTCAAGGAAGCTGAGAACCTCCTCGGGGATGGAGGCCTCTCCACCTCCCTTCTCAGCCTGGGCCAGCAGCCTCCTGATGACGGCATCATAGCTGTCGCCCATCCGGCCTAGACGCCGGAGCTTCTCCTTGGTGCTCAGCTTCACCCTGATCAAGCTGCTGTCCCTCATCCCCTAGAGAAATATGTAAACTCTGTTTACCGAGTTAATCCCGCCTTAGAGGCTGACTCCGAAGAGGCGGCGCTTCGAGTAGAGGTAGGCTGCGACTATGATGTTGATTGCGACGCTCGCTCCCTGGATCTCCATGCCGAGCCTCGTCAGGCTGAGCGAGGAGAGTATCGAGGTTAGGCATAGGAACTCGGCTATCCACCACGCCCAAGCCTGCAGATTCCAGAGGCCGTAGGCGACGGCGAGATAAGCCACGGCTAAAATCCCAAATACGCTGAAAAGCGCCCCGAATCCAGAAGAGACCTTCAATCCCAGCCACTCTAGGATTAAGCCAATCGCTAACAAGATGGCTCCGGCGAAGCCCAGATAGCCTGCGATCAGCTTCACTCCAGTTGGGGGCTCCATCCCAATTGATAAATGCGGTGCCTCAGGCACCAGGGGCTCACCGCCTCCGAGAAGCCCTAAAAGCGCCCTCTCCATCCCCGGTAAACTGGGTTTACCAGGAAGCCATTTCAGGTGGGGCTTAGGCCCAGTAGCATGGCTTCTCCTCGCAGCCTGGAGCCTCACCTGGCCAGACGACGAACCCTAACCTCGCCTCAAGACACCCTAAACAGGCCTCCCAGCCCCGGAGAAGCCATAATAAAC
>CALEIY010000206.1 GCA_937898665.1 Candidatus Bathyarchaeota archaeon | reverse complement strand
ATGGTGGGGCCGGGAGGATTCGAACCTCCGACATTCGGGTTTCCGCTCCAAAACCTCCTCATCCCCCAATCGGGGTCGGTAAACCCAAATCTGTTCTGGAGCCCGACGTCATACCTGGCTAGACCACGGCCCCACCAATTTTCATCGAGACATCTTTAACCTAATAAAGGTTGCCCGAGAGGCGTCATCCCTATATCCTCTATGCCTAATCCCCTATGGGTTGAGCATCTCCTTCAAGTGGCGTTTCATACCCCTCATCAGGAGAGGTCTCAAGACCGAGACAAGGAGGCTTAGGAGGCCGAGGCTGAGGGTTGGAGGCATCTACCCTCTGAGAGTCGGCCGGAGGCTGCTCCCCGATCGGGTTAGGGTTCTGAGGATCTATCCTCAGCGTCTTGGGGAGATGACGGAGGAGGATGCCCATAGAGAGGGTTTCCAAAGTCTAGGGGAGTTTAGGAAAGCCTGGCTCGACATCTATCACAGCTGGGATGATGAGCAGCAGATATGGGTCATAGAGTTCCGGTATCTCGGCGAAAGGTTTAAAGAGTAGCCTCCCTCCACCATTTGGGGGTTACCGGCCAAAGGGCGCGGGAACCACCCGAACCCATTCCGAACTCGGAAGTTAAACCGCGCTCCGTCCGCGGTGGTAGTGTAGTCTTCGGCTACGCGAAGCCGCGGAAGCTGGTAACCCCCAACGCTTCTAGTGAACTATCCCGAGCTTATGGAGCTCCTCCTCTAAAACCTCCATCGTCCTCTTCAGCTTGCTCCTCCTCTCAGCATACTCATCCCCGCTGATCCTGCCCTCCCTAAACTCGTCTTCGAGTCTCTTTAGCTGAGCCTTGATCTCTGTGATGCGCCCCCTCAGCATCTCGGCGTAGGATGCTGGCCCCGTGACCTCCTCCCCTATCGGCGGGGCCTCGGCCTTTATGACGCCATCCTCTATGCGGAGGATGCGATCCGCAACTCGGGCCACGGCTGGGTCATGGGTGACCATGATGATGGTCTTACCCATCTCCTCGTTAACTCGGCGTAGATAGTCGACGACGATCCTGGCGTTCACGGTGTCCAGCTCCCCCGTCGGCTCATCGGCCAGGATCAGCGGTGGATCATTCGCCAGGGCCGCCGCCAGGGCGACTCGCTGCTGCTCCCCTCCGCTCAGCTCCCCCGGCTTATGATTCATCCTATGTCTAAGGCCTACGATATCGATGAGCTCCTCAACCCGTTTTCGGCGCTCCTCCTTTGGGATGCCGAGGGCCATCATCGGCAGCTCCACATTCTCGGCGGCCGTCAGCGTCGGTATGAGATTCATGGTCTGGAAGACGTGGCCCACCGTTCTGCGGCGATACTCGACGAGCTCGGGAGGAGTCAGCTTTGTCACCTCGATGTCGAAGACCTTCACGTAGCCAGCCGTCGCCGTGTCCAGCCCCCCTATGATGTTTAGGAGAGTGGTCTTACCGGAGCCGGAGGGGCCTATCAGGGAGACCATCTCTCCCCTCTCAACGGTCATGTTCAGACCCCTTAGAGCCTGAACCTCCACGGAGCCGAGCTTGTAAACCTTTATCAAATCCTTAACTATCACTGCGGGTGACATCTCGATCACTCCTCTATCCTCAACACGGGCCTCCTGCTTACGATTCTAGCAGCCACCATGATGGGTAGTATGGAGGAGAGGGATATGGTGAGGGCGATGGAGAGTACTCCCATCCAGGATGCCGTGGGGAATATTATTCGGCGCAGTATATATGTGGCTACAGCCTCGTTAAATAGGATCGTCTCGTTTCTCAGGATGATGTAGCCCACAGCCATACCTATGGCTGTGGATATGAGGATGACGCTCAGCATCTCTAGGATGAGTGATGCGGCGATCTGCCTCCAGGAGAATCCCCTCGTTGCGAGGATGGTTAATTCTCTCCATCGGCTTCGAAGCATCGTCAACGTTATGAGGGCTACGCCGACGGAGGAGACGATGGCTGAGAAGACGACGCCGAGCTCTTCAACCCTCCTTGGACCCATGAGGAAGATGTTCTCCCTCGCCTCCCTGATCCTCTCCTCAGCCACATTTACCTCGTCGACGTTTGGGTCGAGCTCCTCAACGGCCTCCTTGAAGGCCTTGAGATCGGCGTCCTCCTCCAGCTTCACCAGGATTCTAACCTGCCTGATATACTTCTCCTTCACATGCTTCAGGAAGTCCCTGTGGACATAGAGGGTTGGATTCTGAATCCTCCAGTTTCCCCTAGGCTTTTGGCCGAAGAATCCTACGATCTGGAAGGGGTAGACCCTATACTTCAGCTTGATGAGGAAGGTCTCATTTAGGTCGACGCCAAGCCTCTCAGCCGCCCCCCTCTCCAGGATGGCCGTATCCCTAGATTTATTCATCCTGTCGAAGATGTTCTCACCCTCAAGCCATCCAGGCTCCATATATGCGACCTGACTCCACTCCAGGGGTTCTATCGCCCTGATGGGTATCTTTCCAAGGGAGCTCTCCGCCTCGAACCATACCTCAACCGTGGCGTTCCTCACCCCCGGGAGCTCCTCGATCCTATCGGCCAGTTCCTCAGCCCCTTTCCTTGAGAAGAGCCAGACCGATGCGTCTGCGCCCACCATGGACATCGTCACCCTGTCAACGAAGTCCTGGGTGCTGGCCGCGCTTCCGATGACGGAGACCGCGTAGCCGAGGATTAAGGCCACCATGAAGGCTGAGGATGCCAAGCGTTTCGCATAGCGCTTTGCGCTCGTCGAGGAGTATCTGGATACGTCGCCTATGATCCAGCGGGCTATGAAGCTTATTCCACTCTGAAGCCAGGGTGAGAACTGAACTAGGAGCTTTATGAAGCCCCAGAAGAAGAGGATAGGGCCTATATAGGAGAGAATATAGTCAACGCCCCACCACGTGGAGTAGAGTATGAAGACTAGAATATTCCCGATTATGGGTCTGAACTTCTCAACGCTGAGGCCGAGGAGCATCATCACTATCTTATAGGTTCCTAGGCCGAGGGCTAGGAGAGGCTCATGCCATGACCCCACCTCTTCCTCCTCCTCGCGGTATATCCTGAGAGCCTCGACCACGCTTATCCTCGTAGCCCTCCTCGCGGGGGTATAGACAGCCAGAACTGAGAGGGCTCCGCTGAAGAGGAGGGATAGGAGGATCGTAGGCGGTGAAAGGCTTCTAAGACTGTCGAGGAGGGATATACCTGGAAGAACTAGGGGGACTAAGGCGGCTCCCAGGAGGATGCCCAGGATGCCGGCTATGAGGCCTATTAGGGAGGCCTCAAGGAGGAGGATGAACATCACCTGTCGATGGTTTAAGCCCCTGGTGAAGAGGAGGCCGATCTCACGTCTCCTCACGCCCAGCGATATCTCCGAGACTGTGGCGCCCAGATACCAGGCCGTGAAGAAGACTGGAAGCGTGATCATGAGGGTGTTCGTCTTCATGCCCGACGTATAGGACTCTATGGAGTTTAGGAGGCTGTCAAGGTAGTTGAGGGGGAGATACTTATACTTCACTCCCAGCGTGTTGATCTCCTCGTAGACCAGGCGGATCTTATGCCTCGACCCCTCGATGTCCCATGGATTTATCAGTTTCCCCCTCTCTAGGCGGAGGAAGAAGGCGGCGATGAAGACCCTTGCGGGTCTGCGTCTCTCATCGTATATCGGTTGAAGGAGGTATTTCCTAAGCGTCCCCTCTGTGACTATTATAAGTCTATGAGGAGGCCTCCTCTCAATGCCCTCGCCGAGGATGACATATCTCAGATAGTAGGGGTAGCGCCCCATGGCCAGTGAGAAGGCCTCCTCGCTGAGTTCAACCACCCCTCCGATGGGGAGGGTGAAGTGGCGGGATTGGAAGTCGGGGGGGCTATAGGGGTTGTAGGTGAGTATCTTGATCGTCGCATTCTCACCAGGCTTGAAGCTCGATGCGTTTAGGGAGCCCTCCTCGATGTAGACCTTACCATCCTCCAGCTCCTCGACCCCTGAGAGGCCTTGGAGCAGCGTCGAGTTCTCGGGGATGGCGATGAGCTTGAAGGTTAACGTCTCATTCCATCCCGATACGTTGACGTCGACCTCCCATCTTATGAGATGCTCAACCCATGTTACGCCCTTTACCCCCCTATAGGCATTCTCCATTCTCGCTATCGCCAGGCGGGTGATATTCCTCTGCTCCGCCCAGGATTCGATGTCGATGTTTACGGCTCCGAGGGCCTTCGATATCATGGAGTACGCCACAGCATCCGAGCCTTGAACGATGCCTGAGAAGAGTGTCACCGCTAGAAGAACGCTGAGGAATAGTGCGATGAAGATGGAAGGCCCCCTAATCAGCCTCTTGACGGCGTAGCTGAGCATCCTAGTATATGGAGAACCCGATAGCTTCATTAAAAGGGTTGTTACCTTAATGAAAATTTATAACGGCGTAGAGGTTCAAGTGGATTGGTCGCAATGCTACAACAGCCCTCCCAATTCACTCCGCCTAGAAGCGATATCGGAGTCCTCGTCCAGATCATCTTCAGCGCCGCCTTCCTCCTCTATCTCCTCTACGCCCAGCGGATTCAGAGCATCACCATGCTGAAGCAGGTGGAGGGAACACTTAGGAGGGTTAAGACTCTCAGAGATGAGGGTAAGAGGATATCTATAGAGGCGATAAAGGAGATCGGAAAGCCCGATAGGGATCCGACGCCCGACGTGGAGCGATTTCTTGAACACTTCTTCATACAGCCCGTAAGCCTAGATCCCGCCGGCATCGTCTGGAAGCTGGAGCAACTCCTCAACGTGAGGGAGAGCAAATTCGAGGATGAGGTTAGAGCCATGGCTCCAGGAGCCTCAGAGAGCGAGCTGAACAACCTTGAGAATCTCCTGGAGGCGGCTTTAGCCCTTAACGTCTACTACAAGGTGATCAGGCATTTCTACCTGTTGGGGAAGAAGACGATGAACCTCTACATCATCATGCAGATACATATGCTCCTCCCCCTCCTAATGAGGGAGATCGAAGCCTACTCCGCCGCGCTTCAGGCCTTTAGGGAGGGTATGCCCATCGGCGACGGCGTAGGAGCCCTCGTGGCGGCGAAGCTGATGAGGGGATATGAGAAGAGGGAGGTGGCCAAGGACATAGTCGCAGCGGAGGTTCCCTGGGAGGGGAGAACCCTAATCGTTTTGAAGGCGAAGGGGCCTGGAGGAAACGTGGGGAAGCCAGGCGACGCCATAAGGAACATCTTGAGGGAGAGGGGGAGGGAGGTTAAGGCTATAATCACCATCGACGCAGCTGGAAAACTGGAGGGGGAGGAAACAGGCTCAGTTGCCGAGGGGATAGGCGCCGCCATAGGCGGCGTGGGAGTTGAGAAGTATAAGATCGAGGAGGCGGCTAAGGAGTATGATGTCCCCCTCTACGCCGTGGCGGTGAAGGAGGATATCACGGAGGTCGTCGCCCCCATGCCGCCAGCTCTCTTTGACGCCGCGGATAAGGCCGTGGAGGCGGTTCAGAGACTGATCCTGGAGAGAACCCACGAGGGGGACATGGTGATAGTCGCTGGAATAGGGAACACCATGGGGATAGCGCAATAGGTGAACGCCATGAGTAGTGAGGGAGCTATACCAAGCGTCGGCTTCCCCTGGGGGACCTTCATAGCCGTCATCATAATCGGAGCCTTCTCCCTCCTCAGCCTATACCTAGGCTTCGAGGCCATCGCATCGGGGAGAACCGAAGACGCCAACTACTATATACTGCTTGGTTCAACGGGCTTCGCGGCGATGGGCTACATGATCTTCAGGTCTAGGGTGACGACTGTGAGGAAGCCCCTAATACCCCGAGTCGAGGTCGTCACAACCCTGGAGTGTCCCAAATGTGGATTTAAGAAGGTTAGAGGCTTTAAGCGGGGTGACTATGTCTTCAAGGAGGATGAACCCTGCCCCAACTGTGATGGGGTTCTCACCATAACTCGCATACATCGGAGGGAGAAGAGGTCTAGACGGTGGTAACCTCACAGCCCTCCTCCGTGACGATCACCGTATGCTCAGCCTGCGCCACTGGGGCATGGCTTCTCTCCAGAAGCTGGGGATATGAGTATAGGCAGCCGACCCGTAGAAGCTGCTCGAAGGCCTCTAGGCCCTCCATCCCTGGGAAGACCCTTAAAACCCATCTGGAGGCGAAGGGGAGGGTTCTATACTCCGCCTGTATATGTCGCAGCATCCTCTTAGCCAGGCCGCCGACGGATCGCTTCTTCCTGTAGATGTAGATGTTGCTCGGCGGCCCATCGATGACGACGCCGTCAGCCTCCCTGGGAACCGAGAAGGGTTCCACGGCGTAAACTTCGCCTACCTCCAGTCGATGTCTCTCCAGCATCGATGAGACGTTTGGGATCACGCTGCCGGCGTGGAGGATATACCGTGAGACCTTATGGCCGGTTAGATTCCTTATAGGCCTGGCTCCCAGCCGCTTCATGGCCTCCTCTATGGCTGCGCCCACCTCCGAGGCTCTGACGCCGGCCCTTATGGCTGCTATACCCTCCTCCAAGGCCTCCTCCGCAGCCTCGACAAGATATTCCAGCTCTGGATTGAGGCAGATGGTGACGGCCGTGTCCGCTATATAGCCCTCCACGTGGACGCCGATGTCCACCTTAACCAGGGAGTCCTCGGAAACCCTTGTTTCATCGTCTATGGGGGGTGTATAGTGGGCGGCGACGTGATCCACATCGACGTTGCAGGGGAAGGCTGGTTCTCCTCCTAGCTCCCTTATCCACTGCTCCACCCTCTCGCAGATGTCTATGAGCTTAACCCCAGGCTTAACTAAGCCTATAACCCTCTTTCTCACCTGGGAGGCTATGGCTCCAGCCCTTCTGAGGGCCTCCAGCTCCTCCATGGAGCTTCGCCTCTACTTCACGACGAGGACGGGCTTCTTACAGAGGTCGACGACCTTCCTGCTTGTGCTTCCAAGTATCCAGCCCGTTATTCCTCCGATTCCCCTGCTGCCGATGACGATTAGGTCTACATCCTCCTCCTCGGCTACTTTCACGATCGTCGTTGATGGCCTTCCCTCCTCAAGTCTGGTTTTCAGCTTAAGCTGTGGATGATTAGCCCTAACCTCCTCCTCGGCTCCTCTCAGTGCATCCTCGTAGAGCCTTCTCAGCCTCTCCTGATAGTCTCCGAAGCCCGCGGCGGAGGTGAGGGGTGTCGCCCCGAATCCCTCATCGGAGAAGACGGGGAGCATCACCCTCGGCACCACGGTGAGCATGAGGAGCTCCGCATCCCACTTCTCAGCCAGCTCAGCCGCATAGCCTAAAGCCCTCTTAGAAGGCTCGGAGCCATCTATGGCGATGAGTATACGCTTAAACATCTCAGCTCTGGGGATTTATACCCACAGCCTGATATATCTCCACCGATGGTTGAGGTAATAAATTTAGGTATGCTTAAATTTTATGAGCGTCGATGGATGTGGAGCTGACGGAGAGGGCTGAGGACTACCTCAGGGCGATATATGAGATCACGGCGAGAAAGGGCTACGCGAGGATAAGGGATATAGCTAGGGAGGTGGGGGTTCAACCCTCCTCCGCTGTGGAGATGATGAGGAAGCTCTCATCCAGGGGGCTGGTGAACTACGAGAAGTATGGCGGCGTAACCCTGACGGAGAAGGGTGCTGAGATAGCGGCAGCCATAAGTAGTAGACATGAGACCTTCCTCAAATTCCTAAGGCTCATACAGGTTCCAGAGGAGATCGCCAGGAGGGACGCCCACATCCTGGAGCATCAACTCGATCCGAAGACGATCCTCCAATTCTCCAGATTCGTCGAATTCCTAACCAACGCCCCAGATCGCCCAAGATTCATATCTAGATGGATGGAACTCTTCAAGAGTTACTGCAAGGAGGAGGATAGGAAGCTAAAATCAAATAATTTTCGACGACGCTGATTGATTCTAAATACTTTAGGGTTTCCTATAAATGAATCTAACATCCCTATCCCCTAAGAGTTGGAGAGGAGGCTGAGCGAATTAAACCCTGGGGAGAGCGGGATAATATCGAGGATAGAGGGGAGGGGGGAGGAGCGGAGGAAGCTGTTAGACATGGGATTGGTGAGGGGTACGAGGATAACCGTCGTCAGGAGGGCGCCGCTTGGAGACCCAATTGAGCTGCTGGTGAAGGGATACAACCTCAGCCTGAGGCTCGACGAGGCTGAGGGGGTCTACGTCAAGCCGGTGTAGTGAGATGAGGATACCACTAGGCCTAGCGCCCGAGAATAGGATGGTTAGGGTCGTGGAGGTGAGGGGAGGGAGAGGCCTCATCAGGAGGCTGTCGGAGCTTGGATTCCTCAAGGGTGAGTGGGTGAGGGTTTTGAAGTCAGGGCCCTCTGGGCCAGCCCTCGTCGAGGTTAAGGGATCGAGGGTCGCCCTCGGTCGAGGCGTATTGATGAGGATAATCGTGGAGTGTGTCCCTCCATGAAGGAGATAGAGGTAGCCCTAATAGGGAATCCGAATGTGGGCAAATCCCTCATATTCAACAACCTAACTGGGGGCAGGGCCCACGTCGGGAACTGGCCTGGCAAGACCGTTGAGAAGAAGGAGGGTAGATGCATCCACAAGGGAGTCACAATGAGGATCATAGACCTGCCAGGGGTCTATAGCCTGACAGCAGCCTCAATAGACGAGTTGATCGCTAGGAACTATATAGTTGAGGAGAGGCCGGATGTCGTCGTGGACATCGTGGACGCATCAAACCTGGAGAGAAACCTATACCTAACATTACAGCTCCTGGAGCTTGAAGCGAACCTCGTCATCGCCCTCAACAAGAGCGACATCGCCGAGGGTTTAGGATATGAGATAGATGTCAAAGGGCTTTCGGAGCTCCTCGGCGTCCCAGTCGTCCCAACCATCGCCACGGTCAAGGTGGGGATGGAGGAGCTTAAGGATGCCATAGTTGAGGCATCTAAGAGGGGGGTAAAGGCCAGGGTGAGATATAGGGAGGATATCGAGGAGCTCATCGAGAGAATCGGGAATATACTGAAGAGGGATGAGAACCTCACCAAGAAGTATCCCGCCAGATGGCTGGCGATAAAGATCATCGAGGGGGATAAGGAGGTGATGAGGCTCATCGAGGAGCGGGGCCTCATGGGGGAGCTGAGGGAGGTGATTGGATGAGCGTTAGGGAGGTTTTAGGGGAGGAGCCTGAGGTTGCGATGGCCGAGGAGAGGTATAGGGTGATAGGTGAGATACTCTCAAAGGTATTTAGGGGTGCGAGACCCCTCACCCTCTCAGACCTATTAGATGAGGCCTTCCTCAATAGGTATCTAGGCATACCGATATTCCTAACCCTATGGTGGGCCCTCTTCAGATTCACCTTCGATGTCTCAGCCCCCCTCTCAGACCTGATAGACATCATCTTCTCAAGGCTTGGAGAGTTCGCCTCATCCATCATAGGGAATGAGTGGTGGTCAGCCTTCGTCTCAGACGCCATCTGCGGAGGCCTTGGAGGGGTGCTAGTCTTCATCCCCCCGATCTTCTTCCTATTCTTTGGCCTAGCACTCCTTGAGGACAGCGGATACCTCGCCAGGGCAGCCTTCGTCGTGGATAAGATTCTACGCCCCTTCGGCCTACAGGGGAGGTCTTTCATCCCCCTCCTCCTAGGATTCGGATGTAATATACCAGGCGTCATGGCGACGAGAACCATACCCTCTGAGAGGGATAGGATATTAACGATCTGTGTGAATCCCCTCATCACCTGTAGCGCCCGCCTACCCGTCTATGTATTGATAGCTGGAGCCGTCTTGGGGGCATACGCCTCCATGGCCGTCTTCACAATGTATCTCCTCAGCATAGTATTGGCGCTTCTGATGGCTTTGATCTTCAAGGCCCTAATACCATACTTTAGGAGGGGGAGGCGTGCCCCCTTCATCCTAGAACTACCAAATTATGCGAGGCCAACCCTTAGAAGCACCCTCACACACATGTATGAGAGGGGAATCCTCTTCCTCAGGAAGGCTGGGACGATCATATTCCTCGGTATAATCGTCGTCTGGCTTCTCTCTTCACATCCGTGGGGTGCACCCCTGGATCAGTCCTACATTGCAACCCTGGGTAGATGGCTTGAACCCCTATTTAGGCCCCTAGGCTTCGATTGGAGGGGGGCCGTCGCCCTATTCTTCGGATTCATAGCGAAGGAGATCGTCGTTGGAACCTTCGCCGTCTTCTTCGGTCTCGGGGAGGAGGCTGAAATCGAGGAGGTTCAGAGAAGCATCGTCGAACTTGGGGTTTTCACACCCCTCACAGGCTTCGCCTTCATGGCCTTCACCCTCCTATACATACCCTGCCTGGCAACCGTCGGCATAATCTACAGGGAGACGAACTCAATAAAGTGGACACTATTCACAGTGATCTATGGATTGATTCTCGCATATCTCATCGCGCTTCTAATAGTCGTGATAGGAGGTTTGATGGGGCTTGGCTGAAGCCTTGAGGCTTAATAGGGGGATAGCCATCTACGCCGCCTTCCTCGGAGTCCTCTATCTCATCATAGGCCTGATGGAGTTTCTCTCCGGCCTCACCCCCCATCTCGGGGAGCTCTCTCCATGGTGGATGCCCCGAGATATATTCAGCGGCCTATCGGCCCTCGTCATAGGTCTGCTATACATAGCCTCATCAACATCCTGGAGGAGATATGAGTCGATGGGCTATCTATTGGTGGCCACCCTCCTCTCAGCGATATTCGCCGTCCTCTACCTCCTGATAGCTGGGGCTAACGGCCTTGACTCCCTCATCGTCGGGGAGGAGTGGAGCTGGATGGAGGATATCTCAAGGCCTGAGATATGGCTTCTACTCCCCTCACTACCCCCTCTAATCCTGTCATGGAGGATGGCGATGAGGCTGAAACCTGAGGCCGCCCCCAGAGAGGCCTAAGCTACCCCCCGTCCAAGTGTTTGAAGCAGCTTCAAAGGCCCATAGCGCTTGAGGATGATGCTCCACTCCTCCTCATCGTAGAATTTACAGAGGCCTCTGCCGTAGTCCTTCGCCACCTCAAGGGTGAAGCGGGCCGCCTCCTCGAGGTCGATGACGTGGTTGGCCCCCGTGGCGCATCCGGCTACGGGGACCTCGGTTGTTATGGCGACGCCTACGACGGGGGCATCTGTCACCGTCGCTGGTTGGAGCATGCTGTTGATATGATCCAAACCGTTTCCGTAGGGGGTGATATCCTGTGTTGTTATGGGGCAGACCCGTGGTATGCGTCCGGTTACCCGTTCCATTATGTCGAGGAGGTCGTCGCTCACCTTCAGTATCCAGCCTTCCTTAACCGTCGGCGTTATGGCGAATCCCCTCCACTTCACTACTCTATTCGCCTTGGTGGCATCTATCGATAATATAGCATCCATCTCGTCGTCGACCTCTAGGCTGAGCATCCTCGAGATGCTGACTGGGGAGCCCATGAAGGGGACGGGCTTATGGGGGATGGTGGGCGCCCTCGGGCAGATATGCGTTGTGACGATGACATCTCCCATCAATCTCTCCCCTCTACGGGCCATGTCGGCGAGCTTCAGGGCGACGGACAGCGCTGTTATCGCCCCATCGGCGTCGGAGACTATGCCTATGAGCCTCGGCCTCGCCCCCACCCCCCCAAGCCTGCCTATGACGCCGAGGGTTGGAGCTGATCCCCCGGAGGATTTCCCCTCTATGCCCGGTATCTTTATCTTCACGAAGTCTGTCTCCCCTCGCTCGCCCTCGATATGCTGCACCTCGATCTCCTCCAAACCCCTTGATCTCAGGAGCTCCTCAACCCTCTCTCCGGAGGCGTCTGGGCCATCCAGCAGCTCATATATCTCTAAGACTTGCTTCAACATCTCGGATAACGATAATCCTCTGGGTTTATGAAGCTGATCCGAGGCGGTTCAAAAGCTCTATGAGGGCCCCCTTACCTCCCTTAACCCTGTCAACGCCATGGCTCACGTAGACGGCCTCAAAATCTAGGCTTCTCAATCTCTCCAGGCTTCTCAGGGCCTCCTCATAGTCGTCGCAGTAGATTGAGGCTGGAGGTTTTAGCCCCCTCCTCCCGCCGATGAGGGCGTCCCCCACTATGAGGCTGTCGCCATGGAGGAGGCAGATGCTTCCAGGGGTATGCCCTGGAACATGGATCACCCTTATCCCACCTAGAAGGGGGATAACCTCCCCATCTCTCAGTCGATGATCGATGACGTTGCCCAACGCCTCGGCATCGCCCTCATGGATCGCAACCTCACATCCGGTCATCTCCTTCAACGCCCTGACGCCGCCGCTGTGATCCCAATGTCTATGAGTGAGGACGCAGAGCTTCAAATCCCCTGGGGTTAATCCCACCTCCCTTAAGGCTTCCACGATCCTCCTGGCACACCAACTCGAGTGACCGGCGTCGACGGCGACGGCGATTTCCTCATCATATATGAGAAATGACTTGGCTATCTTGAATAGGCCTAGGAGCCTATGCTGGACAGCCTTAATCATCATTTGAGATGAGCGTCAACCATTTTAAGGGTTTAAGATCACATTGAAGGCCTCGTCGAGGGAATAGGTTATAGGGGTGAGCGTAATTCTCATCTTGATATGCGCTGCGACATATTGGTGGTAGGCGCCGGGATTCTCGGCCTTAGCTCCGCATATCACCTAAAGGCTGAGAACCCTGAGAAGAGGGTTGTGGTCATTGAGAGGCTTAGGGGGCCGGGTGAGGGGAATACCGCTAAAAGCGAGGCTGTCTTTAGGGATGCCTTCACCTCGGAGACGAATAGGGCGTTGGCCTCCTCAACCATCAAGTTCTTCAAACACCTAGAGGAGGAGGGGTATAATCTCAGGCTCGCCTTCACAGGCTATCTATGGCTCCTAAGTGAGGAGCAGTTCAATAGGGTGAGGGACGCCGTTAGGGAAATGGAGCGAGATGGGGTGAGGCTAAGAACCTATCAGCGAGACGAATTGGAGGAGATGATCCCCGATCTAGTGACCCGCTTCGAGGGGGACGAGGAGGCTGAGTTGATGGGGCTTCCACCCATCGACATCGGCCTCTTCGCATATAACTGCGGATGTCTAAGGGCCGAGGCGCTGGTGAAATGCTATGAATCCATGTTCCTAAAGCTTGGAGGGGAGATTCACTACAAGGTGGAGGCCAAGAGGCTTCTGCTCGGCGCCATGGAGGAGCTCGGCATCCCAGGAGAGCCCCATGTATGGCAGGAGCCCCTAGTTAAAGGCGTCGAGACCGATAAGGGTGTCATAGAGGCCGAGACGACGGTGGTGGCGACGGGAGCCTGGGCCGGTAGACTCCTAGAGCCTATAGGGTTTGACCCCTGTATGAGGCCGAAGAAGAGGCAGATCTTCGTGCTAAGCGACGAGAAGCTAAACAAACTATTCAACATCGAGGGCTTCAACCAATATCGAGTGCTCCCCTTCACCATACTGCCCAAGTCAAGGCTCTTCCTAAAGGTCGAGCCCTATGAGAGAAGCGTATGGGTGGGATGCTCCGATGAGATCGGCAGGGCCTTCGCCCTGGAGGACGATCCACAGCCCGAGCTGGAATACTACAAGGACGACATCTACCCCATACTGATGAAGTATCTACCCTGCTTCAGGGATCTGAGACCCGTGAATATGTGGGCTGGCCAATATGCTGTCAACTCATTCGATGGAAATCCCATCGTCGAGTCGATTCCAGGCCTCATCTACGTCGGAGCCGCCAGCGGCAGCGGCATAATGAAGAGCGACGCCCTTGGACGCATAGTGGCGGCC